>DASSAL010000267.1:0-19691 GCA_035685405.1 Actinoplanes sp. | reverse complement strand
CTCACGGCGGGGCATCGTCGTGCAGTCGTGGTCGCCGCTGGAGCGAGCGGGTGCCGTGCTGGACGAGCCGGTGCTTGCCAGGAGCGGCAGCCGGTACGGCAAGACGCCGGTGCAGGTGATCCTGCGTTGGCATGTCCAGCTGGGCCTGGTACCGATTCCGAAGTCGGGAAATGTCAGCCGTCTCCGGCAGAACCTCGAGGTGTTCGACTTCGACCTCAGCGACGACGACCTCGCCGAGATCGCGGCGCTGGAGGGCAGCGGGGTCAGCGGCCTGGACCCGCGGACCCACGAAGAGTTCTGAGGACGGTGTACGGCGCACGACTGCTGGCGCAGCCGCACGTCGCCCTTTTCGATCACGAACGGCCGGGGCCGGCCGCCGCCTGAAGTTCTGCGTTCGCCTCTTCGACCAGGGCATCAATCCGCTTGGCGTATTTGCCATACCAGGCGAATATGGTGTCGGAGTTCCGAACGGAGTTGCGTACTCTGATGTCGTTCGAGAAAAGTACCGTTCCGCCGTCCGCCGGATAGTGGCCGGCCGGTCCCTTGAACGGGACGAAACTGTAGGCCACCTGGTAGCCGTTCATCCACGCCCGCAGGCACAGCTCGTTGTCGAAACAGATTCCGGGTTCGCCGGGTTCGGAGAACGAGTACTCCCAGCCGCCGAGCGACTCGTAGTGCTGTCTGCGGATGAAGTACGGCCCGATGTTGACGTGGTGGACGAACCGGAAGCCACCGCCCCAGATTCGCCTCGCCTTCGCGGGATCGGGGTCGAAGCTTTCGAACCCCATGAACCCACCCAGGATCGCCAGCCTTGGATAGCGGTCGAAATTCTCCAGCGCGGTGTCGAGCCAGGTCGCATCACGCGGGATGGTGTCGTCATCCTGCACCAGGCACACGATGTCGGCCCGGGCGAACCGGATGGCGCGGTCCAGCACCCTGATCTCGTGCAGATCGTTCGAGTGGATCAGGAAGTCGTTCGGCCCGGTCAGATAGGACATCCACTTCTCCCGTGAGCCGTCCAGGGAGCCGTCCTCACAGACGATCAGCTCATGGCCGCCCAGGAACCGCAGGCCCTCGACAAGCTGCTCGATGTTCGCCACGCGATTGAACGAATGGACGATGAACGCCATCCGGGGCCGATCCTGATAGCGATGGGCTGAGGCTTCACGCTGCTGCTTGTACGCCTTGACGCGGTCAATCGTCTCCTGGTCGACAGCGGTCACGGTGACTCCTCGTCGGGACGGCGATGCGTGTTGGTGTGCGGTAACCCAGGCGAGTTCAGCAACACCGTCCGTGCCAGGCTCGACCCGTTGTGGATCAGGTGATCGCATCGGCTCAGCAGGAGGTACTCGATGACGGCGTCCTCGCCGTTGCGGGCGGCCGTGTCGCGGTCGCCGGCGATGTATGCCGGCATGATCCAGCCCGTCGGACCGCGGCCCGCCGGTTCACCGCCTCGGTGCCGGATGCTTTCGTAGGCGATCACCCGGGAACCGAATACATCGGCCAGGTGGTCCACTGAGGCCTGATCGTCGGAGGCGACGAATATCTTCGCCGTCGGCTCACGACTCAGCCGGCGGTCGATCTCCTGCAGATACCTCGGAAGCACGAGCGAACCCTGGCGGAACGACCGGCGTTCCTGCGGGGACGTGGCGTCGGTGCCCCGCACGTGAACGCCGATGAGGTGGTGGCCGGCCATGTGCCGGGCGAAGAACTCGTCGGCCTTTCGCCGCAGGTAGGCGCGGGGCCGGACGAAATCGTCGACGATCGCCTTCGCCTTCCGTCGCAAGGCGTCGCTCGGGTCGTCCCACTGATACGGGATGGGCAGCGTGACGCCGCTCAGCCGCGGATGATCGCCGAAATGCCGCGACACGAAGAAGGCGTCGTCCACGAAACCGCCCACGTCGTTGGCTGACGGCCGGTCCGCAGAAATCAACGTCCGGATCGGCTCGGGAATGGTCGACGCCGAGTACCCGGGAATCAGGGGCTGGAAGTAGTACTCCCAGACGGTGCGACTGCCCTGATACCCGTTGGGCGTCCAATAGCACGTGTTCTGCCCGAAATACACGACCGGTATCCGGTTCTCCCGGACCGCCCAGGGAACGTTGGCGATCACCTGCTGAATCAGCGAGAACAGGCCGACATCCCGCTCGCAGATGATGTGGAACCTCGCTGCTCCCGGTCCCATCCGCTCAGGCCTCCACGGCGCCGGCCGCCACCTGCTTCTCGATCCACCGGTAGGTGGGCTCGAGACCGTGGCGAAGCGGGACGGTGGGCTGCCATCCCAGCACGTCGCGGAGCCGACGATTGTCCGAGTTGCGGCCCCGTACGCCCTGCGGTCCGGTCACGTGCCGCAGCGTCACGCCGTCCTTGCCGGCGATCTCCAGGATCAAGCGGGCCAGCTGATTGATGCTGACCATCTCTTCACTGCCGAGATTCAGCGGCTCCCGATGGTCGGAGTCCATGAGCCGGCAGATTCCCTCCACGCAGTCGTCGACATAGCAGAACGACCGGGTCTGCTTGCCGTCACCCCAGATCTCGATCTCCCCACCCGGTTCGGCCAGGGCGACCTTCCGGCAGAGCGCGGCCGGTACCTTTTCCCGGCCACCGGCGTAGGTCCCGTTCGGTCCGTAGATGTTGTGGAAACGCACGATCCGGGTCTCGAGTCCGAACTCACCGGTGTACGCCTCGCAAAGGCGCTCGGCGACGAGCTTTTCCCACCCGTAGGCGTCCTGCGGGCTGGCTGGGTAGGCGTCCTCTTCTCGCAACGGGACGACGTCGGCCTGGGTCTGGAGGTAGTCCGGATAGACACAGGCCGATGAGCTGAACAGGTGACGGGATACGCCGTTCAGGCGTGCCGCTTCCAGCGTGTGAATGTTGATCAGGGCGTTGTTGCGCAGGATGGTGGCGTGGTTGGCGGAGATGAACCCCATACCGCCCATGTCCGCCGCCAATGCGTAGACGCGGTCAACGCCGCGCGTAGCGAGCAGGCACTCGTCGAAGCGCCGGAGATCACGCAGCTCGAATTCGTCGGCATCCGTCTCGGTGTACTCCGGAAGGTGCAGGTCCACGCCGCGCACCCAGCAGCCCCGCTGTTTCAATGCGGTGACGAGATGGTGGCCGATGAAGCCACCGGCCCCCGTCACCAGGACACGTTGTTGTTTCGCCATGCTTCCTCCGGGAGGCGTATGGTCACGGTTTCGATCGAAAAATGAGCAGAGCCGACGTACGCCGCGGTCAGTAGCGGTATCGGCCGTAGTAGTCGCCCAGCCGCGCTCGGTACTCGGTGTCGGAACGGGTGTCCTCGTCGAACGCCGGTGCACCCTTGATCTCGTCCTTGGTGCGGTCGACATAGACCGTCCGGACAAGGCGGTCGACTCGACTGACGATGCCGGCCGGAAGCAGCAGTCTGCCCCCGGATACCCACGGTCCCGTGTCGACGAGGACGTAACTCGAACCCACCTCGTACGTCGCCCTCTGCACCGTGCCGATGCTCCCGTCGGTCGCCTCCACAGCGAAGCCCGCCAGGTCTGCCCGATGTGCCGACACTCCAGCGTCCCGGCGATAGGTCCACGGATCCCACCAGGTCTGCGAACCCGATCCGGTCATCGGAGTCTCCTTGCGAGTAGGGGTCTCCCTGCATCAGGTTGTGAGTCGGTCCGGGCCGCCGCATGACGCCGGCCCGGTCGTCCCCGACCCCGGGCGTCAGATGAGTGACGCCGTGGGAAAGGAGCGGGCTCGAGCGGTCCATCCGTCAGCCAGCCGCCGATTCGCCGTGGATGCTGCCGCCAGCACGTCGGTCCACCGGTCGCTTCCCGCGTCATCGGCGTGCCCGTACGGCGTCAGTTCCTGTGCCGGTCCTCTCTGCGCGGGCGCCGTTCGCGAGCCGAGACGCCCGAGGACTGACAGTTATGTCTTCTTTAGGGGCTTAAGGTGGTTGCCCGGTGGACTTATGGAGGCCGTTCCTGACTCTTCAGGTGTCCGGCGACCGCGGCGGGGGTAGCACAATTTCCCACGGACCGTGGTTGCTCCGTGGTGACTACCGATGCGTGGGGACGGTGCGTATGGCTGGCGCTCACGTCGCCTCACCGTCGGATGAGCAGCCGATCATCGAACTCGTCCCGCTGGTGCGGCGTGTCGTGGCCGCCCGCGTACGGGATCCGCACCTCGTCGACGATCTGGTGCAGGAGACCCTGGTCCGGGTCATGGCCGCCCGGGCCAGAGTCGAGGCCGACACCCTGGCCCCGTACGCCGCGGTCACCGCGCGCAACCTGGTGGCGTCGGTCGGCCGCAGCGACAGCCGGGCGCGCCGCATGGCGCACCTGTTGGTGGACGATGAGGATTCCGAGCGTCCCGAGGACGGGGTGCTGCGGGATGAGGAGAAGGCGGCGGTCAAGGAGGCACTTGACCGACTGGCGCCCGGCGAACGGGAGATGTTGCTGGCCCACGAGGTGCATGGGCAGGACACCGCGACACTGGCCGCCAGTGAGCGATCGACGCCCGGTGCC
This sequence comes from Actinoplanes sp., assembly GCA_035685405.1. Classification (GTDB taxonomy): domain Bacteria; phylum Actinomycetota; class Actinomycetes; order Mycobacteriales; family Micromonosporaceae; genus Actinoplanes. The sequence goes on along the minus strand of DASSAL010000267.1, from coordinate 15,186 downwards.
ATTGCTGCCCGGCTCAGCCGGACCCGCGCCAAACTCCGGGTGGAGTACCTCCTCGCCCACGAACGGGCCGAGCCCGCGACGGATCGCTGCCGGCCGGTACTCCTGGCGTTCTCCACCGGCGACCGCCGCCGCCAGCGTGAGCTTGACGCCGGTGGTCACTTGCTGAGCTGCGATTTCTGTGCCCGGCTGAGCGGGCCGTTGCTGGACCGGCGCGCCACGGTGGTCAACGACGACCAGACTCGGGTGGCGGTGTCGACGAACGCGGACGTGGTGCTGGCACGCCAACAGGGACGCAAGATCGCCGCCCGCGCCGGCTTCACCGCCACCGAGCTCGCCGTCATCGCCACGGCGATCTCCGAGATCGCCCGGAACATCGTCAAATTCGCCAAGCGCGGCGAAGTCGGCGTGTCGGTGGTGACCGAGAACGAGCGGACCGGCGTCACCGTGGTCGCTCGCGACGTGGGGCCCGGCATTCCGGACGTCGAGCGGGCCTTGCAGGACGGCTACAGCACCTATGGCGGACTGGGATTGGGTCTGCCGGGCGCGAAACGCCTGATGGACGAATTCGAGATCATGTCCGAAGTCGGCAAGGGCACCACCGTGACCATGACCAAATGGATGGACTGAAAGGCGGGCTGTATGGCATCCAAGAAAAGCGAAGAGGCGCAGCCGACCGACGAGGCTCAGAACGAGCACGACCGGCTGCTCTCCCAGCTTGTGGCGCACTTGCGGGACAACCGGGAACACCTGCGTGAGCAGTGGACCGGCCGGATCACCGGGGCGCGGCTGTTGTCAGCGATGACGCCGGAGGAGATCTTCTCCGAAGCCACCTCGATCTATGACAACTACGTCGAGGTGCTGGAAACCGGAAGCACCGACGCCCTGCAGCACTACGCCCGCGACTTGTCGGAACGCATCATCCCGCGCGGCGTGGAAACCGAGGATGTGCTCAATATCGTCCTCCTGCTCCGCGACGTGCTGGCCCGCTCCCTGTTCGAGAAGTACCGCGAGGACTTCGACCTGCTGAACCAGGTCCTGGACGCCTACGAGCCCGCGGCCAACCGGATCGCGAACATGGTGGCCGTCAGCTTCGTGCAGGAGCGGGAGCGGGTCATCCGCGACCAGCAGGAGGCGATCCGGGAACTGTCGACGCCGGTGCTGCAGGTCCGGGAACGCCTGCTGATCCTGCCGATCATCGGGATCCTGGACGCACCCCGTGCCCGCCAGCTCACCGAACAGCTGTTGAAGGCCATCCGGGCGCATCGCGCGAAGGTTGTCGTGATCGACATCACCGGCGTGCCGGACGTGGACCAGGAGGTGGCGAACGGCCTGGTGCAGACCGTCGACGCGTCGAAGCTCATGGGAGCCGCCGTGATCATCACCGGCCTCTCCGCAGAGATCGCCGAGACGCTGGTCACCATCGGTGTGGACCTGAGCAAGATGGACACGGTGGGAGACCTGCAGGAGGGCATCGAGGAGGCAGAGCGCCTGCTCGGATATCCGACGGTCAGGATTGACGATGGCCGGCGTTGACTTACCGGAGCAGGAGCCGCTGCGCGTCTCCATCCTGGCCCAGCGGGCGTACCTGATCGCCTCCATCCACACCGCGCTCGACGACGAGCACTTCGAGCGTTTTCAGCACGATCTGATCGACCAGATCGGGCACCGCCGGGCACGCGGCGTCATCATCGACGTCGCCGCGTTGGACGTTCTGGACTCCTTCGGATCCCGGACGCTGCGCGATCTCGGCCAGGTGGCACGGTTGCGCGGCGCGGAGACCGTCGTCGTTGGCATCCAGCCGGAGGTCGCCTTCGCCATGGTGAAGTTCGGCATCACCCTGGACTCGATGTACACGGCGCTGGACCTCGAGGAAGGCCTGTCGCTCCTCGACCAGCTCGGCTCTTCCGGCACTGAGCTACGCAGAAGCCGGATTTGAGCGGGTGCGACATGGACCGGCTGCGCAGGTTGCATCAGGACTATGCCGCGGCGTTCCTCGGCTACCTGGCCCGGCGGGATGAGACCGGGCTACGGGCGGCGTACGAACTCGGCCGCAGCGCCGTATCCGACCCGGTCGGCCTGCTGAACCTGGTTCACGTCCATCACGAGGTCCTGGTGGGCGTGCTCCGCACCGCCCGCACGCCGGAGGAGGTGCAGGACATCGGCGAGGCCGGGGCGGCCTTCCTGATCGATGCCCTGACCAGTTTCCAGATGACTCAGCGCGGATACCTGGAGAAAGCCCAGGACCCCACCGGGCCGACCGTCACCGCGGACCATCGCGATCATTCGTGACCACCTCGCCGACCTCAGCCTCCGGTCGGTCCAGCAGTACTCCGCCCACGCCGGTAACCCGCAGCAGCCGGCTGACCAGTCCGGTGTCGCCGGTGAGCCGGAACGATCCGCCGGCGGAGCAGCATGCGTGGAAACCGTGAATGAGCGCCGACAGGCCCACCGAGTCGCAGAACGTCAGCAGGCGCAGATCGACCAGCACGTTGACCTGCCCGTTCTCCACCAGCATGTCGAACAGCACCCGCAGATCCGCGGCCGGCTCGATGTCGAGCTCACCCGCCAAGCCCACCAGGGCGAGCCCGTCCCGGTCGTCCACCTGCACGCTGAACGGCATGGCTCTCCTCGGGCGCGCGGGAATGTCGCTGCACCGGTTATGAGCCGGTCCAGGCGGTCACATGACGCGGACCGCCGGAAAGAGTGGCGTTCAGGCCTCGCGTGTCTTCGGCGAGCTCTCATGGGTCTTGGCGGGATCCCGCTCGACCACGTCGCCGAGGATCTCATCGATCCGGTCCATCAGCTCGGCCGGGATCCGGACCCCCACCGCCTTGGCGTTCTCCCCGACCTGCTCCGGCCGGGACGCGCCGATGATGGCCGTGGCTACGTTGTCGTTCTGCAGCACCCACGCGATGGCGAGCTGCGCCGGCGACAGCCCCACCTCGTCGGCGACCGGCCGGAGCCCTTGCACCCGGGTCAGGACGTCGTCGTTCATGAACCGGCTGATCATCTGTGCCCCGCCCTTGTCATCGGTGGCCCGGGACCCGGTCGGCGGGGCCTGGCCCGGCTGGTACTTCCCGGTCAGCACACCCTGCGCGATGGGCGACCACACCACCTGGGAGATGCCCAGCTCACGGCAGACCGGGACGACCTCGCCGTCGATGACGCGCCACAGCATCGAGTACTGCGGCTGGTTCGAGATCAACTGCACGCCCAGGTCCTTCGCCAACGCGTGCCCGGCGCGGATCTGGTCCGCCGTCCACTCGCTGACGCCGAGATAGCGGACCTTGCCCTGCCGTACGGTGTCGGCGAAAGCCTGCATCGTTTCTTCCAGCGGCGTCTCGTAGTCGTACCGGTGGGCTTGATAGACGTCGACGTAGTCGGTCTGCAGCCGGGTCAACGAGCCGTCGATCGCATCCAGGATGTGCTTGCGGGACAGGCCGACATCGTTGTGCCCCTTCGGCCCGATCGGCCCGAACACCTTCGTGAAGATCTCCAGGGACTCGCGGCGCTCACCCTTGAGCGCCTCGCCGAGCACGGTCTCCGCCTTGGTGTTCGCGTACACGTCGGCGGTGTCGAACGTCGAGATGCCGACGTCCAGAGCCGCGCGCACGCACTGCGTCGCGATGTCGTTCTCGACCTGGGAGCCGTGCGTCAGCCAGTTGCCGTAGGTGATTTCAGAGATCTTGAACCCGGAGCGACCGAGGTAGCGGAATTCCATGCGCCAATCCAACACCCTCGCGCCGGCCACCGCAGGGAACGGTCAGCGTTCCAGGATGGCCACGACGCCCTGGCCGCCCGCGGCGCAGATGGAGATCAGGCCGCGGCCGGAACCTTTCTCCGCCAGCAGCCGGGCCAGGTTCGCCACGATGCGGCCGCCGGTTGCGGCGAACGGGTGGCCGGCTGCCAGCGACGAGCCGTTGACGTTGAGCTTGGCCCGGTCGATCGGGCCGAGCGGGGCGTCCAGGCCCAGCCGCTCCTTGGCGAACTCCGGCGACTCCCAGGCCGCCAGGGTGGCCAGCACCTGCGCGGCGAACGCCTCGTGGATCTCGTAGAAGTCGAAATCCTGCAGGGTCAGGCCGTGGCGGGCGAGCATCCGCGGCACCGCGTACGCGGGTGCCATCAGCAGGCCCTCGTCGCCGTGCACGAAGTCGACGGCAGCGGTCTCGCAGTCGGCGAACCAGGCCAGCACCGGCAACGAGTGCGCGGCCGCCCACTCCTCGGACGCCAGCAGGACCGTGGCAGCGCCGTCGGTCAGCGGCGACGAGTTGCCCGCCGTCATCGTCGCGTGCTCGCGGCCGAACACCGGCCGGAGCGTGGCGAGCTTCTCCAGCGTGGTGTCCGGGCGCAGGTTTTCGTCCCGGGTCAGGCCCAGGTACGGGGTCACCAGGTCGTCGAAGAATCCCCGGTCGTAGGCGCCGGCGAGGCGCTGATGGGAGGCGAGGGCCAGGGCGTCCTGCGACTCGCGGTCGATGTTCCACCGCACAGCGGTGACCGCGGCGTGCTCGCCCATCGACAGGCCGGTGCGTGGCTCGGCGTTGCGCGGGATGTCCGGGCGGAACGCCTGCTGCGGGCGCAGCCGGGCGGCGGCCTTGAGCCGGGCACCGATGGTCCGGGCCCGGTTGAGCTCCAGCAGTGCCCGGCGCATGTCCTCGTTGAGCTGCAGCGGCGCGTCCGAGGTGGTGTCGACGCCGCCGGCGATGCCGACGTCGACCTGACCCAGCGCGATCTTGTTCGCGACTGCGATGACGGCTTCCAGGCCGGTGCCACAGGCCTGCTGGATGTCGTACGCCGGGGTGCGCGGGTCCAGCCGGGAGCCGAGCACGACCTCGCGGGTGAGGTTGAAGTCGCGCGAGTGCTTGAGTACCGCGCCGGCGACCACCTCGCCGACCCGCCGGCCGGCCAGCCCGTGGCGGGCGATCAGCCCGTCCAGGGCGGCGGTCAGCATGTCCTGGTTGGAGGCTTGGGCGTACCGGCTGCCGGACCGGGCGAACGGGATGCGATTTCCGCCGACGACGGCGACACGGCGCACGTTCTGCACGACTTCCTCCAGTGACCTTGCGAGTAACTTACCCGTGGGTACGCTACGCCCGTGGCCGACAGGTACGCGAGCTTCGCCAATTCCGATCTGGGCCGCGCCGTGGTGCGGCGGCTCGGGCTGCCGCACCCGCCGCGGTTGCGGCGCCATGTCCCCGGCGAGCCGCTCACGTCCGGGCCGGTCCGGCTCGGCGCGGCGCCCGGCGGCCGGGTGGCGGAGACGATCCGCAAACTCCTCGACGTGACCGACGCCGCCACCGCGGGCGCCCGCTACGGCGCACTGGTCTTCGACGCCACCGGGGTCACCGACTCGGCCGGACTGCGCGCTCTCTACGACTTCTTCCACCCGGTGGCCCGGGCGCTGCTCGGGTCCGGCCGGGTGATCGTGCTGGGCACCCCGCCGGAGGCGTGCCGCACGCCGCGGGAGGCAACCGCACAGCGCGCCCTCGAGGGGCTGACCCGCAGCATCGGCAAGGAGTTCGGCCGCGGTGTCACCGCCCAGCTCGTCCAGGTCGCGCCGGGCGGGGAGGAAGCGATCGAGAGTACGCTGCGCTTCCTGCTCAGCGGCCGCTCGGCGTACGTGTCCGGGCAGGTGATCCGGGTCGGTGCCGGTCCGGTCACCGCGCCGGCCGATGCGGACCGTCCCCTGGACGGCAAGGTCGCCCTGGTCACCGGGGCGGCGCGGGGCATCGGCGCGGCCATCGCCCGGGTCCTCGCCCGCGACGGCGCCCCGGTGATCGCCCTCGATCTGCCGGCCGCCGGCGACGCGCTCGCCGGGGTGGCCAACGACGTCCGCGGCCGGGCCCTGCAACTCGACCTGACCGCGCCGGGCGCCGCCGAACGGCTGGCCGGCCACCTGACCGGCGGTGTCGACGTGATCGTGCACAACGCGGGCATCACGCGGGACAAGACGATCGCCCGGATGGACGCCGCCACGTGGGACTCGGTGCTGGCGGTGAACCTCACCGGCCCGGAACGGATCAACGAGGTGCTGCTGGAGCGGGGACTGATCCGCCCGGGCGGCCGGATCATCGGGTTGGCGTCGATCGCCGGCATCGCGGGCAACCGGGGGCAGACGAACTACGCCACCGCCAAGGCCGGCGTCGTCGGCATGGTGGAGTCGATGGCCCCGCTGCTGGCCGGGCGTGGGATCACCATCAACGCGGTCGCCCCGGGCTTCATCGAGACCGCGATGACCGCCCGCATGCCGGTCGTGCTGCGGGAGGCCGGCCGCCGGATGAACAGCATGGCGCAGGGCGGCCTGCCGGTCGACGTGGCGGAGACGGTCGCCTGGCTCGCCTCGCCCGGCTCCGGCACGATCACCGGCAGCGTCGTCCGCGTCTGCGGCCAGAGCCTGCTGGGCGCGTGATGAGCGGACCCGGCGCCTTGTACGCCCGCGCGGCGCTCGGCCTGGTGCCCCGGCGCCGCCCCACCGGGCTACCGGCCCGCGAGCTGGTCCGCCGCTCGGTCACCGTGGACCGGGAGCACCTCGCCCGCTACGACCGGGTGTGCGGTTTCCGGCTCACCGACACCCTGCCGGCCACCTACCCGCACGTCCTCGCGTTCCCGCTCGCCATGCGGCTGATGTCCGCCGCCGACTTCCCGTTTCCGGTGGTCGGTCTGGTGCACGTGGCCAACCGCATCACGCTGCACCGGCCGATCGACGCGGGTACCCGGCTGGACCTGTCCGTGCACGCCGTGGACCTGCGGCCGCACCACCGCGGGCAGCAGTTCGATGTGGTCGCCACGGCCGCCGCCGGCGGCGTGGAGGTCTGGCGCGGCACCGCCACGTACCTGCGGAAAAGCCGCCAGAGCGAGCATCGCGACCGGGGCGAGCGAACCGGCCCGCCGGTCCCCTCCGCGCGATGGCGGATCCCCGCGCGAGTGGGTCCGGACTATGCGGCCGTCTCCGGCGACCACAACCCGATCCACACCTCCCGGCTGGGCGCGCGGCTGTTCGGCTTCCCCCGCCCGATCGCGCACGGCATGTGGACCGCGGCCCGCTGCCTCGCGGCGCTCGAGGGGCGGCTGCCGGAGTCCTACACCGTGGACGTGGCATTCAAGCTGCCCGTTCTGCTGCCGGCGACGGTGGCCTTCGCGGTGACGACGGGCGGCGACGACTGGCACTTCGGCTTGCACTCGGCGGGCTCCGGCCGCCCGCATCTGACCGGCTCTCTTGCGGCCGTACCTACGCGTCCGTAGCGTTACCGGCCAGTAGATTCCACTGCCCCGGGAGATGTGGTCCGCAATGGAGTTCTGGCTCGACCTCAACGACGAACAACGGGAGCTGCGCGACTGGGTGCACGGCTTCGCCGAAGGCGTCGTCCGGCCGGCCGCCGCCGAGTGGGACGAGCGCGAGGAGACGCCCTGGCCGGTCATCCAGGAGGCGGCGAAGATCGGCCTGTATGGATTCGAGTTCCTGGCCAACACCTGGTCGGACGGGACCGGCCTGTCGCTGCCGCTGGCGAACGAGGAGCTGTTCTGGGGCGACGGCGGGATCGCCATGGCGATCTCCGGCACCTCCCTGGCGGTCGCCGCGATCTACGGCTCGGGCACCCCGGAGCAGTTGGTCGAGTGGGTCCCCCAGTGCTTCGGCGACGCCGCCGCTCCGAAGGTCGGCGCGTTCTGCACCACCGAGCCGGAGGCCGGCTCGGACGTCGGCGCGATGCGCACCCGGGCCGTCTACGACGAGGCGGCAGACGAATGGGTCCTGAACGGCCAGAAGGCGTACGCGACCAACGGCGGCATCGCCGACGTCCACGTGGTCACCGCGTCGGTCGACCCGGAACTCGGCTCCCGCGGCCAGGCCGCCTTCGTCGTCCCGCCCGGCACGCCCGGCCTGGCCGCCACCCGGAAGCTGCGCAAGCTCGGCCTGCGCGCCTCGCACACCGCCGACGTCTTCCTCGACGGTGTCCGGGTGCCCGGCCGCTGCCTGCTCGGCGGCAAGGAAGCGCTCGACCAGCGACTGGCCCGGGCCCGGTCCGGGCAGCGGGCGAGCCGGCAGGCCGCCATGCGCACGTTCGAGCTGTCCCGCCCGGCGGTCGGCGCCCAGGCGATCGGCATCGCCCGGGCCGCCTACGAATACGCCCTGGAGTACGCGAAGACCAGGGTGCAGTTCGGCCGGCCGATCATCGAGAACCAGGCGATCGCGTTCGCCCTCGCCGACATGCGGATGGAGATCGACGCCGCCCGGCTGCTGGTCTGGCGGGCCGCCTGGATGGGCCGCAACGAGCGGCCGTTCACCGCCGGCGAGGGGTCGATGTCGAAGCTGAAGGCCGGCGAGGTGGCCGTCGCGGTCACCGAGAAGGCGGTGCAGATCCTCGGCGGCGCCGGCTATCTGCGCGACCACCCGGTCGAGCGGATGTACCGCGACGCCAAGATCTACACCATCTTCGAGGGCACGTCGGAGATCCAGCGGCTGGTCATCTCCCGGGCCATTTCCGGCATGCCGATCCGCTAGCCGTGGACGCCCCGTTCGTCCTCGCGACGATGGCCCGCCGCGGGTTGCTGAAACCAGGCAACCCGCTGCCGACCGCGCGGCAGTTCGCCGCCCTGCGCCGGTGGGGTTTCGGGCTCGCCGGCGAACTCCGGCAAGCCGCCGCCCGCGAGCCCGGACGGGTCGCCGTCGTCGATGACCGGCGCGAGGTGACCTACCTCGAGCTTCTCGAGCGTGCCGAGCGGCTGGCCCGAGCGCTGCGCGCCACCGTCGGCGTCGAGCCCGGCGGCCGGGTCGGGCTGCTCTGCCGGAACTCCGCCGGCATCATCGAGGCGCTGGTCGCGGTGACCTCCCTGGGTGCCGATCCGGTGCTGGTGAACGTCGGCCTGTCCGCGCCCCAGCTGGCCACCGTCGCCCGGGACCAGCGGCTGCGGGCGCTGATCCACGACGACGAGTTCGAGCCGCCGGACGGCGTCGACGGCATCGGGGAGGCACGGCTCGAGGAGCTGATCGGCGGCGCCCCGCCCGGCGTGCTGACGCCGCCGCCGCGGGTCGGACGGACCATCGTGCTGACCTCCGGCACGACCGGCGTACCCAAGGGCGCTCTCCGGCCGACGCCCGGCGGCTTCGGCCCGCTGTGCTCGATGATCGACCGGATCCCGCTGCGCGCCGGCGAGCGGATGCTGATCGCCGCGCCGCTGTTCCACACCTGGGGTTACGCCGGGCTGCAGATCGCGATGGCACTGCGCGGCACCGTCGTGCTGCGCCGGCGGTTCGAGCCGGCCGCCGCCCTGGACGCGATGGTGCGGCACGAGTGCACCGCCATGGTCGCCGTCCCGGTGATGCTGCAGCACCTGATGGAGCTGCCGCCGGCCCTCCCCCGGCCGCCGCTGCGCGTCGTCGCGGTCAGCGGATCCGCCCTCCCCGGAGCGCTGGCCACCCGGTTCATGGACCGGTACGGCGACGTCCTCTACAACCTGTACGGCTCCACCGAGGTCTCCTGGGCGTCCATCGCCACCCCGGCCGACCTGCGGGCCGCGCCCAGCACGGCGGGCCGGCCGCCGCACGGCACCCGGGTCGCCGTGCTCGACGAGGGCGGCCGGCCGGTACCTACCGGCGTCGTCGGGCGGCTGTTCGTCGGCAACGAGATGCTCTTCGAGGGCTACACCTCGGGCATCGCCCGGGAACGGCGCGACGGCCTGATGGCCACCGGCGACCTGGGCCACCTCGACGCGGCCGGGTGCGTGTTCGTCGACGGGCGCGAGGACGACATGATCGTGTCGGGTGGCGAGAACGTCTTCCCGTCCGAGGTGGAGAATCTGCTCGCCGATCTCCCTCAGGTCCGCGAGGTGACGGTGATCGGGGTGGCCGACGCCGAGTACGGCCGGCGGCTGGCCGCGTACGTGGTGCTGCACCCCGGTGCGGTGCTCGGCGCCGACGAGGTCCGGGACCACGTGCGCCACCATCGCGCCCGCTTCTGCGTACCGCGTGACGTGGTCTTCCTCGAGTCCCTGCCGCGCAACGCGACCGGCAAGGTCCGCATCCGCGACCTGCCCCGCTGAGCCCGGCCAAGGGCCCGCCGCACAGCGGTGATACCGGCAATTTAGCCGGTTCGGTGCGGCCAGAACGCCGACGGCCGCCGGTGTCGCACACCGCCGCCGAGCCACTGCCTGGCCAGGCACCTCGCCGAAGACAATCCGTATGCTGCGCGCATGCGAAAAACCGGGGAGCAGGCGCTGTCGGGGATCCTGGACGCGGCGGAGAACGCGGCGCCGGTCGACGCCGTGGCGGCGGTCACCCGAGAGCTCGGCGCGGCGCTGCGGGCCAGCAGCGTCTCCTTCCTGATCGCGGACCTCAGCGGCCGCGCCCTGGTGAGGTTGGCACACGTCCCGCCCGGCCCCGCCTCCGCAAGCCGGAGGAGCGGCGGCGAGGTCGCGACGGTCGTACCGTTCGACGGCGGCCCTCAGGCGGAAGCCCTGCGTACCCAGGCGGTCCAGGTGGTCGCCGGGGACGAGGGTTGTACGGTGCTGGCACCGGTGACCGAGCGCGGTGAGGTCATCGGCCTGCTGGAGATCGATCTGGAGGTCGCGCCGGAAGCGGCTGACCTCGCCGCGATCGCCCGGACCGCGCACGCGCTGGCGTTCGTGGTGATCGCGAACCGGCGGCACACCGACCTGTTCGAGTGGGGACAGCGCACCACCGGGTTCACCCTGTCGGCCGAGATCCAGCGCCGGCTCCTGCCGGCCGCATACACCTGCGAGGGCGGCACGTTCACCCTGTCCGGCTGGCTGGAACCGGCCGCCAGCATCGGCGGGGACACCTTCGACTACAGCCTGGCCCGCGACACCCTGCACTTCAGCGTCACCGACGCGATGGGCCACGGCGTGGCCAGCGCGCTGACCGCCACGCTGGGCGTAGGAAGTCTGCGGAACAGTCGCCGGGCCGGCCATAGCCTGATCGAGCAGGCCGACGCGGCCAGTGCCGCGGTCGCCGAGCACGCCCCGGTACGGGGTGCCTTCATCACCGCGGTGCTGGGCCGCCTGGACCTGCGTACCGGTGCGTGTGGACTGGTCAACGCCGGGCACCTGCCCCCGCTGCTGGTCCGGGATGGTGATCCGAGGCCGCTGGACCTGCCCCGCAACTTCGCCCTGGGCATGTTTCCCGAGACGCGCTACCGCGCCGGCGAGGTTGCCTTGCGGCCCGGCGACCGCCTGGTGGTCCTCACCGACGGCACCCGGGAACGCAGGGCCGCCAACCTGGACCTCGCGGCCCAACTCCGGTCGATCGCCGGGCTGCACCCCCGGGAGGCCGTCCGGGCGCTCGCCGACGCGGTCCTCGCCGTGGCCGGGCCCGTCCTGGCCGACGACGCCACCCTGCTGATCATCGACTGGCGCGGCGACCACGGGCGGCCTCGCCGCACCAACGCGGGTGCCGACCTCGGCGCTGCCCCCTCAACCGACGTCCACTGACCTTACGGCGGTCAGGACGCGACAGGCGGCATGTCGTCCTCGGCCAGTTCCACGGTGTCGTACACGTCGATCACGCGGTCCACCGCCGACAGCTTCAACAGATCGCGCACCGGCTGCTGAACACCGGACAGGCACAGCCGCCCACCCCGATCACGAAACGCCTTGACCAGGACCACCAGCAGGCCGAGGCCGCTGGAATCCATGAAGGTCACGTCCGTGTAGTCGAGCACCACCTGCCGGGCGCCACCATCGGCGACCTCCTCCAGGAAGTCCTCCAGCTCCGGAGTGGTCTCCATGTCAAGCTCGCCGCCGACCCGCACCACGGTGCAGGCCCGGCCGGCCCGAGCCGACAACTGCAGATTCACGATCGCCACCCGCCAATTCCCGACCCACTCAGGAATCGCCCGCCGGCGACCCATCACCCTGATATCCGGTTCGCGCATCGGCGAACCAGACTGATGCATCTTAATCGCCGGCCGGGTCCCCTTTGACGGTCAGCCGGGGCGCCTCTACGACACCTGGCGGACGGGCACGTCGGCCAGCCAGACCTCAGCCAGGTCGCTGAGCGGGACATCGAGGGCCTGACTGAGGCCGACCACCGTGCCGAACGCCGGTGCGGGAAGGCGACCTGCCTCGATCTTGCGCAACGTCTCCGGCGAGATGCCGGCCGCCACGGCCACCTCGACGAGGCTGCGGCCGGCCCGCGCGGTCCGGAGAGCGGCTCCCAGGCGCCGACCCGCGGCGATCTGCTCGGCGGTGAGTGGTTGGCGCACCATGCCAGCAGGATAGCCGCCCGGAGCTCCGTGGTATAAAAATACCGTGATCGAACTAAAGTCTGCCGAGGAGATCGGCCGGATGGCGATGGCCGGCCAGTTCGTCGGCGAGCTGCTCGCCGAGCTGAGCGGTGTCGCGGCCGTCGGGGTCAACCTGATGGACCTCGAGCACCACGCCCGCCGCCGGATTGCCGAACGCGGCGCCGAATCGTGCTACTGGGACTACGCCCCCTCGTTCGGCCGTGGCCCGTTCCGCAACGTGCTCTGCCTGTCGGTCAACGACGCGGTGCTGCACGGCCTGCCGCACGACTATGTGCTGCGCGACGGTGACCTGCTCAGCATCGACATGGCGGTCGGCATCGACGGCTGGGTCGCCGATTCCGCGCTCTCCGTCGTCGTCGGCACCCCCGACCCGGCCGATCTCAGGCTGATCGAGGCCACCGAGGTGGCGCTGGCGGCCGGCATCGCCGCCGCCCAGCCCGGCGGCCGCCTCGGCGACATCTCCGCCGCGATCGAGGAGGTCGCCCACTCGTACGGCTACCGGGTCAACGCCGAGTTCGGCGGCCACGGCATCGGCCGCACCATGCACGAGCCCCCGCACGTCTCCAACCGCGGCCGCGCCCGGCGCGGCATGAAGCTCGACCCCGGCCTCACCATCGCCATCGAGCCCTGGTTCTGCCGCTCCACCGACAAGATCAGGTTTGACGACGACGGCTGGACGATCCGCTCCGCCGACGGCTCCCGCACCGCCCACTCCGAGCACACGGTCGCCATCGCGGCTGCCGGCCCGCAGGTCCTGACCCGCCGCCCCACGCCGGGCGCCACCCCGGGCGACCCCACCAGGAAACCCGCCACAGCGTCCTGATCCGAAATGGCGCGGTGCGGGTGTGCAGTCCCACCGGCCGATGCCGGTGCGTGAACGTCCCTGCACCGGGCGCACTCAGTTTCATCCGTTTCGGTGGACGTGCGTCGCAACCGCGCCTCCCGACGGTGGTGGGCGCGACCTCGGTGCGGAAGGGGGGACGATGTCTGCTGCGACCATCGATGTAACCCCCTCGCTGGGACGCCTGGCCGACCTGCGGATCTCGGTCGAGACCGCGGTCGAGCCGGGTGCCGCCGAGGCGATCGCCGAGCTGGTGACGGCCGACGGCCCCGTTCCGGCCGGCCTCGGCGTCGACCGGGCCGAGCTCGCGGCCTGCGGCTTCGAGGGCCGCGTGGGGCAATGGCTGCTTCTTCCGGCCGGTCAGCAACCGGTCCGGGTCGCGGTCGGCGTCGGCGACGTCGAGGGGGTCTCCGCGACCGAGGTGCGGGACGCGGCCGCCACCTTCAGCCGTGCGGTGCCGCACCTGACCCGGCTCGCGGTGCGTGTCCCGGGCTTCGCGGGCGTTCCGGCCGGCCCGGCGACGGAGGCGGCCGTCGAAGGCATGGTGCTGGGCCGGTACCACTTCCACGTCACCATCATCTCCTGATCGCCGGCATCGGTTACGGCCGCGGCGCCGGCACCCTCACCAGCACCGATGTCATCAACGCCATCACCAAGACCTGGGCCTCGCTGGCCGGCCTGCTGTTCATGCTGTTCCTGATCAGCCAGTTCATCGCGTACTTCAACTACTCCAACATGCCCGTCGTCGCGTCCGTCGGGATGGCCGACCTCCTCGAACGGGCCGACATCGGCGCCATCTGGCTGCTGATCGGCTTCATCCTGGTGATCGCCCTGCTGGACATCATCATCCCGGGCATGCTGCCGAAGTGGGCCATCTTCGCCCCGGTCTTCATCCCGCTGTTCATCCGCCTGGACGTCGCCCCGCAGACGCTGCTGGCCGCCTACCGGCTCGGCGACTCGCCGATGAACGTCATCACCCCGCTGATGGTCTACCTGCCGTTCATCGTCATCGTGGCCCAGCGCTACAAGAAGGGCGCCGGCCTGGGCACGATCATCTCGCTGATGATCCCGTTCTCCCTGATCGTGCTCGTCACCTGGATCATCTTCTTCGCCGCCTGGTTCCTGCTCGGCATCCCGATGGGACCCGGCTACCCCGCCAGCCTCTGACTCCGCCCGCCGTTCCAGCCCGCCGTGCCCCGCCCACCCGAGAAGGACCAGGCCGGGACCGACCCGGGCCGGGGGGAGCCGACGTGGACGAGCTGACCCGGGCGCCGGATGGGCCGGAGCGGGCCGGGCCAAGGAAGACGAGACCCGCGTCGCAGGTCGCCCGGCATCTGAGCGACAACGTCAGCGCCGTCCTCTACGGCGCCGTCCTGGCCGCGGCGGCGATGGCGATCGTCGGCGCCCAGCCGGCGAAGACCCGGTACGTCAGCGTGTCGGTGCTGCTCATGCTGGTCGTCTACTCGCTGGCGCACCTCTACACCCAGGTCCTCGGGGCGCGGATGAGCCAGCCCGACGTGCCGATGTGGCGCCGGATCGGCACCGGGGCGCTGTACGAGGCGGCGGTTCTCGAGGGCGGCCTGGCCGTCCTGCTGTGCTTCGGCCTCCTGCGGCTCCTCGGCATCGGGGCGGTGGCCGCCGCCCAGGTCGCGTCGTGGTTCGCGGTCGTCCTGCTGGCCTTCATCGGCTACCGGATCGGCCGCCTGCGCGGGGCGACCGGCGGCCGGCTGGCGCTGGAGATCGCCGGTGCCGCCGGCATCGGGCTGCTGACGATCGCGCTGAAGGTGCTCCTGTCCTGATGTCCCGAGCCGAGGACGGCGCTGGCCCGCCGGTCCGACCCGACTCGGCGACGACCCGGCAAGAGGTGGCCCATGTGGACAGCCGTCGGCCAGTCGCTGCTGATCGCGGTCGGCCTGGTGCTCGCCACGCTGCCGGTGGTCCTGGTCACGCTGCTGCTGGCCACCATGCGGCCGCCGAGCGTGACCCGCGGCTTCCTCGGCGGGTGGATGCTGGGTCTGGCCGTCGTCGGGGGCGGCGTGGTCGCCCTGGTGGACATCGGGCAACCCGACGGCCCACCGCCCCGCTGGG
>DASSAL010000266.1:0-5060 GCA_035685405.1 Actinoplanes sp. | reverse complement strand
CGGCGGCCGCCCGGCCGGCCGCGGCGATGCCCGGGATGTCACCGGCCAGCGAGGCCGCGTCGGCCGCCTCGGCCAGCATGGCCAGGGCGCGGACCGGGTCCCGGCGGGCCGCCGCGGCGCCGCGCTCGAGCAGGATCCGGTATGCCTCGGTGACCACGCCGCGGCGGAGCTCGAACCGGCCGCGCAGATGCGCGATCCGGTCCGTGAGCGGCTCGTCGCCGGCCGGCGGCTCGGCCTCGTCCAGCGCGGCGTACGCGGCCCGGGACTGCCCGGCCCGCCAGGCCTCCTCCGCGCTGTCCACCAGCCGCGCGGCGCGCACCCCGCGATCGGTGGTGAGCTGCGCCGACCGCCGGTACGCGGCGGCCGCCTCGGCCGGAGCTCCGCGCCGCGCGGCCCGGTGCGCGGCATCGGCCAGCAGCCCGGCCACCGCGTCATCCGGGCCGAGCGCCGCCGCGCCGAGGTGCCGGGCCCGCCGGTCCGGATCGGCCATCCGGCCGGCCATCGTGCGATGTGCCGCCCGGCGTTCGCTCTCGGTCGCGTCCCGGTAGACCGCCGACCGGATCAGCGGATGCCGGAACTCCAGCCGGCCGTCCCGCACCCGGAGCAGCCCGGCTGCCTCGGCGGCGTCCAGTCCGGCGCCGCCGGTGATCTCGGTGCCCTCCACCGCGGCCAGCAGCAGCGCCGCCCGGGTGGCCTCGGGCAGCTCGCGGATCCGGTGCCGGAACGCCCGATCCAGCCCGGTGCCGATCGGCAGCGGGTCCGGCAGCGGCACCCGCCCGGTCAGCTGGTCGGCGGTGAGCAGGCCGGCCAGTTCACCGAGGGCCAGCGGATTACCCTCGGCGGCCGCGGTGAGCGTGGCGGCCACGGCACCGGCCACCGGCATCCCGGACCGCCCGCGCAGCAGCTCGACGGCGGCGTCCGCGTCCAGCGGCGGCAAGGTGAGCGCCGGCACGGTCACGTCCGGATGCAGTGGCGGGCGGGCGGCCAGGATCACCGCGACGCCCTCGGCGTCCAGCCGGCGGACCGCGAACATCAGCGCGTCCATGGTGGACCGGTCCAGCCAGTGCGCATCGTCGATCAGGCAGACCAGGCCGCCGTCCCCGGCCACCTCGGCGAGCAGGGTGAGCACCGCCGCGGACACGGTGAACCGGTCACCGGCGGCCCCGTCCGCCAGCGCGAGAGCGGCGGTCAGGGCGGCACGTTGCGGTGCCGGCAGCCGGTCCACCCGGTGCACCACCGGCCGCAGCAGCTCGTGCAGGCCGGCGTACGGCAGGTCCTGCTCGGCCGGCACCCCGGTGGCGCGCAGCACGGTACGCCCGTCCGCCGCCTGCCGCGCGTACCCCAGCAGGGCCGACTTCCCGGCGCCCGGCGCACCCAGCAGCAGCACCGCACCGCTGCGGCCCGACCCGGTGGCGCCGATCAGGGCGTCGATGGTCGCGCACTCCGCCGCCCGTGCGATCAGCATGCTTTGATGGTAGGAGCTAAACCACCGCGTGATCTCGGTCGGATTTCCGATCAACCAGCCGCAGCGCCAGGTCGCGGGCGCCGCGCAGCACCGGATGGCGGATCGTCGCCATCCGGGCCACCCGGTCAGATCGGTTCTGGATCCGGGTCACCTCCGGGAGCCGCCGCCGGGTGTACTGCTCCAGCGCCGGGTACAGCCGCCGGTATCCGGTCAGTTCGGTGGTCAGGACGGCGGCGTCCACCAGCGTGGCGTTGGCGCCCTGCCCGAGGTTCGGGGCCATGGCGTGGGCGGCGTCACCGAGCAGCACGATCCGGCCGTCGTGCCAGGAGCGGCAGTCCACCCGGGACACCTCGGTCTCGATCAGCGGGACGGACCGGAGCTCCGGTGGCAGCAGGTCGGCCGAGGACGCGTAGAGGTAGGTGGTGGTGGCGTCCACCGGTGCGCCGCCCAGAATGCCGCCGGGCAGCCACTCCTCGCCCTCGAAGTCGAACCGCGGAACCAGCGCCCGCACGTACCGGCGACCGGTCGGCCGGACCGTCGCGCCGAAATCACCGGCGCCGCGGACCACCGAGTGCACCCCGTCGGCGCCCACCACCAGATCCGCGGTCAGCGTGCCGGACCGGCCGTCCCAGATCAGCTCGACCGTGCCGGTCGGATCGGCGCCCGTCACCTCGGCGTCGAACCGCAGGTCGATGCGCGGCTCGGCGGCCACCGCGTCGAGCAACACCGACTGCAGCACGCTGCGGCGCAGGGCGAGCACCGGTTCCGGACTGCGGACGGTGTGCACCACGCGTCCGCCGGACCGGATGGTGGTGGACCGCATGGCGTGCCCGACCCGGAACAGCGCTCCGGTCAGGCCCAGATCGGCGAGCACCGCAAGCCCGTTCGGCTGCAACAGGATGCCGGCACCCACCGGGGCCGAGACCGGCGCGCGTTCCAGCAGCGTGACCGCCGCACCGGCGCGGGCCAGCAGCAGCGCGGCGGTGGCTCCGCCGACGCCGGCGCCGACCACGGTGATGTCGCGTCCCTCGAGCGTCATGGTGTCCTCCCCGGGCTACCCAGGTCTCCACTGTCACCGGCGGGCCGCCGGCCCCGCATCCGTAGGACTACGGATGCGCGGCGGCCCTGGGCGTGAGGAACGTGATGGGCAACCCGACGAGGAGGTACGCGATGGACACCGGCGTTCTACACGGCCGCTTCTCCTATGCCCGGTTCGGCAGCGGCCCGTCGGTGGTGGTGCTCCCCGGCATGGCCCTGCGCAACCGGACGCCCAGCGGGATGCTGGCGGCCGGGTACCGGCAGGCGTTCCGGCCGCTGGCCGCCGACCACACGGTCTCGGTGATCCAGCGCCCGCGCGGACTGGACCCCGGCACCACCACCCGCGACCTGGCCCGGGAGTACGCCACCGTGCTGGACGACCTGGGCCCGGTCGATCTGGTCGCCATGTCCACCGGCGGCATGATCGCGCAGCATCTGGTCGTCGACCGGCCCGACCTGGTGCGCACGGTGTCGCTGGTGGTCACCGGCACCCGGCTGTCGGACAGCGGCCGGCGCATCTGCGAGCGGTGGCGCGAACTGGCCGCGGCCGGCCGGTGGCGCCGGTTGCACGGTGAGCTGGGCGCCGCCGCGGTGGACGGGGTGGCGGTGCAGGCGGTGGCACGGGCGGCACTCGCCGTGACCGGCGGCCGGCCGGACGCGCAGGAGATGGCCGACTTCGCCATCACGGTGGCGGCGGTGCTCGGCCACGGCATCACCTTCAGCCCGGCCGTACCACTGCTGATGGTCTGCGGCGCGACCGACCCGTTCTTCACACCGGACCCACGGGCGGTGGTCTTCCGGGCCGGGCACGGGCTGCCGAAGCGGCACAGCGCCCGGTTGCTCGCGGCGATCCGTCAGCGGATGAGCAGCCCGGCCAGCGACGTGGCCGGGTGACCGGTGAGCTGCCGCACGTGATCGGACACGGTGGCCAGTTCGCCGGCCGCCGCCGCGGTGTACGTGCTGACCCAGGCGTCCACCTGCCAGCGTGGCGCGCCGTACCGGGCCCGGGACGCGTACGCCTGCTCCAGCGTCTCGTTCTCGAACCGGGTCGGGCGCCCGGTCACCTCGGTGATCGTCGCCGCCATCTCGGTGAAGGTGAGCGCGGCCGGCCCGGTCAGGTCGTACGTCGCGCCGATGTGGGGGTGGGGATCGCGGAGCACCGCGGATGCCGCGTCGGCGATGTCGTCCTGGGCCACCACGGACACCCGGCCGTCGGAGGCCGGCCCGCGGATCACGCCGTCGTCACCGGCCATCATCGGCAGGAAATCGGCGTACAGGCTGTCGCGCAGGAAGGTGAACGGCAGGCCGCCGGCCCGGATGTGCTGCTCGGTGGCCCAGTGGTCGCGGGCCAGGGTGAAGGTGGCGTCGGGGGCCGCGTTGAGGAACGAGATGTAGACCAGATGGCCGACCCCGGCGGCGGCCGCGGCGTCGGCGAAAGTGCGGTGCCGGTCCACCCGGTCGGGAGTTTCCGAGGCGGACACCATCAGCACCGTGCCGGCGCCGGCCAGCGCGGCCGGGAGCGCGGCGGCGTCGCCGTATTCGGCCACCGCCACCTCGGTGCCGGGCAGCCGCGGCGCCCGGTCCGGATCCCGCACCAGCAGCCGCTGGCGAATGCCGGCCTCGGCCAGCCGGCGGGCCACCCGGCCGCCGAGCCGGCCGGTCGCGCCGGAAACGACGATCACCGCGGTGTCGCTCATCAGCCGATTGTCGCGCACCGCGCCGCACCATCCAGGCGCTGGCCATCACCTAGCCGCAGCAGAACGAGAAACTGGACCGGCACGCGCAGTCCCCTGGGCGCGGCGCACGGCAAGCTTGATCGGATCATCACCGTGCTGGAGCGTCGGCTCGACACCGACGGGTCATAGCGCCGGGCCCCGGCCGATTCCGGCCGGCGGTTCGTCAGGGGCGCGCTGCGCTCAACGGGGCCGCACCTCGGGGCCGGCCACGCGGGCGGTAGCCAGCACCCCGGCGAACCGGGTGGCCTCCAGGTCCAGGCCGCCGGGCAGCCAGCAGGGCGGCCGGCCGGCCGCGTCGCCGGTCATCGCGACCAGCACCTCGTCCGGGGTCAGCCCGGCCCGCTGCAGGGCGCTGATCTCCCGCGGGTTCACCCCGGCGACCAGCGGCCCGTTGCCCAGATCGGTGCCGTAGACGACGGTCCCCCCGTACCCCAGGAAGCGCCGCAGGTTGTCGATGGCCGTGCCCAGCGCGGCGGTGGCCCGGCCCCAGCCGTGGATGTCCAGCGTGCTGATCCAGGTCATGCCCTGCTCGGCGGCCCGGCGCAGCAGCGGGCCGTCCTGGCGTTCGGTCCACGGGGTGTGCGCCAGCAGGTCGGCGCCGGCGTCCACCGCGGCCGCCACCGTGCCCGGCCCTTCGGCGTGCACCACCGCCCTCAGCCCGGCCGCGTGGGCCGCCTCCACCACCGCGGCCAGCACCGGCGGCGCGAGCATCGGCCCGCCCGCGTGCGCGGTGACCTTGACCAGGTCGGCGCCGATCGCCGTGCTCTCGGCGACCGCCTCGGCGGCGTCGGCGGCCGACCGCACCGGGCGCCCGCTGCCGG
>DASSAL010000265.1:0-9612 GCA_035685405.1 Actinoplanes sp. | reverse complement strand
TCGACCTCGGCGGCGGCCGCTCTTCGCGGGCGCCCGGGCCCAGTGACGGCGACGCTCCCCGGCCGCTCAACCCTGGCGACGGCCGCTCTTCGCGGGCGCCCGGCCCCGGTGACGGCGAGGCTCCGGCGTTCAACCCCGGCGACCGGCCGGCTCCGCGGGCGCCCGGCCCCGGCGACCGGCCGGCTTCGCCGGCGCTCGGCGTCGGCCGGGCTCCGCGGGTGCTGGACCTGGGTGCCGGCACCGGCAAGCTGACCCGGCAACTGGCCGCCCGCGGCCTGGACGTGATCGCTGTCGACCCGTCCGACGGCATGCTCGCCGAGCTGACCCGGGCCGTGCCCGGCGTACCCGCGCTCCGCGGCACTGCGGAGCATGTACCGCTGCCGGACGGTTCGGTGGACGTCGTGCTGATGGCGCAGGCCTGGCACTGGGTCGACCCGGAGAGCGCGGTGCCGGAGATCGCCCGGGTCCTCTCCCCCGGCGGCCGGCTCGGGGTGCTGTGGAACATCCGGGACGACCGGGCCGCCTGGATCCGCCGGCTCGAGGACATCGTCGGCGGAACGAACCACCACCGCGACGCCCGGTTCGGGTCGGCGTTCGGGCCGGTCGAGACCCGGGAGGTGCGCTGGAGTCACCGGATCGGGCCGGATGCGCTGCTCGACCTGGTCGCCTCGCGCAGCCACGTGATCCTGCTGCCGCCGGTCGAACGGGCGGCGCTGCTCGCCCAGGTGCGGCAACTGTCGATCACACATCCCGACCTGGTCGGCCGGACCGAGTTCGAGATGCCGTTCATCACCCACTGCGTCCGGGCCTCGCTGCCGAGCTGAGCCCCGCTGGCCGGACACATGCGAGGGCCGTCCATCGGGCGCGAAGCCTGACGTGGCATCCGGCTCACCCCGTACGGCGTCCTAGGAGGCTGGGATGTCGGGTGGCGGCCACCGGAGCCGGATCGCCCGGCGGCGGTGGCCATCGGCGTGGTGCGGCGGTCTGGGGGGACGGTCAGGAGACGGCCGGTGGGCGGTTCTCGTACGGCGTCGACAGCACCACCGTGGTCCGGGTGGTGACGTTGGCCGCCGTCCGGATCTCCTGCAGCACCCGCTCCAGATCGGCCGGGCTGCCCACCCGTACCAGCAACAGGTAGAAGTCCTCCCCCGCCACCGAATAGCACGACTCGATCTCGGCCAGGTGGGCCAGCCGTTCCGGAGCGTCGTCCGGCTGCGACGGGTCGAACGGCCGGATCGCTACGAATGCGGTCAGCGGCAGGTCCAGGGACTCGTACGAGACCTTCGCCGCGTAACCCTTGATCACCCCGCGCTGTTCGAGGCGGCGGACGCGCTGGTGCACCGCGGACACGCTGAGCCCGACCCGTTCGGCCAGGTCGGTGTAGGACAGCCGGCCGTCCGCGGTCAGGGCACTGACGATCGCCCGGTCGATCTCTTCCACGGCCGTCACCCTACGGGCCGTCGGCCCTTCGCCAGCGACCGGCTGATCACCAGTCGCTGGATCTGGTTGGTGCCCTCGACGATCTGCAGCACCTTGGCCTCGCGGAACCAGCGCTCCACCGGGTGGTCGGCGACATACCCGTACCCGCCGAGCACCTGCACCGCGTCCGTGGTCACCCGCATCGCCATGTCGGTGGCGAACAGCTTGGCCTTGGCCGCCTCGATCGAGAACGGCCGGCCGGCGTCCTTGAGCCGGGCCGCGGCCAGCGTCAGCGCCCGGCCGGCGGACACCTGGGTGGCCATGTCGGCGAGCAGGAAGCCGACGCCCTGGAAGTCGGCGATCGGCCGGCCGAACTGGGTGCGCTCCCGGGCGTACCCCGCGGCGTAGTCCACCGCCGCCTGCGCCAGGCCCACCGCGCACGCGGCGATGCCCAGCCGGCCGGCGTCCAGCGCCTGCATGGCGATCCGGAAGCCGGTGCCCGCACCGCCGATCAGGCGGTCGCCCGGGACCCGCGCACCGTCGAAGACCACCTGGGCCGGCGCGGAGGACCGGATGCCCATGGTGCGTTCCGGCGCCTGCGGGATGAGGCCCGGCGTGTCGGCGTCGGCGAGCAGGCAGGAAATGCCAGCCGGTCCGGGGCCACCGGTACGGCAGAAGACGTTGTAGAAGTCGGCGCGGCCGCCGTGGGTGATCCACGCCTTGGTGCCGGTGATCACCCAGTCGTCGCCGTCCCGGACGGCCCGCGTGGTGAGCGCGGCGGCGTCCGACCCGCCCTGTGGCTCGGACAGGCAGTAGGCGCCCAGCAGGTCGCCGGCCAGGTAGTCGGGCAGCAGCTTGCGCTGGCCCTCGGTGCCGTGTGCGGCGACCGGGAAACAGGACAGCGTGTGCACGCTGACCGCTTCCGCGATGGCCAGCCAGGACCCGGCGAGGACCTCAAGGACCTGGAGGTACACCTCGTACGGCTGGCCCGCGCCGCCGTGCTCCTCCGGATAGGGCAGCCCGAGCAGACCGGCCCGGCCGACCGTGCGCAGCACCTCGCGCGGGAACTCCCCGCGCGACTCGAAGTCCGACGCCTTCGGCGCCAGTTCCCCGTCGGCGATCTCCTTCGTCAGCCCGAGCAGTTCGTACGCCTCGGCGGTTGGCAGGATCCGATCGACCGTCATGCCGACCATCCTAAACGATCGTTAGGGAGGCTGAGCCAGGGCAGGCCGGGCGGGGATCGGATTCTGTCGTACCGATGTGCCAGGCTGCCTCCATGACTGATCGACCGCTGCTCGCCGTGGACGCGCCCAGCCTCTACTTCCGGGCCTTCCACGGCATCCCGGAGAACGCGGCCAAGACCACCGCCGGTGAGCCGGTCAACGCGATCCGCGGGTTCATGGACATGCTGGCCCAGCTGATCCGCACCCGCCGGCCCGACCGCGTGGTGTGCGCGCTGGACGCGTCGTGGCGGCCACAGTGGCGGGTCGCGCTGGTGCCGTCGTACAAGCGGCACCGGGTCCTGCACGGCGACGTCGAGGACGTGCCCAAGGCGCTCGAGAAGCAGATCCCGGTGCTGCTCGAGGTGTGCGAGGCGGTCGGCATCCCGGCGTTCGGGGTGGACGGGTACGAAGCCGACGACGTGCTCGGCACGCTGGCCGCCACCCAGCGGACGCCGGTCGAGGTGGTGTCCGGTGACCGCGACCTGTTCCAGCTGGTCGACGACGAGCGCGGCGTGCGGCTGCTGTACTGCGGGCGCGGCGTGGCCAAGCTGGAGGACAGCGACAACGCGGTGGTGGAGCGGAAGTACGGTGTGCCGGCCCGCTGGTATGCCGACTTCGCGGCGATGCGCGGCGACCCCAGCGACGGCCTGCCCGGTGTGCCGGGGGTCGGCGAGAAGACGGCGGCCCGGCTGATCGCCCGGTACGGCGGGGTGGAGGAGATCCTGGCGGCGCTGGACGATCCGGGGGCCGGGTTCGCGCCCGGCCTGCGCACGAAGCTCAAGGAGGCCAGCGGCTACCTGGCGGCGGCACTGCCGGTGTGCCGGGTGGCGCTGGACGTCAAGCTGCCCGAGTTCGACCCGGTGCTGCCGTCGGCGCCGGCCGACCCGGACCGGCTGATCGCGCTGGCGGAACGATGGAACCTGGCCGGATCGGCCCGGCGCCTGGTCGATGCGATGAGCGCCAACCGGTGAGGGCCGGGTCGGCGCCGGTCGGATGGGCCGGCCATTGAGAGGCCGGACCGGCCGTACCGGTTGACGACCCGCCAGCGGTTGTCCTGGGTCACGCCCGCAGCGGTGCCCGGTGCGGATCAGCTCAAACTGTGGCGCGCGCGACCGAGGAAACCCCTGAATCGGCGACCGGGAACGCCACGTCGAACACCTCGTCGCCGTCGCCGGCACTCATGAAGTCGGTCCAGTACACCTCGCGCGGCGCGGCGACGATGGTCAGGCCGCGGTCGCCGATCCCATTCTCGATCGCCTCGTACACCGCACCCAGCTCGCCGCTGGTCACCTGGGCCTTGGTGACGCGGACGAAGGCCTCCCGGTGGGCCGGCAGCGTCTGGTCCCCGCCGGCGGCGACCGGCGCGCACACCTCGACCCGGGTCGGCCCTTCGTTCGGGTTGCCCTGATAGACCACCACGAACACCGGGTCCGGCGTGCGCTGGCGGTCCACCCAGCGCTGCGTCTCGGTGGTCAGGGCCGGCGCCTGCACCACCCGGGCCATCGCGCCGGGCAGCCAGTCCAGCAGGTGGGCCTGGTCCACGTCCCGGGCCTCGGTCACGACGCGCAGCTCCGGCACGTCCCGCAGGATGATCTCGTATGTCATGGGGGTCATCGTGCCGGTTGACGCGGTGTGCCGGTCAAGAGATCCGGTACCGGCGGACGCCGGCGATGCTCCACCCGCTGCCGCTGCAGGACGGCGGTAGGGTGCGCCAGATGACATCGTTCGTGGCGGTCAGTGCCGGCCGGCGCGCCGAGATGGTCCGGGCGAGGCCTGATCGCTCAGGCTGACCGTCGAGCGACCGAAGGGAAAGGCGCGGCGCCGGAGCCGTTCGAGTCGTCGAGGGAGGCAGCATGCGGCCACGCGTCCTACAGGCGTGTTACCTCGCCTGGCTGGCCCTCCTCACCGTGTTCTACTACGCCTGGCCGGAGGCGCATCCGTACACCTGGGGCGCGATCAGTCTGACCAGCACGCTCACCGTGCTGCTCGGCGTCCGGATGCATCGTCCGGCCCGGCCCCTGCCCTGGTACCTGCTGTCCGCCGCGATCCTGTGCTTCGGGGCCGGCGACACCATCTATTTCACCATGGCGACCTACGGTGACCCGCCGTTCCCGAGCGTCGCCGACTACTTCTACCTGGCCGTCTACCCGCTGCTGGCGGCGTCCTTCTCGCTGTTCATCCGGGCCCGGTCGGGCGAGCCGAACCGGGCCGCGCTGCTCGACGCGCTGGTGCCGACCGTGGGGCTGGGCCTGGTCACCTGGGTGTTCCTGATTGCGCCGTACACCCGCGACGACACGCTGACCGTGCTGGAGAAGGTCATCTCGGTCGGTTACCCGCTGGGTGACGTGCTGGCGCTGGCCATGGTGCTGCGCCTGATCGCCATTCCCGGGCGCCGGCCGCTCGCGGTCAGCCTGCTGTCCGCCGGCATCGTCGGCGTGTTGTTCTCCGACGTCGTCTACGGGATGGCCCGGCTGGACAGTGACTGGAACGTGGGCGGCCCGCTCGACCTGGGCTGGATCGTCTTCTACACCACGCTGGGCCTGGCGGCGCTGGTGCCGTCGATGCGCCAGCTGTCGGTGCCGGCGGTCAGCGAGCAGCCCGGCGCGGAACCGGCGGGCGGCCGGCGGGTCTTCTTCATGACGATGGCCTCCCTGATCGCGCCGGCCATGCTGCTGCTGCAGCACGCGCAGGGCGAGATCCGCGACGCGCCGATCATCGCGGTCGCGGCGGCGCTGATGTTCCTGCTGGTGCTGGCCCGGGTGGGCGGCCTGATCACGGCGCAACGGCAGGCCGGTGCCCGGGAGCGGGCGCTGCGCGAGGCAAGCGCCAGCCTGTTCGCCGCGGCCACGCTGGACGACGTCCGCACGGCGCTGACCGGAGCGATCACCGCGCTGATGCCGCCGGACACCCCGCACGAGCTGATCGTCACCGACCTGCCGCACGACGGCACCCCGGTCGAGGCCCAGGTGCGGCTGATGCCGGCCGACCGGCTGCCGCCGGAGCTTGCGGTCACCGGCTTCGACTTCGTCCTGCACTCGGTGGGGCCGCTGCCCGGCGGACCGCCGCGGACCGGCGTTGCGGTGCTGGCCGCGCCGACCGCCGTCCTGCACGATCTGCTGACTTCGTTCCAGGCCCTGAACACCCAGGTCGGCGTCGTGATCGAACGGATCCGGCTGACCGCCGAGGTGAACCGGCGCGACAGCGAGGCCTATTTCCGGACGCTGATCCAGAGCGCCTCCGACGTCATCCTGATCGTCGGCGACGAGGACGAGGTGCGGTACGCCAGCCCGTCCGCCGAGACCGTCTTCGGCCGCGCCGGCCTGGCCGGCGCGCCGCTGGCCGGGCTGATCGCGGACACCCACCACCAGGCGTTGCGTGACCTGCTCGCCCGGACCCGGTTCGGTGGCCACGTCGACGAGACGGACCTGACCGCGGTGTGCGCCGACCGGCGCCTCGTGCAGGTCGAGTGCTCGGCCCGGGACCTGCGCGACGACCCGACGGTGCGCGGGGTGGTGCTGACCGTCCGGGACGTCACCGAACGCCGCCGGCTGGAGAACGACCTGGCTCACCAGGCCTTCCACGACAGCCTCACCGGCCTGGCCAACCGGGTGCTGTTCCGCAACCGGCTGGAGCACTCGTTCGCCCTGGCCGAGCGCGACGGCGGCACGATCGGCGTGCTGTTCATCGACCTGGACGACTTCAAGGAGGTCAACGACACGCTCGGGCACGCGGTCGGCGACCAGTTGCTGGTGGCGGTGGGCCAGCGCATCGCGCAGACGATCGGCGCCGGCAACACCGCCGCCCGGATGGGCGGTGACGAGTTCGCCATCCTGGTCGAGCAGAGCGACGACCCCGGCGCACCGGAGGACGTGGCGGCCCGGATCGTGACCGCGCTGTCCGCGCCGGTGGACGTCAGCGACGGCATGGGCGGGATGTACGTGGTGTCCGGCGCGGCCAGTGTCGGGGTGGCCAACAGCAAGGACGCGGACCGGGCCACCGAGCTGCTCCGGCACGCCGACCTGGCGCTGTACCTGGCGAAGGAGGCCGGCAAGGGCACCTGGCAGTCGTACCGCAGCGATCTGCACACCGCGATGGTCGAGCGCCTGGAGATGCGGACGGCGCTGCATGAGGCGGCCGACACCAGCCAGTTCGTGCTGCAGTACCAGCCGATCGTCGACCTGGCCGACGCGCGCCTGATCGGGGTGGAGGCGCTGGTCCGCTGGCAGCATCCGGTGCGCGGGTTGCTCGGGCCGAACCACTTCATCGAGATCGCCGAGGAGACCGGGGCGATCGTCGACATCGGCGCGTGGGTGCTGCGCGAGGCGCTGCGCCAGTTCACCGAGTGGCGGGTGGCCGCTCCGGGCGGCCCGCTGCAGTACGTCAGCGTCAACGTGTCGGCCCGGCAGTTCCGCACTCCGGGGTTCGTGGCCCGGGTCCGGGAGGCGCTGGCCGACACCGGCTCGGAACCGGACGGGCTGCTGCTGGAGATCACCGAGAGCCTGCTGCTGCGCGACGTCGATCAGGTCTGGACCGACCTGGAGGAGCTGCGCGCGATGGGCGTGCGGATCGCCATCGACGACTTCGGCACCGGTTATTCGTCGCTCAGTTACCTGCGGCAGATGCCGGTGGACCTGCTGAAGATCGACAAGTCGTTCATCGACGACATCCTCGGCAGCCGCCAGCAGCGCGCCCTGGTGAACGCGATCGTCACGCTGGCCCGCAACCTGGACCTGGCCGTGGTCGCCGAGGGCATCGAGGGCGCCGAGCAGCGCACGATGCTGGCCCGGATGGGCTGCCCGTACGGCCAGGGTTACCTGTTCGCCGAGCCGGTGTGGCCGGCCGGCGTGCACGAGTGGCTGGCCACCTCGTACGTCGGCGACCCGGGCATGCTGACCGGCTAGGAATCGTCCCGGCAGGGCGCGGTGTCGTACAGCGCGCAGAGCCGCTCGAACCACCGGCCGGGGTCCAGCTCGAGGGTCCGGGTGAGTCCCTCGGCGCGGTTGGTGAGGGTGTCGCCGCGCAACTGCCACCCCGAGCCGTCGGCCGGCGCGGTCAGCGTCATCAGCTGCTTGCCGCGGTCGGCCGACCACAGCTTGGCCTCCGGGGCGGCGCCGCCGGTGGTGAGCGTGACCAGGTTGTCGTCGGGGGTGAATCCGAGCAGGACGTCACCGGCCACGGTCGGCACCGCGCGGCCACCGGCCGCCGCGTCGTCGGTGCGCCAGACCGTGGTGACGCCCTCGGCGCCGGTCGAGGCGAAGAGGTCGCCGGAGCTGGAGAACACCACGGCGCCCGAGGTCCGCCTCGGCGCCCAGGGCACCGTGGCGATCGCCCGGCCCAGCGACAGGCTGAAGATCTGGATCTCGTCACCCGGCATCACCACCGCCACCTGATCGGGATGGCCGGGACGGCGGGCCGGCGCGAAGGCCAGGGTGGCCGCCCGGCGTCGTTCCCCGACGGTGCCGGTGCGCAGCGGCACGGTGGCACCGGTCTGCTGCCCGGTCGCCACGTTCCACCGGGTGAGCACACCGGCGTGCAGGATCAGCACGTCGTCGCGCTCGGCGGCGCCCAGTCCGGGGAGGACCGAACTGGCCCAGGTGTCCGACACCCCGTCGGCCTCCGGTGGCGGGCCGAGATCGGGGACGGGCAGGTCGATCGAGCGCTGCGCGGTGAGCCCGGGCACGGCGTACACCACCAGCCGGTCCCGGTGCACGACGAGCAGGCGCGCGCTGTCCGGAGTGAAGCCGAACCAGACGCCGGCGAAGGTGAAGCCGGGCGACGGCGGCGGCGGCGCGTCGATGCCGGTGAGCAGCCGGTTGGTCCGGTTGTCGAACAGCTCGATCCGGCCGGAGGCCAGGATCGCGGCCGTGTACGCGCCATCCGGGCTGGCGATCCGGCCGTGGCCGGTCGCCGGTTGCGCGAAGCCGGCCGGGCTGAGGGCCACCGGTGTGGTGCCCCGGATCCGGTAGAGCAGGCCGTTGCGGTCGGCGAGCAGGGCCAGCGGCCGTCCGTCCGCGCCCCGGGCCAGCGCCAGTGTGCGGGCCGGGGACCGCAGGTCGAAGGTGGCGGTGACATCAACCGGCGGGGCGGCCAGCCGGTAGCCGCGCCCGGTGCCGGTGTCCACCAGGGACAGATACGCGTTCGACGCCCCGGGGCGGAGGCTCTCGGCGGCCACCGCGTACCCGGTGTTGCTGTCCACCACCAGACCGCTGCTACTGCAGGTCGGCACGGTCACCGAGTGCCGCTCCCGGCCGTCCACGATGTCCAGCACCCGCAGCGTGTTGTCCCGGCAGGACAGCAGCAGCGAACCGTGGCCGGCGATCCGGTCCGCCCCGCCCGGGCGCGGCGCCGGATAGCTGCGCAGCACCCGGCCGGTGCCGGCCCGGTACACGGCCACGCCGTCCCAGTCAGACAGCACGATCTGATCCGGATCCGGGCCGAAGTACGCCGCGTCCGCCTGCGGCCGGGCGGCGGCCATCCCGGGCGCCAGCCGGACCGGGCGGGCGCCGGCGATCTCCCAGGCGGTGAGCGCCGCCCGGTCGCGGGCGTAACTCTGCCGCAGCACCAGCAGCCGGCGGTCATCGGCGGAGAACGCGATCGACGTCACGACCTGGGCGACCGCGCCGTCGGCCAGGTGGTCGCGGGCGAGCCGGATGGGGGCGTCCGGGCGGGCCAGATCCCAGACCGCGACGCCGCCCAGCGCGTTGGCGTACGCCACGTACCGGCCGGAGGGGCTGAGGACAGCGGTGCCGCCCACGTTGTCGCCCGCCGGATCGCGCAGGTGGATCCGCCGCGGGTGATCCCCGGCCAGGCCGGCCCACACCGCCGCCGCGCCCCGGCCCAGCTGGAGCACCGCGATATCGCCGTCCCGGCTGGTGGTGATCCGCTGGATCTGGCCCCGTCCCAGCGCGCGGAACACCTTGTCGACCGGCTCCAGGCCGGCGTACTGGGCGAACAACGCGCCCCACGCCTC
>DASSAL010000264.1:0-6132 GCA_035685405.1 Actinoplanes sp. | reverse complement strand
TCCTGGAGATCCAGACCGGCTCGCACGAGCGCATGCTGGTCGCGCCGCTGCGCCGCCCGGCGCTGCTCATCGGTCGGGCGTTGAAGGAGATCGTCCCGATGCTGGCGCAGACCGCGCTCATCATCACGGTGGTCATCCCGTTCGGGTTCGACCTGCACCCGGTCGGAGCCCTGGTCGGCCTGCTCATCCTGGCCATCTTCTGCGTGGGCCTGGGCGCCCTGTCCTACACGCTGGGGCTGGCGTCGAAGAACCAGGACTGGATGTTCTGGGCCGTCCAGCAGACGCTGCTGTTCCCGCTGTTGCTGCTGGCCGGCATGCTGCTGCCGATCGACGGCGGCCCGGGCTGGCTGCAGACGATGGCGAAGTTCAACCCCTTGACGTACGTGGTGGACGCCGAGCGTGCGCTGTTCAACGGCGACATCTGGGCCGCCACGACGCTCACCGGCGCAGTGTCCGCCGTCGCGGTCGCCGCGGTCGGTCTCCTCGTCGGCGTACGCGCCATGAAGCGCAGCGACTGACTGCGGCGGTCCACCCCCAGGGGCGCCCGCCCGAGAGAGATGAATCACGCCCGCGAACCAGTGGGGGTCCTGTGACCGGGCACAACTGCTGAGACCTCAGGCGTGCCAAAGCTCGGCCGAACGGGCCGACATGATCACCGGGCCGGCGCCGCCGGCCGCCGAAGGTGAACAATCCACGAGCCACTCTGCCGTACCTCCCAAAACCGACCAGTTACTACCTTTTCCACGTCGATTCTTGGGGGGAACGCGTGACCGCAACCGAGGCCATCCAGCACAGCGCCGGAGCCGCCGGCCGGCCCGACTCGGCCCCCGGCGGCATCCTGGCGCGGCTCAAGGGTCACGTGGACCTGTTCCTCAACGCCGGCTCGCTGATGGCCACCACCGCGATCACGTCCCTGTTCGGCTTCGCGTACTGGTGGCTCGCCGCCCGCACCGCACCCGCCGAGGCGGTCGGCCAGGCTTCCGCGGCGGTCTCCGCGATGACGCTGATCGGCACCATCGGCATGTTCGGCATGGGCACCATGCTGATCTCCGACCTGCCCCGGCTGACCGGCCGGAAATGGGACCTGATCTCCACCTGCCTGCTGGTGTCCGGGTCCGCGGCCACCGTCGGCGGCCTCGTCTACGTCGCGCTGGCGTACCTGGCCGTTCCGGGCCTGCAGGATGCGCTCGGCAGCACGGCCGCCACCGTGCTGCTGGTCTTCGGCATCGCCCTGAATGCGATGACGTTGGTGCTCGACGAGGCGCTGGTCGGGCTGCTGGCCGGCCCGATGCAGCTGATGCGCAACGCCTGGTTCTCGGTGATCAAGCTGGCGCTGCTCGGCATCCTGGCCCTGCTGCCGGTGACGATGACCGGCGGCAACGTGCTGCTCACCTGGGTGGCCGGAACGGTGCTGTCGGTGGCGATCCTGGGCCGGGCGCTGCGCCGCCGTGGCATGGTCGATTCCGTCCGGCCCCGGCTGGCGCTGCTGCGCGGCCGAGGCGCCGCGACCTTCGACCACAACCTGCTGAACCTGGCCACCTACCTGCCGCGGGCGGCGCTGCCGCTGGTGGTCACCGCGGTGCTGTCGGCCGAGGCGAACGCCTCGTTCTACACCGCGTTCATGGTCACCTCGTTCCTCGCCATGGTGCCCGGCAACGTGGCGCTGACGCTGTTCGCGGTGGCCAGGGGCGACCGGGCGGCACTGCGGTCGAAGGTCCGGATGGGCCTGCTCATCTGCCTGGTGGTGGGTCTGCCGGTGTCCGTCGCGGTGTCGGTGTTCGCCGGGCCGATCATGGGGATCTTCGGTGCCGCGTACGCCGAATCGGCCGGCACCGCGCTCGCCATCCTGGCCCTCACCTACGTCCCGTTCGTCTTCCACCACTTCTTCCTGGCCATCTCCCGGGTCCAGGGCAGGGTGCGGGGAGCCGGCATCTTCTCGGTCTTCGCCGGCCTGGCCGAGCTGGCCGCCGCCTGGTACGGCGGCAGCCGGGGCAACCTCACTGACCTGGTCGCCTGGGTGGCGGCCGTGATGGCGGTGGAGATGGTGCTGGTCGCTCCCACCGTGCTGCGCGTGGTGCTGCCGTCCCGGCGGGCCGCCGCCGCCGAAGCCCCGGAAGGAACCATGTCTGCCACCAAGCTGACCCTGCACGAGCGGGCCTGGCTGCCGCTGGAGTACATCCGTACGGTCGGCCCGCTGACCGGTGTCACCGCCGAGCGGCTGCGGGCCGCGCTGATCGGCCTGCACGCCACCGACCCGACCCACCGGGCGGTGTCCCGGCTGGACCGCAGCGGCGCACGTTGGCTGCACATGGACGCGTCCGCCTTCGCCGCGTACGTGCAGGAGGCGGTGACCGACCTGGGCGAGCGGCCGGTGGACTGCGACGCGATGACCCGCCGGCTGCACGCCGAGCCGCGCGGGCACCACCCGGTGCGGATCCTCGCCGGCGGCGGCTACGTGGCGATGAAGATCGCGCATGCGTACGGCGACGCGGGCCCGGTGAACACGCTGCTGCGCGAGCTGATCCGGGCCGCCGGTGCCGGGCGGGCCGCGCAGTTGCCGCCGATGGAACGGGTGTTCGCGCTGCCCCGAGCCTGGTGGACCACGTTCGGCAGGTCGCCGTCGAAGTGGCGGGAGGCGCTGCGGATGGCTCGTACGCCGCATGTCGAGGCCGGCGAGACCCGCCCGTGGCAGGCGAACCTGCACGTGGAGACCGCCCGCTCGGCGGACGTGCTGCGCCAGATGCGGCGCTGGCGCGACGAGCACGCCCCCGGGGTGACCACATCGGCGATCACCTTCGCGGCGTTCACCGCGGCCCTGCGCGAGCTGGGGTTCCGGCCGGATCTGTCGGGGGCGACGTTCCTCGCCGACGCCCGGCGGTATCTGCCGGCGGGCGTCGAGGTGGGCAGCAACTTCTGCTTCGGGCCGTTCCTCACGCCGGCCGGCCTGACCGACCCGATGGCGATCCACCGGACGCTGAAGGCCGAGCTGGCCACCGGCGGCATGCTCACCATGATGCTGTTGCGCGAATCCAAGCTGGCCGTCACCGGCGCGCCCGGAATGCCCGATCCCTATCCCACCGAGGCGCCCGCCGATCCGCAGGTGCGGCTCACGTTCAGCAACCAGGGCCGGCACGACGTGCTCGCCGATCTGCCGTGGGCGACCGAGGCGGCGCACCGGGTCAATCAGAGCGTCCCGACGCTCAGCGGCCCGGACGGCATCACGCTCACCACGTCGGAGATGGGCGGGGTGCTGCATCTCGAGGCGACGTTCCATGCCTCGACGTACGACCCGGCGATGGTGGCCCGGGCGCTGGAGCTGGTCTGCACCGACCCGGCCACCCTGATCATGGCGGCGGCCGGCCGCTAGAAGACTGCGCGGCGAACCGCCGACGAGGCCACGTCGCTGTCCATAATATGGAGGTCGAAAAGCCCGAGAAGGAGACGACATGTCGCTCAGTGGGGCCCATCGGTCGGCGTTCCGCCGGGAGGTGCCGTTGGAGGGGCGGGTCTACTCGATCCGCGACGGCGGCGGCTTCCCGATCAGCCGGGCCACCGACGGCACGCGGGCGGTCCCGTTCTGGTCCCGGGAGTCGCGGGCCCGGAAGGTGGTCGACCAGGTCGCTGCGTACCGGACGTTCGACGTGGTGGCCATCGACATGACCGAGTGGCTGGACCGGTGGCTGCCGGATCTGGAACGCGACGGCGTGCTCGCCGGTCTCAACTGGGCCGGCCCCCGGGCCACCGGCTACGACATGGCGCCGGGACAGATTGCCGGGTGGCTCGCCGAGGTTTCCTGACCCACACGCCATCGCGCCGGGCTGTCGTACCCCCTATGCTTGCCGCACTGCAACAAAGGGGGAACCGGTGCGCAGTCTCCAGATTCTAGTCGTCGACGATGACGACGCGGACGCGCTGATGATCGAGGAGGCGCTGGAGTCCGCCGAGATGCAGACCTCGGTGGACCGGGTCGTCGACGGCCGCGAAGCCCTCGACTACCTGCACCGCACCGGGGCATACCCGGACGCGCACCGTCCCGACCTGATCCTGCTCGACTTGAACATGCCGCGGATGGACGGCCGCGAGACGCTGGCCGCGATCAAGACGGACGACGAGCTCAAGGCCATCCCGGTGGTCATCCTCACCACCTCGGGCGCGGCGCCGGACATCGTGGCGAGCTATCAGCACCGGGCCAACGCGTACGTCACCAAACCGTTCGGCCTGGACGACTTCGAGGCCACGGTGCGGCAGATCGACCGGTTCTACCGTGAGGTCGCGGTCCTGCCGTCGACGGAGTGAGGCGCGCCCGGCCGGGGTAAGGCGGGAACCATGACCGACAACCCCGCCGACGCCCCCGAGGACCTCGGCCCGCCGCTGTCCTACCTCGTCCTCGACGACGGCACCCCGGTGTACGACCGCTCCGGCACCCGCGTCGGCTCGGTGCAGCACGTGCTGGCCGACGAGGGCTCGGACATCTTCCACGGGCTGGTGCTCGACACGCCGGCGGGCCATCGGTTCGCCCGCAGCGACCTGGTCGACGGCATCTACGCCAGGGGCGTCATCGTGTCCGCGGCGGCCGACCGGCTGCCGGAGCCCGGGGAGGACGCCGTTGCCCGTGCGGTGGAGGCGCAGGACCACTCGCTCGCCGAGGGCCTGCGCCGCGCCTGGAACCGCCTGCTCGGCCGGGAGACCGGCTAACGCTGATGCCAGCGCAGCACGGACGCACCGACCGCCATGCCGCCGCCGAAGCCGGCCATCAGCACCACGTCGCCGTCGAGCACCTGGCCGGACCGGACCGCCGCGTCCAACGCCACCGGTACCGACGCACTGCCCACGTTGCCGTACCGGTCCAGGGTCAGGTGGGTGGTGGCGCCGTCCAACTGGGCGAGGTCCACCAGCTCCTGCAGCATCACGCCGTTGGCCTGGTGCGGCACGAAGTGGTCGACGTCCTTGGCGTGCAGACCGGCCCGCTCCAGCATGCCGGCCAGCACCGGGGGCACGTGCTCGGCCACGAACTCGCGGACCCCGCGACCGTCCATCCGGAAGTAATGCCCGCCGTTGGCAACCGTCTCGGCCGAGGCAGGCAGCCGGCTGCCGCCCGCCGCCACCCGGATCAGCCGGTGCGCGGCGCCGCGGCTGACCAGCTCGGTTTCCAGGATGCCGTAGCCGGCCGGCACCGCACCGACCACGGCCGCGCCCGCACCGTCGCCGAAGAGCACCGCGGTACGGCGGTCGGCGAAGTCCAGGATGCGGGAGTAGACGTCGGCCGCCACCACGAGCACCTTGGCGTCCGGGCGCAGCGCCACCAGGCTGCGGGCCAGCGACAGGGCGAAGACGAAGCCGGCGCAGACCACGTTGACGTCGAAACAGGCGGCCTTGGTGGCACCGATCAGGTCCTGGACCAGGTTCGCCGTCGGTGGCTGCGGAGAGTCACCGGTTGACGTGGAGACGATCAGGTAGTCGAGGTCCGCGGCGGTGACGCCGGCCCGATCCAGGGCGGGTATCGCAGCCTTCGCGGCGAGGTCCGAAGCGGCCTCCTCGGCGGCCGCGAACCGGCGCGCCCGGATCAGCGTCTTGCGCATCACCCAGTCCGGGTCGGCCCCCGGCACCAGCGTCGCGAGCTCGGCGTTCGTCACCTCACGGACCGGAAGGTACGATCCCGTGCCGAGCACTCCGACCGCCACTGGCGACGCGTACGGCTGATCTGTCGACATGCCTGCACCCCACGATTCCGAACCAGGACCGACGACAGCCACGGTGCCGGCTGCCCTAGTTGATCGTGGATTACTTGTTACGCAGAGTCATCATCCGTCGAGCATGATCACCGATCATCCGTACGTTTGCCCTCGGTCCGCCATCCGGCGCGCGTTGGTGCTGGAGTGAAACCACGGGGAACACCGGCCACGGCTGTCCCGACCGCCGCACCGCACCGAAGAGCCGGACCTACTGATCGGCGCGGTCCCGGAAGGTCCAGCTGCTGCTCGCCGACGGCGTCCGCCTCGGCAGCCGCTGGTTGGGGATCTGCGGGCCGCCGTCGGCCATGGGCAGCCGCCGGGTCCGCTCCTCCCTGTCATCCGGTTCCGGCTCGAGGCTCCGCAACTGTGCCCCCCGACCCGGCCGCCAGTCGTCGGCGGG
>DASSAL010000263.1:0-4128 GCA_035685405.1 Actinoplanes sp. | reverse complement strand
TGCCGCGCCGGGCCCCGTGCCGCGCCGGGCGTCGGCTGTCGTGGGCGGCGGTGGCCGAGAGCCGGGCACTAGGCTGGCCGGGTGCTGATGGTGGGGCTCACGGGTGGGATCGGGGCCGGGAAGAGCGCCGTCGCGCGGCGGCTTTCCGGACACGGGGCGGTGGTCATCGACTCCGACCGGCTGGCCCGCGAGGTGGTCGCCACCGGGACCGACGGGCTTGCCGAGGTGGTTGCCGCGTTCGGGGCAGGAGTGCTCGGGGCGGACGGTGACCTCGACCGGCCGGCGCTGGGGCAACGGGTGTTCGGCGACGACGCGGCCCGGCGTCGGCTCGAGGCGATCATCCATCCGCGGGTCCGGGCCCGGACCGCCGAGCTGGCCCGCGCGGCGAACCACGACGCGATCGTGGTGAACGACGTGCCGCTGCTCATCGAGGCCGGGCTCGCACCTACGTACCATCTGGTCGTCGTGGTGCTGGCGGACGCGGAGACGCGGATCCGGCGGCTGGCCGACACCCGCGGCATGTCCCGGGAACAGGCGGTCGCGCGCATCGCGGCGCAGGCCGACGACGACCGGCGCCGGGCGGTCGCCGACGTGGTGATCGAGAACGACACCGGGCTGGACGCGCTGCACGCACAGGTGGATCGGCTGTGGCGCGACCGGCTGGTGCCGTTCGAGGCGCACCTGCGGCACCGGACCGTGGCGTACGCTCCCCGCACGCTGCAGGTCGCCGACTACAACCCGGACTGGCCCGCCCAGGCCGAGCGGCTGATCGCCCGGATCCGGCACGCGCTCGGGTCCGGCGCTCAGGTCAGCCACATCGGCTCGACCGCGGTTCCGGGGCTGCCGGCGAAGGATCTGATCGACCTGATGCTGGCGGTCCGCACGCTGGACGAGGCGGACGCGCTGGCGGAGACGCTGGCCGGCGCCGGCTTCCCGGCCCGGGAGGGGGAGTGGGTCGACAACGCGCGCGGCCTGCCGGGGCAGACCTGGCCGAAGCGGTTGCACGGCAGCGCCGACCCGGCCCGGCCGGTCAACCTGCACGTGCGGGTGGCCGGATCGCCGGGGTGGCGGTTCGCGCTGCTCATGCGCGATCACCTGCGGGCGGTGCCGGAGGCGCTGGCCGGGTACGCGGCGGCCAAGAAGGAGTGGCAGGCCACCCACCGCGACGTGGCCGGCTACGCCGAGGCGAAGGAGCCGTGGTTCGACGCGGAG
Source organism: Actinoplanes sp. (assembly GCA_035685405.1). GTDB lineage: Bacteria > Actinomycetota > Actinomycetes > Mycobacteriales > Micromonosporaceae > Actinoplanes. The sequence goes on along the minus strand of DASSAL010000263.1, from coordinate 2,916 downwards.
GCCCGGGCGGCGGACGAGTGGGCCGAGGCCACAGGCTGGCAGCCGTCGTCCTGACCGGCGCACCACGTCGCCAGGCCGGTTGCGGCGCTACGGCCCGGTGTGACGCCCACGTCGCCAGGCCGGTTGCGGCGTTACGGCCCGGTGTGGCGCCCACGTCGCCGGGCCGACCGTGCGGCCGGACCATGTCCTCGCGCCGGTTGCGGCGCTACGGCCCGGTGTCGCACCTAGGTCGCCGGGCCGGGCGGGGCCCGGCTGCTGCGGTTGCGGGGGACGGGTATCCCGTACGTCGAATGGTCTCGCAAAGAGAGGGCGCCCGCGGCGGCCGGTCGGCGCGTGGCGCTCGACCACCGTTGATGCGCTCGCCGACCAGAGCCGGGGCTGCAATCACGGTGCCGGCGGCTGGACCGTGTGGTGGTCCGGAACCTGCCGGGCGGCCGCCGCGAGCGGCCTACCGCACCAGGGTAGAGCCCCGGCGAAAGGCCTCACAATGCCTGCCGCCGGAGCGGATTGTGCACCCACCGCACGGTGGCTCCGCACGGTCACCGAAACTTGTCGTACCCCCGACGTACGGTTGATCCCATGGCGCTCGACATCCCTCGACTCGACGGCCGGTTCCAGGTCGTCAGCGATTTCCAACCGGCCGGTGACCAGCCCGCGGCGATCGACGAGCTTGAGCGCCGGGTGCGTCGCGGTGACCAGTCGACCGTGCTGCTCGGCGCGACCGGCACCGGCAAGAGCGCCACCGCGGCCTGGCTGATCGAACGGCTGCAACGGCCCGGGCTGGTGCTCGCGCCCAACAAGACGCTGTGCGCGCAGCTGGCCAAGGAGCTGCGCGAGCTGCTGCCGCACAACGCGGTGGAATACTTCGTAAGCTACTACGACTACTACCAGCCCGAGGCGTACATCGCGCAGACCGACACCTACATCGAGAAGGACTCGTCGGTCAACGAAGAGGTCGAGCGGCTGCGGCACTCGGCGACCATGTCGCTGCTCACCCGGCGCGACACCGTGGTGGTGGCGACGGTGAGCGCCATCTACGGCCTGGGCACGCCGCAGGAATACCTGGACCGGTCCGTCGCGGTGTCGGTCGGCGCCGAGATCGACCGCGATCAGCTGCTGCGCCGGCTGGTGGACATCCAGTACGCGCGCAACGACATGGCGTTCCAGCGGGGCACGTTCCGGGTGCGCGGGGACACGCTGGAGATCATTCCGGCGTACGAGGAACTGGCCGTGCGCATCGAGCTGTTCGGTGACGAGGTCGAGAAGCTGTACTACCTGCACCCGCTGACCGGAGAGGTCGTGCGCGAGGTGGATCAGCTGGTGATCTTCCCGGCGTCACACTACGTGGCCGGCCCGCAGCGGATGGAACGCGCGATCCGCAACATCGAGGCTGAGCTGGCCGACCGGCTGGCCGAGTTGGAGCGGCAGGGCAAGCTGCTGGAGGCGCAGCGGCTGCGGATGCGCACCACGTACGACATCGAGATGATGCGGCAGGTCGGTTTCTGCAACGGCATCGAGAACTACTCGATGCACATGGACGGGCGCACGTACGGGGAGCCGTCGTTCACGCTGCTCGACTATTTCCCGGACGACTTCATCACGATCATCGACGAGTCGCACGTGACCATCCCGCAGATCGGCGGCATGTACGAGGGTGACGCGTCGCGCAAGCGGATCCTGATCGAGCACGGCTTCCGGCTGCCCAGCGCGGCCGACAACCGGCCGTTGCGGTTCGACGAGTTCCTGGAGCGGGTCGGGCAGATGGTGTTCCTGTCCGCCACCCCCGGGCCGTGGGAGATGCAGCAGACGCAGGGCGAGTTCGTCGAGCAGGTGATCCGCCCGACCGGCCTGGTCGACCCCGAGGTGGTGGTCAAGCCGACCAAGGGCCAGATCGACGACCTGATGCACGAGATCCGCGAGCGCACCGACCGCGACGAGCGGGTGCTGGTCACCACGCTGACCAAGAAGATGGCCGAGGACCTCACCGACTACCTGCTGGAGAACGGCATCCGGGTGCGCTACCTGCACTCCGAGGTGGACACGCTGCGCCGGGTGGAGCTGCTCAAGGAACTTCGCAAGGGTGACTACGACGTGCTGGTCGGCATCAACCTGCTGCGTGAGGGTCTCGACCTGCCCGAGGTCTCCCTGGTGGCGATCCTGGACGCGGACAAGGAGGGCTTCCTGCGCAGTGGCCGGTCACTGATCCAGACCATCGGCCGCGCGGCCCGCAACGTCTCCGGCCAGGTGCACATGTACGCCGACAAGATGACGCCGTCGATGCGCGACGCCATCGAGGAGACCGACCGCCGGCGGGCCAAGCAGATCGCCCACAACGAGGCGAACGGCATCAAGCCGCAGGCGCTGCGCAAGAAGATCCACGACATCCTGGACGACATCTACCGGGAGGCCGAGGACACCGACTCCGCGCTCGGCGGGCACGGACCCGGCGGGCACGTGGTCGGCGGCGCGGGGCGGCAGATGTCGCGCGGCAAGGCACCGGTGCCGGAGACCCGGTCCAAGGCCCGGGCCGGGTCCGCACCCGCCCGCGAGGGCATGGCCCGCGCCGAACTGGCCCAGCTCATCCAGGACCTGAACGACCAGATGCTGGCCGCCGCGCGGGAGCTGCAGTTCGAGCTGGCCGCCCGGATCCGCGACGAGATGCAGGAGCTGAAGAAGGAACTCCGGGGCATGGACATGGCCGGGGTCAAGTGAGCCGGCCATCGTGCGCACCCGGTAGTCCGCGTCCTGCCGGCGGGCCGGCGGGTGGATCCGCGCGGTCCGGCTGGCCGCCGGCACCGAGGGGGTCCGGCTGGCCGCCGGCACCGAGGGGGTCCGGCTGACCGCCGGCACCGAGGGGGTCCGGCTGGCCGCCGGCACCGAGGGGGTCCGGCTGGCCGCCGGCACCGAGGGGGTCCG
>DASSAL010000262.1:0-15412 GCA_035685405.1 Actinoplanes sp. | reverse complement strand
ACACCGGCGGCAACGATGACGGCGACAACCCGCCGGCCGCCGCGCCGCCCGCGCAGCCGCGCACCAACTCCGGCACCGTCACCCGGGCCACGTCACCGGCCGCTCCGGCCGAGGACGAGGAGGACGCGCCGAGGTCGACCGGGTCGCGCTCGTCGGCCTCCGATGACGAGAACGACCCGGCACCCGCCAAGGCCCAGGCGTTGAGCGGCAACAGCAAGAAGGTCATCAAGCCGGAGTCGCCGGCCACCGAGGACGAGGATGCGGCCGAGATCGACGGCGCGACGCTGGCCGGCGACGACGGTGCGCCCGACCCCGAGGCGCCGGGCGCCGGCATCAAGCCGGCCGCCGCCCAGACGCCGGAGGAGGACAAGCTGGCGCTGACCGGCAACAGCACCCTCGCGGTGATGGCCGGCGGCGTGGTGCTCGCCCTGATCGGCTTCGTCGTCCTCAGCGCGACCCGGCGACGCCGCCCGCGGGCCACGCACTACTACCACTGAGCCCCGCACGGTCCCACGACGACACCGCGACCGGTCTCCCCGCCGGCGCGGTGTCGTCGTGGCGCGGTTCAGTCCAGGTCGCGCAGTGCCGCGCGGAGCAGATCCGGGGTGCGGTTCGGCGGCTCGGCCTCGATGAACAGCCGGCCCATCGCCGCCGCGTAGTGGTCCACGTCCTCCGGCTTGTCCAGGTACAGCCCGCTGGTCAGATGTTCGATGTAGACCACGTCCGGCACCTCGGCGTTGGGGAACCGCAGGATGGTGAACGCGCCGCCGGCGGCGGCGTGACCGCCGGAGGTGAACGGGATGACCTGCAACCGGACCTGCGGCATGCGGGTCATCTCGATCAGGTACGCGATCTGCTCGCGCAGCACCGCCCGGCCGCCGATCTGCCGCCGCAGCACCGCCTCGTCGATGACCGCCCACAGCCGCGGCGGATCGGTGCGGTCCAGCAGTTGCTTGCGGGCCATCCGGAGCTTGGCGCGGCGGTCGATCTCCACAGCGGTGGCGGTGCCGTGGCCGAGCATGATGACCGCCCGGGCGTACGCGTCGGTCTGCAGCAGACCGGGCACGAACTGCACCTCGTACGTCCGGATCAGCTCGGCCGACTGCTCCAGATCCAGGTAGTTCTGGAACCAGCTGGTCAGCACGTCGCCGTACGCGTGCCACCACCCCGGCGAGTTGGCCTCCCGGGTCAGCTCGAGCAGGCGCTGGTGTTCCGCCTCGTCGTCCACCCCGTACAGCCGCAGCAGATCGGTGACGTCCCGCTCCTTGAACGCCACCCGGCCCAGCTCCATCCGGCTGATCTTGGATTCGGAGCCGCGGATGGCATACCCGGCCTGGTCGCGCGTCAACCCCTTGGCGAGGCGCAGGCTGCGCAGCCGGGCGCCCAGCTGCATGCGGCGTACGGTCGGACCGCCGAACTCCACGGTCAGGCCTTACGTCCGCCAGCGGTCACGGGCGACAGCATAGGGGATCAAGGTGGTCCTGGACACGTGTTACCGTCGTCGGCGCTGCTGACAGGCGAGACGGCGGGGGACCTCGGTGAGGCGGATCGGGGCAGGTGTGCTGCTGCTGATACCCGTGCTGGCCGGCTGCACCGAATCGGCGTCCGCCGAGCCGCCCGCGCGATTTCCACCGGCCGCGCCGGCCACGGACGCGCCCGCCCCGTCCCGGTCCGCCGGCCATTCGCCGATCCGCTGGACCGGCCTGGCCGGCCGCTGCCCGGAGCTGACCAGCGACGCAGCGCACGAGCTGGCCGTCGCCGGGATGGGCCGGCCGACCCGCGACCATCACACCCGCCGCCCGGCGCTGCTGGTCGCGGACTGCGCATGGGGGTCCGCTGACCGGCCGAGGGTCGCGGTGCGGATCACCATTGCGGGCAGCGAGGCGGCAGCCACGGCGCAATGGCAGGTGCTCAGCGCCGGCCAGGAACGGCGCATCCCGGCCGCCGGCCCGGACGCGTTCTCCGCGGTCGAGGTGCCGGCGCTGGTGATCCGGGTCCGGTCGCACAACGCGGTGGCGATCGTCCGGCTGGTGGTGCCCGAGAACGAGGCCACCGAGGGCCGGTTCGAGGACCTCCGGCCGGCCGCCGCCGCGATCACCCGGGACGTGCTCGACGACCTCCGGTGAGCGGTGATCAGGGTTTGCGGGCCACCGCCGCGTATTCCGAACAGGGTGTGGTGTCGTTGCCGTCCGGCCGCCACTGCGAGCAGGTGACCAGGCCGGGCTCGAGGACCTCCCAGCCGGCGAAGTATTCGGCGATCTGCGCCGGGTCGCGGACCGCCATGGCGGCGGCCCCGCCCTGGTTCCACATCGCGACGGCCCGGTCCACCGCCTCCGGGTTCACCTCGCGGGTCGGGTGCGACAGGGCCAGGAAACTGCCCGGCGGTACGGCGTCCTTCAGCGTCGCGACGATGTCCCGGGCCCGGTCCTCGGCCGGCACGAAGTTCACGATGCCGAGCAGCATGATCGCCACCGGCCGGTTGAAGTCGAGCGTCTGGGCGGCGGCGCGCAGGATCGCCTCGGGCTCGTTGATGTCCGCGTCGATGTAGTCGGTGGCGCCCTCGGCGCTGCTGTTCAGCAGCGCGCGGGCGTGCACCAGCACCATCGGGTCGTTGTCCACATAGACGATCCGGCACTCCGGGGCGGCCGCCTGGGCCACCTCATGGGTGTTGTCCGCGGTGGGCAGCCCGGTGCCGATGTCGAGGAACTGCCGGATGCCCTCCTCGTGGACCAGGTGGCGCACCGCGCGGCCGAGGAACTCCCGGTTGAACCGGGCCGACTGCACCAGCTCGGGCAGGAACGCCAGTACCTGCTCGGCGGCGACCCGGTCGGCGGCGAAGTTGTCCTTGCCGCCGAGCAGGTAATTCCACAGCCGGGCCGAGTGCGCGACGCTGGTGTCCAGCTTGGCCAGACGTTCGTCGGTCTCGTCCACGGTCATCCTCGACCCCCGTCCGCGAATGCATCGATCGGATGCGCGGACCCTATCGGACCGATATCACCCTTGCATCACGGCCTGCTCAGGGCGTCGGGAACTCCTCCTGCGGCTTGCCCTTCATGTAGTCGGCCATCGCGCTCCACACCGCCGGGTTGACGATGCCGTGTGACATCCGGTCGCGGTGGCCGGCCCAGTCCGGATTGACCAGGTATCCGGCGATCACCAGCGACCGCGTGCCGACCACCAGGGCGGCGGTCTTGTCGTCGTCGGTGGTGCCGGTCTTGCCGAACACCGGGTGCCCGACCGCGGCGCGCGCCTGCGGCGCCGTGGCGCCGGCGCAGGTGCCCAGCTGGGCCCGGTCGCCGACCGGGCAGCGCGCCGCGTCCAGCGCCTTGCGGGCCACCTCGGTGCTGGTCGCCCGGGTGCACTGCGGCTTGCCGATGTCCAGGGCCGTGCCGTCCGGTGCGGTGATCTTCCGGATCGGGGTGGGGGAGCAGTACATGCCGTCCGCGGCCAGGGTGGCGTACGCGTTCGCGATGTCCAGCGGGGTGGACGCCGAGACGCCCAGGGTGAAGGCGCCCCACTCGTGCGCGTACTGCGGGTTGTCCGCCAGCCGGGCGTCCTCGGCCTGCCGGAACTGCACGCCGAACCGCTTCGCCACGTCCACCACCTTTTCCGCGCCGACCCGCTCCTGCAGCGGCACGAAGTAGGTGTTCACCGACCGGCCGAACCCGGTCCACATGGTGAACGGGCCGGTCTCGCCGCGGGCCGCGTTGGTCGGGCAGTAGTAACCGCCGCACGAGTCCGGACTGGAATCGAGATAACCGGACCGGTACCGCTCCTGGGCGTTGATCGTGGTGTCCAGGCTCAGGCCGTTCTCCAGCGCGGCCACCATGGTGAACATCTTGAACACCGAGCCGGCCTGGTAGCCGGTGATGTCGCCGCCGCCGGTGATGATCGGGTTGGTGGTGTTCGGATAGGTGCCGCGGATGCCCTGGGCGCGCTTGGCCGGGTCGGAGGACAGCCGGTTCCGCGGGTTCTCCGGGTCGTCGATCGTGAACTTCCGGTTCGCCGCCAGCGCCTTCACCTCGCCGGTGCCGGGTTCCACGGCGGCCAGCAGCAGCGCGTTCACGTCGTCGTCGGCGGTCCGCTCGGTGATCTGCGTGCGGGCGGCGCTCTGCGCGCTCAGGTCCAACGAGGTGACGATCCGGTAACCGCCGCTCTTCAGCTGGCGTTCCCGCTCGTACGCCGTCTTGCCGAACGCCGGCTGGCTCAGCCACCAACGGTAGAGATAGTCGCAGAAGAAGCCCCAGTGGTTCTTCGCCACCGACACGCAACCGCTGCTCGGGCGCTTGGTGGTGGTCGGCACCTCGACCGCCTTGGCCGCGCCGGCCTCGGCGGGTGTGATGAACCGCAGCGCCTGCATGTTGTCGAGGATCCAGTTGCGCCGGTCGGTGGCCGCCTTGTTGCCCTCGGGGGTGGTCGGGTCGTTGGTGGTCGGCGCTTTCACCATGCCGGCCAGCAGCGCGGCCTCGGCGATGGTCAGGTCCTTCGGCTTCTTCCGGTAGTACACCTGGCTGGCCGCGTAGATGCCGTACGCGCCGTTGCCGAACGGTGCCATGTTCAGGTATCGCTCCAGGATCTGCTGCTTGGTCAGCTCCCGCTCCACCTGCAGCGCGTATTTCATCTCGGCGACCTTGCGCTCCGGGGTGTCCTTGGTGGCGTCCACCACCTCCTGCGGATTGGACGCCGAGTAGGCCAGCGCCATCCGGACGTACTGCATGGTCAGCGTCGAGGCACCCTGCCGGTCGCCGCCCTTGTTGTTGTTCACCAGCGCCCGGGCGACGCCCTGCACGTCCACGCCGTTGTGCTGGTAGAACTTGTGATCCTCGGCGGCGATGATGGCGTGCTGCACGTGCTCCGAGATGTCGGTCAGCGGTACGTCGCTGCGGAACTCGTCGTACATGACCGCGATCTGGGTCTTGCCGTCGCTCGCGAAGATCCGGGTCACCTGCGGCGACGTCTGCGTCCGCAGCTCGCTCGGCATCGCACCGAACCGCTGGGAGCCGGCCTTGGCGGCCAGCCCGGACATGGCCACCGCCGGGAACGACGCGGCCGCCACCACCACTCCGGCCAGCACCCCGCAGATCAGCAGCGAACCGGCGTTCTGCAGCGGGTGCCGGTCACGCCGGCGCATCCAGAGCTTCACCCGGTCCACGGTAACGAGGGAGATCCAAAATCGCCGGGCACGAGGACTTCGTCACAGTTGCCCCACCGGTACCTCCGGCCACGGATCCTCAGCCCGCCGCCGGTCCGGTCGATCTAGCCGACCATGGGGATGCCGGACACCACCCGTCTGCGGGCTGAGCTGGGCAGCTGGATACCGGCCGGCGGCGGCCTGCGCGACGACGACTGGGCGCGCCGGCACCGGCTGCTCACCACGCTGCTGGCCGCCACCGTGGCCGGGCTCACGGTGTTCGGCGCGCTGCGCGGTCACCTGGGCGTGGCACTGGTCGCAGTCCTGACGGTCCTGCCCTGTGTGGTGGCCGCCGTGCGCCTGCGGCCGCGCCGGCTCCCGTCGATCTGCGTCGCCCTCGGCTTCACCATCGCCTGCGGCGCCTTCGTCTCGATGAACGGCGGTCTCACCGAGGCACACTTCACCTTCTTCATCGCCGTCGCCGCCCTGGCGCTGTACCGCGACTGGGCGCCGTTCGGCGTCTTCCTGATCGCCACCACGCTGCATCACGCGGTGTTCGGGGCGCTGCTGAGCGAGCGCACGTACGACCACCACAGCGCCCGGGTGCACCCGTGGACCTGGGCCCTGCTGCACGGGCTCGCGGTGCTGCTCGCGGCCGCGTTCCAGGTGGTGGCGTGGCGGCTCACCGAGGCCGAGGAGCGCCGGGCGGACGACGACCTGGCCGAGCACCGGGCCCAGCTGACCATCGCCTTCGAGCAGACCCCGGTCCCGATGGCGATGTGGGCGCCGGACGGCCGGATCGTCCGGATGAACACCGCGTACCGGGCGTGGCTGGGCCTGCCCGCCGAGCTTCCGCCCGGGTTCTGCCTCCAAGACCTGCCGCTCGAGCCGTTGACCGCGGACGCCCAGGATGTGTTCGACCAGATGCTGACGGCGGAGCGGCCGGTCACCTTCACCCGGCCGTACCGCCGCGCCGACGACGGCTCGGTGATCTGGGTCGAGATCCACAGCAACGGTGTCCGGGACCGGCAGGGCCGGCTGCGGCTCATCTACGTGCACTGCCTGGACGTCACCCGGCAGCAGGAGCACGAGGCCGAACTGCACCGGCAGATCCGCCAGGACCCGCTCACCGGCCTGCTCTCGCGCAAGGCGTTCGAGCAGGAGCTGGCCGATCTGCTGGCCGGGCGGGACGGCCCGGTTTCGGTGATCTACCTGGACGTCGACCGGTTCAAGGCGGTCAACGACGGGTCCGGCCACGGCACCGGCGACGACGTGCTGCGTGCGCTGGCCGACCGGTTGAGCGCCACCGTGCCGGCCGGTTCGCTGGTGGCCCGGCTGGGCGGGGACGAGTTCGTCGTGGCGCTCCCCGGTCCGGTTGCCACCGCCGCCGCGGCCGGGCAGGAGATCCTGGCCGCGCTCGCCGAGCCGCTCGTGGTCCGCGACGGCCGGGTGCGGCTGGCCGCCAGCGTCGGCGTGGCCGCCGGCCGGGGCGCCGGGGAGGCGGAGCCGGTGGTGCAGGCAGCGGACACCGCGATGTACGCGGCCAAGCGCGCCGGCGGCAACCGCCTGGAGATCTTCACCGAACAGATGCGGGTCTCGGTACGGGAGCGGATCAGCGCCGAGAAGATGTTGCGGCAGGCCCTGGACGGCGACCGGGAGCCGGCCCTGCCGGTCTGGTTCCAGCCGATCGTCGCGCCGGCCACCGGCCGGATCGTCGGCGCCGAGGCGCTGGTCCGGATGCGGGCCGCGGACGGGCGGATGTTGTCCCCCGGCCAGTTCATCCCGGCCGCCGAGGAGACCGGCCTGGTGGTGCCGCTGGGTGAGCACGTGCTCGCCGCCGCGCTGCGCCACCTGCTGCGCTGGAGCGACGATCTGGGCTACGTGTCGGTCAACGTCAGCCCGCGGCAACTGGCCGAACCGGGTTTCGTGCCGACGCTGTCCCGGCTGCTCGCCGAAAGCGGCCTGACTGACCCGTCCCGGTTGCTGCTGGAGGTCACCGAGACCGCGCTGCTGTCCACCTCGGTGGACATCCAGGCCCGGCTGGCCGCGATCAAGAGGCTCGGCGTGCGCATCGCGCTGGACGACTTCGGCACCGGGTACAGCTCGCTCACCTGGCTCCAGTCGGTCCCGGCGGACGTGGTGAAGCTGGACCGCTCGTTCGTCGCCGGTCTGGCCCACGACGCGCGCAAGGCGTCGATCATCTCGGCCGTGCTGTGGCTGGCCCGGTCACTGACCATGTCGGTGGTCGCCGAGGGCGTCGAGGACGTGGACGACTGGGCCGCGCTGAGCGTCACCGACTGCGCAGCCATCCAGGGTTACTACTACAGCCCGCCGGTCCCGCCGGCGGAATTCGAGGTCCTTCTCCGGCAGGGTACGCGCGCGATGATTACCGCTTAGGCTGTAGGCCTCCGTTCTCAGTGCTGTGGCGGGAGGCCTTCATGCGGATCAGCGACGTGCTACGCGGCAAGTCCGGATCGGTTGTCACGGTCACACCGGACACCTCGGTGGAACAGCTCCTCGGCGTGCTGGCCGATCACAAGATCGGCGCGGCGGTGGTGTCGCGGGATGGCTCCACGGTGGACGGGATCGTCAGTGAGCGCGACGTCGTACGCTCCCTGGCCGTCCGCGGATCCGCCGTCCTCGGGGAACCGGTCTCGGCCATCTCCACCCCGGACGTCTTCACCGTCGCACCGGACGCCACGCTGGCCGACATCGAGCGGTTGATGACCGAGCGCCGCTTCCGGCACGTGCCGGTGGTGGTGGACGGCGCCCTGCGCGGCATCGTCAGCATCGGCGACGTGGTGAAGAAGCGGATCGACGAGCTGGAGAGCGAGCGCAGCGAACTGGCCGGCTACATCACCGGCGAGCGTTCCTGAGGTGGACGAGACCGACCTGCGCCATCTGCGCCGGTGCGTGGAACTGGCCAGGCAGGGCCTCGAGGCCGGTGACGAACCGTTCGGCTCGGTGCTGGTGGGGGCGGACGGCGCCGTGCTGTTCGAGGACCACAACCACGTGGCCGGCGGCGACGAGACCCGGCATCCGGAGTTCGAGATCGCCAAGTGGGCGGCCACCCACCTGACGCCGGCCGAACGTGCCGTGGCGACGGTCTACACGTCCGGCGAGCACTGCCCGATGTGCGCCGCCGCGCACGGCTGGGTGGGGCTGGGCCGGATCGTGTACGCCACGTCCGCCGGGCAGCTGTCCGCCTGGCGGGCCGAGCTGGGTGCGCCGCCGGGACCGGTGCGGCCGCTGCCCATCCGCGAGGTCGTACCGGGCGCGGTGGTCGACGGTCCGGCGCCGGAGCTGGCCGGGCAGATCCGCGATCTGCACCGGCGCCTGATCGAGCGCCGAACTCCGGTCTGAGTCGGTCGATCCGGCGACAGGTGACTTCTGTCCCGGGCCGGGCAGTGCCACGATCATCGATGTGCGGACGATGGCGGCGGCGCTGGTCAGTGTCGTCCTCGTCATGGCCGTGCCGGCGCCGGCCCGGGCCGCCGAGCCGGTCGAGTTCCTGGACATGCGCCCGGTGGTGATCGACCTCGACGACGCGGCGGCCGGCGACCGTTGGCGGGTGCCGGTGCTGGGCGGGCTGCCGGGTCGCGGCCACACCGTGTACCTCAGCGTGGCGTTCCGGCCCGCCGGTGTGCTCCGGGTGGAACCGCCGCGGATCACCCTCGGCGAAGGGCAGGTCGGCGACTTCGTCCTCACGCTCCAGCGGGCGGTGCCCGGGTCCGGCGAGCTGATCCTGTCCGGCGGCGGCGCGATCGTCCGGCGGGCGATCAGCACCGCGATCCGGCCCGGACGGTCTCCGGTGCCGGTCAGCCGCCTCGAGTTCGCCGGTGTGCGCCTGGCTCCGTTCAGTGAGCGGGTGCGCATCGGCAGTGTCACCGTCCGGGGGGCGCCGGGCGATCCCGGCGGCGGCCGGCTGGGGCTGCTCACCTCCGGCCGCGGCGACACCGCGGAGGTGATCCGCGCCGGTGCCACCTTCACGGTGACCGGCGCCCGCGGCATCGGTGAGTACCGGGGCGCGCTCGACCTGATGCCCGGGGTGCCGGGTGGCGAGGCGGACGGCGTGCTGCGGGTCCGCGACCTCCCGGTCTGGCCGCTGCTGGTGCTGGTTCTCGGCCTGCTGGTGGTGCACGTGCTGGACCGGTACCAGCAGCGCGGGCGCCCGCGGCAGCTGCTGGACCTGCGACTGGCCCGGCTGCGGGACCGCGCGCACGCCGCCCAGCGCGACGCGGACCAGGCGTACCGCATCGTGGCCGCGCCCGGCGAACCCGGGCTGCTGCTGGACCGGCTGGTGGCCGATGCCGGGGTGCGGTTCGAGCAGCAGCTGACCGACGCGGACCGGGCGGCGTGGGAGGCCGGCGGCGCCGAGTACCGCCGGGTGGCCGACCCGGTCGAGGCGTTCGAGACGCTGTCCGACACGGTTCGGGCGCTGACCGCCGAACGGGCCGCGACCGCCGGCGACACCGCCGCCGAACGCGCCCTGGACCGCTCACCGGTGGGCCGGGCGCTGCGCGGGCGCGCGCTGCCGTCGGTGGTCGACTTGACCGACGCGACCGCGCAGGTGATCGCGGCCCGCACCTATCTGCGGGACTTCCGCCGGCTGTACCGGGTGGCCACCGAGATGCGGGCCGGCGACCTGCTCGCCAAGCTGCGTACCGGTCCGGAGAGCCTGGCCGCGCTGGAGGCCGAGATCGAGGACCGGTACCGGCAATGGCAACCGGGTCCGGTGCGCACACCGGACCACCGGGTCTCGCCATCGGGCCGATCCGGCTATCCGCAGACCGCGCCGCCGGCCGGGGCGGTGCGGTCCCGGCGCTGGCCGGCGCTCGCCGGTACCGCCGCGGTCCTGCTGCTCCTGCCCTGCCTGCTGCTCGTGGTCTTGCTGCGCGACGACGGCAATCCTCCGGCTGGAACCGGGCCCCCACCGACGGCATCCGGGCCGGCGCCGTCGCGCACTTCCGCGCTGCCGGAGCTGCCCGCCTCGCCGGCACCTCGGCCCGCGCCGGCGCGGGCCGCCGGGCCGGCCGCGCCGACCACCATCGAGCTGGTGGTGTTCGGAGCGGTGCTGCCGCTGCTGCTGGCCGGCGCGGCGATCGCCGGTGTGCGGCTGGCCCGGCGGTGGTGGCGGCCGCGCCGGACCGGTCCGGACACCGACGCGCTGGATCGCCGGGTGCGGCAGGCCGACCGGCGGTTCGCGCTGGCCGGCGGGGCGTTGGTGGTGCTGAGCGGGATGTCGGTGCTGTACTTCGGCAATCCGGCTTTCGGCACCGTCGGCGACTATCTGGCCATCGCGCTGTGGGGCACCGCCTTCGGCGAGGGCCTCACGCTCGCGCGCCGGCTCTGGCCGCAGCCGGCGTAACCCGGCCCGGCGCAGGTTCAGTGGTGCAGGCCGCCGGCCGCGACGTGGATGAACACCGCCGCCACCTCGTCGGCGGTGCTGAGGTTGTCGACGTATCCGTCCACCGGCTTGGTCGCGTTCTCGATCACTTTGGCGTCCGACGCCGTGCCGAAGGTGATCACGCTGAGCATGACCGGCCGGTCCTTGGCGGCCGCCTTCTGCAGGGCCGCCGACAGCTGGGCGGCGCTGATCGAGTTCTTGTCCGCCTCGTTGCGGCCGTCGGTCAGCACCAGCACCTGGTTGGGCACGCCGCCCTGGTAGGCGTCGCGCGCCGAGGTGTACGCGGCCAGGATGGTGTCGTACAGCCCGGTGCCGGTTTCCCGGGAGTCGAGCTTGGTCACCGCGCCGGCGAGCGCCTTGCGGTGACTCGGCGTCAGCGGCGCCATGTCCAGCAACGGCCGGTAGTCGTTGGCGCCGTCGATCTTGCTGCCGAACTCCCACAACCCCATCCGGGACGGATCCGGCAGCAGCCCGGCCACCGACCGGCAGCCCTGCCGGACCAGCTCGATCCGCGACGACGTGGAGCCCGCCGTACGCGCACCCATCGAGCCGGAGATGTCCACCACCACCAGCAGATTCGTCTGCCGGTCGGCGGCGTACCAGGTGGCGAACACGTGGTAGACGTGGTGCGGGCCGAGCACCTCGAAGGGCTTGGCGGTCGGGCTCGGCAGCGGGTCGTCGTTGCCACCGGCACCCTGCCCACCGTCGGGAGTGCGCAGCCGGGCGGCGCGGATGTAGGTGGCCGAGCCGTTGCCGGTGAGCCGGGTCCGCAGCCGGTCCAGGGCGGCGGCGCGGGCCGGGTCGGACGCCGCCGCGGCGAGCGGATACCAGGTGTAGCGCAGCATCGCGGTGAAGTCGGAACCGGGCAGCACGGTGCGGTTCCGGATCGTCCCGGCGTCGGCCAGCAGTGCGTACTCGGGCACCACACCCACCTCGCCCGGCTTGGCCGGCATGGCCGGATCGGCGCCGGTCACGGTGCGGGTGGTCTGCTTCGCGGCGGCCAGCCACAGCGCCGAGGCGTCCATGTCCTCGGCTTCCCAGACCGCCTCGGCCGGTGCGGCGGCGCCGACCATGCCGTCCCCGGAGCCGCCCGGGTCGCGGACCACCAGCTTCGCCGACCGGGCTTCGATGAGCTGGGCGAGGCCGAGCCAGCCGGATCCGGCCTGCCGCAGGCGGGCGCCGGTGGAGCGGTCGGTGACCATGTAGATCGGGCTGGTGGCCAGCACCGTGCCGGCCCCGGCTGCCGGTGCCTGGGCCAGACCCAGGGACGCCGCGGCGCCCTGCCAGGCGGTGTCGTCCGGGATCCACACGTCCGCGTTCACCTCGGCGACCCGTTTCACTGCCGCCCGGCCGTCCGCGGTGGTCACCTCCAGCCGCAGGCAGTCGTCGCCGTTGTCCAGTTGGGCGGTCACGGCCGCGAGCACCGGTGCGAACGAACTGGCGGTGACCACCCGGACCGGCCGCTCGCAGGACGCCCGGGACACCGCATCGGCGTCGCCGGACGAGTCGTCGGTCACCGCCGCGAGCACTGCCGCCAACACCACACCGGCGAGTCCGAGAACGGCTACGACCGGCCACACCCATCGATGGGTGGCCGATCCGGCGCGGTGCTTAGCCATCGGTGTTCCGTCCTGTCCGTCCCGGGCCGGGGCCTCTCCCAGGAATGCCAGTCGGGACTGTACCGCTGTCAGCTTTTCGCTGCTCGCGGCGTGTTTCTCACGATGCGTGACAACTGGCTACCAGTCATGCATCAGAATGCTCCAATAGTTGATCCTTCATCCCTTTTCCGCGGTGCCGGAGATCGACGGACGGCATTCTCCGGCGGTCTCCAGGACTGTCCGATCGGCCGAGTTTCGGCCGGACGACGAGCCAGGATCGGCCTGCCGACCGAGCGGTTATCGATCATTCAGCCCGGTGCGGTCCCGGAGGTGCGGGGGATTGACGCCGATCGGCGGACCGGTCAGCCGGCCGCGGGCAGCAGCTTGTCGAGGGCGGGCGGCGTGCGGAACGTGCCGTCCGCCTGGCCCAGCGCGGCCAGCCGCTCCACCGAGGCCCGATTGATCGCGCTCGGCCAGTTCGGCAAGATCATCATGATCCGGACCGTCTCGGTGATCTGGGTGTAGGTGCCGACCACCGCGCGTACCTCGTCGGGGTGCTCGGCGGCGTACCGCAGCGACTCGTTGATCCCCTCGGTGACCCGCTTGGCCACCGTCGGGTCCTGACCGGCCGGCGCGGGCCCGGTGAAGTAGGTGGCCACGGTCAGGTTCGGCGCGGTGTCCACCAGGTTCGAGGCGATCACCTGGGCGCCCAGCGTGATCGACTCGGACAACTGCGGCTCGACCACCCAGGCCGCGTCGATCTGACCGGTCTGCAACGCCGACGGCATGGCCGAGAACGGCATGGCGGTGAACTCCACCGTCTTCGGATTGCCGCCGGCCTTACGGACGGACTGCCGTACGGTGGTGTCGCCCAGGTTCTTCAGGGTGTTCACCGCGACCCGCTTGCCGGACAGGTCCTTGGCGCTGCGCACCGGGCTGCCGTAGGGCACCACGATCGCGGAGAAGTCCCGGCCCGGCCGGCCGGTGCTGGCCACGCCGTTGGCCACCACCCGCAGCGGCGCGCCGTCGGCCTGGGCCAACATCAGCGAGGTCACGTTGCTGAAGCCGAACTGGTATTTGCCGGCCAGCACGCCCTTGACGATCGCCGCGCCGCCCTGCTCCTGCACCAGGGCGAGATCGATGCCCCGGCTGCTGAAGAAGCCCTTCTGCTTGCCCAGGTACACCGGCGCCACCTCGACGATCGGGATGACGCCCAGGCCGACGGTGGTCAGCCCGCCGACCTGGTCGGATTTCTCGTCACCGGAGGTACAGGCTCCGGTCAGCAGGACCGCCGCGACCACAGCGGCGGCGAAGGTACGGCGCTTGAGCACGCCGTACCGTACCGCGGGTGGGGTTTGCCCGCTCCCACCGGAACGGTCAGACTATGCGGCCGCCACCAGGGCCACCGGCCGCGGCGGGTCGATCGGGGCCGGCCGCGATGCCGAGCGTGCGTACCGGGCGGACAGCGCGGCGTACGCCCGGGAGCGCATCGCCAGCACGGTGGCGACCAGGCCGAGCAGGCCGGCCGCGATGAACAGCAACGCCATCGCGCGGTCCGGGCCGGTGCCGAACCAACCGCCGATAGCCGAGGCCCCGGTGCCGGTGGTCATGAACGGGATCACCCACACCTGGGCGATCGGGCCGATCAGGAACGAGGTGACCGGGGAAGCCGCGGTCTCCAGGCTCTGCGCGAAGCCGAACACCCGGCCCTGGGTGGCCAGCGGCACCACACGCTGAATGGTGGTCTGCTCGGCCGCCTCGGCGATCGGGATCAGCAGCATGTAGATCAGGAAGCCGGCGGCCAGCAGGACGATCGAGGAGCGCAGCGGGAACAGCACGGTGATGCTCCACATCGCCAGGTTGGTCAGCAGCAGCACGCGGACCGGGCGGGTGCCGAGCCCCCGGCGGGCCACGATGATGCCGCCGAGGATGAACCCGGCGCTGGTCACCGCCAGCACCACGCCCCAGGCCTCGACCGAGACCAGGCTCAGGCCGTACGGGTCGGCGAGCGCCATGAACACGCCGCCGAGCAGATTGTTGAAGGTGCTGAAGAACAGGATGGGAAGCAGGCCGGGCACCTCGCGCACCGCCCGCAGCGCGCCGCGCACGTCGACGGCGGTGGTGGGGCCGGTGTGCGGGTCGGGCGCCGGCTCGGCCCAGGTGATGGTGACCAGGTGCAGCAGGGCCACGGCGGTCAGCGCGATGGTGATGACGATCGACCAACCCATGCCCAGCAGGCCGATGGCCAGGCCGCTGAACACCGAGGTGAGCGCGAACGAGACGCCGTTGACCGTGCCGACCAGGCCGTTGGCGCGAGCCTGCCGGTCGCCCGGCACCAGGAGCGTCACCGCGGTGGTGAGCGCGATCGACCGCAGGTTGCCGGCGATCGCACCGGCCAGCACGAGCAGGATGAGTGCCCAGAACTCCGGCCGGCCCAGATCGCGCAGGTGCCCGGCCGGGGTCAGCAGGTAGAGCAGGCCGGCGGCCAGGTAGGCGAGCAGCGACGCGGTGCTGGAGACCAGCATCGCCGCCCGGCGCCGATGTCGGTCGACGAAGGTGCCGAAGACCATCCCGGAAGCGGCCAGCAGCAGCATGTATGCGCCACCGATCACCGAGGACGCGACCACCGACCGGGTCTCCAGGTAGGCCCAGAAGGTCAGCGCGAACCAGATCAGGTTGTTGGTCATGCCGGCCAGCAGGGTGTTGGCGACCAGGCGGTGGAAAGTAGGCATGATCTCGATCCTTCGCTATGATGATGCTAGTGAGTTCACCGTATTTCACTATCATCATCGTAGTCAAGAGGTGTCCGTGAAGCGTGCGAACGGCAAGTCCCATTGCCCGATCAACTACGGCCTGGAGATCTTCGGCGATCCCTGGTCCCTGTTGATCGTGCGCGACATCGTGTATTTCGGTAAGCACACCTTCAAGGAGTTCCTCGCCTCCGAGGAGGCCATCGCGCCCAGCGTGCTCTCCGCCAGGCTGACCTCACTGGAGGCGGCCGGCATCCTGGTCAGCAGCCCGGATCCGGCGGACCGCCGGCGGGTCAGCTACCGGCTGACCGAGACCGGGCTGCGGCTCATCCCGATCCTGCTGGAGATCGCCGCCTGGAGTGCCCGGGTCGACCCGGAGACCCAGGCGCCGATCGAGTGGATCGAGACGGTGGCCCGGAACAAGCCGGAGATGATCGAGCTGATCACCACCACGGTTCGCAACGGCGGCGCCGTCTTCGTGGGCGAGAACAGCGTGCTCGCCCAGCTGGGCGAGCACGCCGTGATC
>DASSAL010000261.1:0-23913 GCA_035685405.1 Actinoplanes sp. | reverse complement strand
CTGTTCGACGAGATCGAGAAGGCCCACCCGGACGTGTTCAACACCCTCCTGCAGATCCTGGAGGACGGCCGGCTCACCGACGGTCAGGGCCGCATCGTGGACTTCAAGAACACGGTGATCATCCTGACCACCAACCTGGGCACCCGGGACGTGGCCAAGGCGGTGTCCCTGGGCTTCCAGCAGTCGGAGGACACGGAGAGCAACTACGAGCGGATGAAGACGAAGGTCAACGACGAGCTGAAGCAGCACTTCCGCCCGGAGTTCCTGAACCGGATCGACGACACGATCGTCTTCCACCAGCTGCAGGAGAGCGAGATCCGCAGCATCGTGGACATCATGATCGCCCGGATCGAGACCCAGTTGAAGAACAAGGACATGGGCCTCGAGCTGACCGACAACGCCAAGAAATACCTGGCGAAGAAGGGCTACGACCCGGTCCTGGGCGCCCGGCCGCTGCGCCGGACGATCCAGCGCGACCTGGAGGACACGCTGTCCGAGCAGATCCTCTTCAACGAGCTGCGCCCCGGCCAGATCGTGGTGGTGGACTGCGAGGGCGACCCGAACAACATCGACAAGAGCAAGCTGACGTTCACGGGTGCCGACCGCGGATCCAACGTTCCGGACGCGGTGCCCGCCGACCTCGGGGCCGCGGCCGCCGAGGAGTAGGCGGAACGCTGAGCGCTACGGCCCGGTCACCCGTCGGTGGCCGGGCCGTCGCCTGCCAGCATGTAGAGCTCGCCGTCCGGCTCGACCAGGCCGTCCTGCACCAGGCCGGCCAGCGCCCGGGTCCGCTGCGCCTCGTCCGGCCACACGATGTCCAGCCGTTGCCGCGGGACCGGGCCGGTGGCGTGCCGCAGCACCTCCAGCAACAGGCCCCGCACCTGCCGATCGGTCCCGGCGTACCGCTGCGGGCGGCGGGACGGCCCGGTGGCCGGCGGTGCGCCACTGAGCCGCCACGCGCACTCCTCCCGGAGCGGACAGATCGGACACCGGGGTGTCCGGGCGATGCAGACCAGCGCGCCCAGCTCCATGAACGCGATGCTGGCCTTGGCCGCCTCGGTGTCCAGCGCCGGAAGTAACGCCTCCACCGCCGCCAGGTCGGCCGCCGTCGTGGTCGGGCCGGCGTCCGGCAACCCCTCGACCGCGCGGGACACCACCCGCCGCACGTTGGTGTCCACCACCGGGTGACGTTGCCGGAAGGCGAACGTCGCCACCGCCCGGGCGGTGTAGGTGCCGATCCCTGGCAGGGCCAGCAGTGCATCGAGGGTGGACGGCACCTGGCCGCCGTGCCGCGTCGTGATCTCGACGGCGCAGGCGTGCAGGCGCATCGCCCGGCGCGGATAGCCGAGCCGGTCCCACATCCGGATCGCGTCCGCGGGCGTGTCGGCGGCCAGGTGGGCCGGTGTGGGCCACCGGGTCATCCAGGCGTGCCAGGCCGGCTCCACGCGAACCACCGGGGTCTGCTGCAGCATCACCTCGCTGACCAGCACCCCCCACGGGCTGGTGTCCGGCTTCCGCCACGGCAGATCCCGGGCATTCGCGTCGTACCAAGCGGTGGCGTTTTCCGCAATGCCGCCTTTAGTCGGGTCGAGGGCGGTGGCGGGGCGGTGGACGGTCATGGCGCGTCCTACTGTAGGCGGGTGCATGAGCTCGCCATCACCGTCATCGGTCCGGACCGGACCGGCATCGTCGCCGACGTGGCCGAAGCACTGGCCGGCGTCGGCGCCAACCTGTCCGACTCCACGATGACCCGGCTCCGCGGTCACTTCGCGATGACCCTGATCTGCACCGGGCCGTCCGCCGAGGCGGTGGAGAAGGCGCTGGCCCCGATCACCGCGGACGGCAAACTGCTGTCCACCGTACGGTCGGTGCAGCCGGAAGCGGATGCCGCGGCCAGTGGCGAACCGTATCTGGTCAGCGTGCACGGCGCGGACCGGCTGGGCATCGTCGCCGCGGTCACCCGGGTGGTGGCGGCGGCCGGCGGCAACATCACCGACCTGACCACCCGGCTCACCGGCCCGCTGTACGTGCTCGTCGCCGAGGTCGACCTGCCGCCGGCCGCCGCGCCGTCGTTGCGGGGCGAACTGGACCGGGTGGCTGCCGAGATCGGCGTCGACGTGACGCTCCGCCGCGCCGAGTCGGAGATCCTGTGAATCCCTCGGTGGAAGGCCGGGTGCGCCCGGTTCTCACTGCGCCGGCCGCCGTGCTCAGCGAAACGGGCAAGGCGGTCGACCCGACCGACCCGGAGATCGTCCAACTCGCCGCCGACCTGGTCGCCACCATGCGGGTCTCACCCGGTTGTGTCGGGCTGGCCGCCCCCCAGATCGGGGTGAGCGTCCAGGTGTTCGTCGTCGACGTCACCCAGCACCCGAAAACGAACACCACTCACGGCACGTTTGTGCTGTGCAACGCCACCATCGTGGAGGCGAGCCGGTGGCGGCCCGGACGCGAGGGCTGCATGTCGGTGCCCGATCTGACCGGCGACGTGAAACGGGCCGGCCGGGTCGTGGTCGAGGCGGTCCGGCCCGGCACCGGCGAGCCGGTGCGGCTGATCACCGACGCGTTCGAGGCGCGCGCCGTGCAGCACGAGATCGACCACTGTTCCGGAAAGCTCGTCCTCGACCGGGTGGCCGGCGCGCACGCGATCTACCAGCGCAAGGTCTATCTGTAGTGGCGATCATCAACGATCGGTAAGCGAGTCGGTGTCGCATACCCGGCGCGTCGTGACCGGTCCGATGCCCGCCCGGGCGTACGGTGGCCCCATCATGCGATCGACGGTCGGACCCCTCCCTCCCGCCGTGTACTGGCGGCGCCGGGCCCTCGTGCTCGGCGTACTGCTGCTCGTCGTCATCGCCCTCTTCGTCGCCTGCGGCGGCGAGGACAACGGCAACCAGGGCGGCGGCACCGGCGCGTCGTCGTCGCAGGCCCCGGCGCCCGCACCGGCCGGTTCCACGCCGGAGGACGAGCCGTCGTTCTCGGACGCTCAGCCGGGAGCCGGCCCGTCGCTGCCGGCCCCCGAGGACCTGGTGTCGCCGCAGCCGGGGGCGGATGGCCAGCCGGGCGGGAACGGGCAGTCGACGACCGGAGCGAACGCCACCGGCACCAACGCCAACGTCATCGCCCCGGCCGACGGCTCCTGCGCCGACCAGGAGATCTCGGTGACACCGGTGCCGGCCGTGACCACCGCCAAGCGCGGCACGCCGATGGTGATCCGACTCAAGATCAAAAACATCGGCACCCGGTCTTGTACGCGTGACCTCGGTGCCGGCGCCCAGGAGCTGTACATGGACCAGGGCGCCCGCAAGTACTGGTCGTCCGACACCTGCTCGGCCGACCGCCGCAGCAACCCGCAGCAGATGCGCCCGGGC
This sequence comes from Actinoplanes sp., assembly GCA_035685405.1. Classification (GTDB taxonomy): domain Bacteria; phylum Actinomycetota; class Actinomycetes; order Mycobacteriales; family Micromonosporaceae; genus Actinoplanes. Next base: position 20,545 of record DASSAL010000261.1, on the reverse strand, counting down.
GCCGAGTACGAATACACGGTCACCTGGAACGGCCGCCAGTCCAGCAAGTGCACCGCGGCCCTACCGGCCGGCCCGGCGCCGCCGCCGGGCACCTACGAGATCCGCGGCCGCCTGGGCACCAAGGTGAGCCAGCCGGTCGCCCTGACCATCGCGGGCTGACCGGCCTACACGTAGCGTTCCAGGATCGACGCTTCGGCCAGGCGGGACAGACCTTCCCGCACCCCGCGCGCCCGGGCGTCGCCCACGCCGTCGACCGCCTGAAGGTCTTCCACGGTCGCGCCGAGCAGCCGCTGCAGGCTGCCGAAGTGGTTGACCAGCCGGTCGACGATCTGCGACGGCAGCCGGGGCACCTTGGCCAGCAGCCGGAACCCGCGCGGGCTCACCGCGGCGTCCAGCGCGTCGGAGGCGCCACCATAACCGATCGCCTTGGCCACCGCGACCAGGTCGATCATCTCGGTGGCGGTGAGCAGGTCCAGCTCGACCAGGGCCTCGTCCAGCGTGCGAGCCTTGCGCCCGGTCGGCAGGTAGTCCCGGATCACCAGGGTCCGGTCCGCGTCGACGCCGGCCATCAGCTCGTCCAGCTGCAGCGCCAGTAGGCGGCCGTCGGTGCCGAGCTCGACCACGTACCCGGAGATCTCGTCGGCGATCCGGCGGACCATCTCCAGGCGCTGCACGACCGCGACCGCGTCCCGGACGGTCACCAGGTCTTCGATCTCCAGCGCGGAGAGCGTGCCGGACACCTCGTCCAGCCGCAGCTTGTACCGTTCCAGGGTGGCCAGCGCCTGGTTGGCCCGGGACAGGATGGCGGCCGAGTCGTCCAGCACGTGCCGCTGGCCGTTGACGTACAGGCCGATGATCCGCATGGACTGGCTGACCGAGATCACCGGGAAGCCGGACTGCTTGGCCACCCGCTCGGCCGTGCGGTGGCGGGTGCCGGACTCTTCGGACGGGATGGACGGGTCGGGCATCAGGTGGACGGCGGCCCGCACGATGCGGGTGCCGTCGCTGGACAGCACCACAGCGCCGTCCATCTTGCAGAGCTCGCGGAGCCGGGTCGCGGAGAACTCGACGTCCAGCGGGAAGCCGCCGGTGCAGATGCTGTCCACGACCGCGTCGTGACCGAGAACGATCAACGCGCCCGTTCGCCCGCGGAGGATTCGCTCGAGGCCGTCGCGCAGGGCCGTGCCGGGCGCCATCAGCGCCAGGTTGGCCCGTAACGGGTCGCCGGCCGCGCCGCCGCCGGTGAGGCCGGTCGGCGTCGGAGCCATCGCACGGTGTACCGACCCGTTCACGCTGGGTCGCGCGGGCGGTGTGGCGTTGGTCGGCTTGGAGCCATCGCGGTCGAGCGGCACCTGTACATTCTACGGACTGTCATCCAGGTCAACGAGCCTTGGCCCGCGGAATGCTCCGTAGCGTGATGATCCGTAACGCTGCGTCACCGGGCGGAGGAGTCCGCCGAGACTCGGGCCGCCGTCTGCAACGCCGACCGGAGATCACTCACCTCGGTCACCCGCATGCCGGCCGGCGCCCCGCCGGAGGACTGGACACTGGAGCCTTGGGGCCCGCAACCCGGAGGCACCAGCGCGTGCCGGAAACCCAGCCGCGCCGCCTCGGTCAGCCGGCGCCCGACCCCACCCACCCGCCGGATTTCCCCGGTCAGGCCCACCTCACCGATCGCCACCAGGTGCGGAGCCATCGCCAGGTCGAGTCCACCGGAAGCGACGGCGAGCGCCATCGCCAGGTCGGCGGACGGCTCGATCAACCGGATGCCGCCCACCGTGGCCGCGAAGACCTCTCGGTTGTAGAGCTTCAACTGCCTGGTGCGGCGCTCCAGCACGGCCAGCACCATGGCCAGCCGGGCACTGTCGAGCCCGGACACGGTGCGTCTCGGTGAACCCTGCACCTCCGCACCGATCAGCGCCTGTACCTCGGTCACCAGCGCCCGCCGGCCCTCCATCGCCACCGTCACACAGGTGCCCGGTACGGGCTCGGCGTAACGGGTCAGGAACAGGCCGGACGGGTCGGCCAGACTGCTGATCCCACCCTCGTGCATCTCGAAGCAGCCGACCTCGTCGGCGGCGCCGAAGCGGTTCTTGACCCCCCGCACCATGCGCAACGAGGAATGCTTGTCGCCCTCGAAATGCAGCACCACGTCGACCAGGTGTTCGAGGACCCGGGGACCGGCCACCTGTCCGTCTTTGGTCACATGGCCGACCAGCACGGTGGCGATGCCCCGCTCCTTGGCCACGCTCACCACGGCCGCGGTCACCGCACGCACCTGCGTCACGCCGCCCGGCACACCCTCGGTGCCCGGGGTCGAGATGGTCTGCACCGAGTCGAGCACCAGCAGACCGGGTTTGACCGCGTCGAGATGCCCGAGCACGGCACCGAGGTCGCTCTCCGACGCCAGAAAGAGCCGCTCGTGCAGGGCGCCCAGCCGCTCGGCCCGCAGCCGCACCTGATTCACCGACTCTTCGCCGCTGACCACAAGGGAGGGTGTGCCGGCGTGCGCCGCCCACTGCTGGGCGACGTCGAGCAGCAAGGTGGACTTGCCGACCCCGGGCTCACCGGCCAGCAGCACCACGGCGCCCGGCACCAGACCGCCGCCGAGCACCCGGTCGAGCTCGCTGACCCGGGTCGGCACCGCCTTGGCCGGCGCGGCGCTGATCTGCGCGATCGGCCGGGCCGGCTCGCCGGGCAGGCGGGAACTCACCACCCGGCCGGACACCGTCGGACCGGTCACCGTGGACTCGATGACCGAGCCCCACTCGTTGCACTCCGGGCACCGGCCCAGCCACTTGGGCGGCTGATGCCCGCAGGCGTCACAGACGAAGGCCGGCCGGGGCGCCTTGGCGGTCGCGGACTTGGAACTCACCCGGACAAGCTATCCGCGGGGTACGACAAAACGGCCGACCGACCGCTCAGTCGCCGGTCGAGCCCTCGCCGGACTCCCCGCCGCCGGTGTTCCCGCCCTCGCCGGTGTTGCCCTCGCTGACGCTCTGGCCCTCGCCGGCGCCCTCGTCCGACTCGTGCAGGCCGGCGTCGACACCGGGCTCCCGGGGCGCCGGGGACAATGGCACGGCCACCGGTGCCTGCAGGACCAGCGCCGGGGCGCCGTTGCTGAACTCGAAGACCAGGTTCACCGCCATCGCCGGCAGGGCGCGGGCGGTGAGGCCGAAGACCTGAAGTTGCTGCTCGTCACCCGGCAGGAAGCTCACCGACCCGTACGCCGGGATGGTGATCCGGGCCGGCTGCGCGCCCGCCTCCGGCGCAGGTGAGACGGACGGCTGGACCGGTACCGACGGTGCGCCGGCGGACGGCTCCACGTTGTCCGGTGTATCGGAGTCCGGAGTGGCCGCCGGCCGGCTGCCGGACGGTTCCGGTGCGACGCTGGGCTGGGCCGGACTGGGCTGGGCCGGACTGGGCTGGGCCGGACTGGGCTGGGCCGACTCGCCGCCCACCAGGCCGACCAGGCGGCCGGAGACCACACCGGCTTCGGGGGCGGCGTTCTCCGGCGGGCGGGTGCTCACGTTCACCACGATCTCGGCGCTGGTCTCGTTGGACATCGTCACTTCGATCGGTGCGCTGCTGCCCGCCGGGTAACCCTGCGGGCCGGGATAGGCGATCGACAGGTTGCGAACGGTCACGCTGCCGTCCGCGGTGGTGGCGTTGACGCCCGGGACGGAGGGCCTCTTGAGTGCGGTCTCGGCGACCTGGCCGGCACTGCAGCCGGTCAGGGCGACAGCAGCGACCGTGGCGACACCCGCGACCACGGCGGCGCGGCGGGTTCCCAGCAGGCGCATGTCAAGCCTCCATCGAGAGATACCGGGCGTGAGGCTCAGCCTAGAGGGCGGTGATCCGGCCCGTGCGGGGACCCATCCATTCAGACCACCCGGCCGCTGAAGATGAGTAGCACCACGTCGATCAGCGCGACCACGATGACCGCGCGGAACATGGCGACCGGCCGTCCGGTCGCCCGACGGGCGGCGTACCACCCCAGCGGCAGCACCACGACGGCGGCCAGCGCCGCCGCGATGCCCGCCCACGACGGCGGCCCGGCCGGCCCGAAGACCAGCGTGAGCGTCGCGGCCAGCAGCAGCACCGCGGCGGCGATCTGGGACCAGAAGGCGCCGATCCGGTGCGGCAGTCCGCGCACGCCGGTGGCCGCGTCGTCGGCCAGGTCCGGCAGCACGTTGGCGAAGTGGGCGCCGCCGCCGAGCAGCGCACCGGCCGCGACCAGCCAGGCCGGTGGGGCCGGATGACCCGGCAGCGCCACCACCACGAACGCCGGCAGCAGGCCGAACGCCACCAGATAGGGCACCACCGAGAACGCCGTGGACTTCAGCGGCCAGTCGTACAGCAGGGCGAACACTCCGACTCCGGTGATGCAGGCGGTCGCCGCCCAGCCGAACGGCAGACCGAGGATCGGGATCGCCAGCGACGCGATCAACCCCGCCAGGCCGACCGTACGCCGGTCGACCGCGCCCGCGGCCACCGGCTTGTCGGTCCGGCCGGCCACCCGGTCCCGGTCGGCGTCCAGCCAGTCGTTGACCCAGCCGACCGCGAGCTGGGTGGCGGCCACCGCGGCGGCCACCCCGGCCAGGCTCCAGCCGCGATGGCCGACGCCGGCCGCCAGCAGGGTCATCGCCACGGTCACCGCCCCGCCCGGCTCCGGATGCGAGGACCTGAGCAGGGCGATGGCACGCGACATGAATGCAGTGTGGTGGTTGTGACGTGCGCATGCCACGCTCGATCACATGCGACCGCGCAACGACCCCGGTCAGTACGACGATCTGGCCGAGCAGTGGTGGCGTCCGGGTGGCGTGTTCGAGCTGTTGCACTGGCTGGCCGCGGCGCGCGGCGCCCTGGTGCCACCGGCGCAGCATGACGGCGCGGTGCTGGTGGACGCCGGCTGCGGCGGCGGCCTGCTCGCCCCGCACGTCCGGCAGCGTGGCTACCGGCACGTGGGGATCGACGTGCGCCGGTCCGGTCTGGAGCAGGCGGCCGAGCGCGGCGTGACCCCGGTGACCGGGGACGTGACCGCACTGCCGCTGGCCGACGGCTGCGCCGACGTGGTGGTGGCCGGCGAGGTTCTCGAGCACGTCACCGATCTGCCCGGTGCGGTCGCCGAGCTGTCCCGGGTGCTGCGTCCCGGCGGGCTGCTGGTGCTGGACACGGTGAACGACAGCACACTCGGCCGGTTCATCACGGTGACCGCGGGCGAGCGGCTCGGCATCGCGCCGATCGGACTGCACGACCCGTCGTTGTTCGTCGATCCCGGGGAGCTGACCGCCGAGTTCGCCCGGCACGGCATCAAGCTCGCCGTACGGGGCATACGTCCGACCATGACCGGGCTGCTGCGCTGGCTGGTGCTGCCGGCCCGGGCGAACGGCCGGCCGGTGGGCCGGATGGTGCCGACGTTCACCACGGCGGTGCTGTACCAGGGCCGGGGCCGTAAGGAAGAGGGAGCTTCATGATCGACGAGGCGAGACGCCTGGCCCCCCGGTTCGCGGCGCGCGCGGCGGCACACGACCGGGACGGCTCGTTTCCGGCGGACGACTTCGCCGATCTCCGCCAAGCGGGCCTGTTCGGCCTGATGGTGCCGGAGCGACTGGGCGGCGCCGGCGCGGGCTTCGCCGACTATGCCGCGGTCGCCTACGAGCTGGCCCGCGGCAACGGCGCCACCGCCCTGATCTTCAACATGCACGCCTCGGTGACCGGCGCGCTGAGCGGCGTCACCGACGAGCTCGCCGACGCGCTCGGGCTGCCGCCGGAGGCGCTCGAGGCCCGGGACGCCCATCTCAAGGCCGCCGCCAACGGCAGCTGGTACGCGGTGGCGATGAGCGAACGCGGCGCCGGCTCCCGGCTGTCCCAGATGACCACCAGCTACGAGGCGGTCGACGGCGGCTACCACATCCGGGGCGCCAAGACCTTCTGCTCGGGCGCTGGTCACGCCGACGGCTATCTGGTCGCCGCCCGCAGCACCGCCGACCCCGCCAAGGTCAGCCAGTTCCTGGTGCCGGCCGGCCCGGGCCTGCGGGTCGAGGAGACCTGGGACGCGCTGGGCATGCGGGCAACCGGATCGCACGACGTGCACGTGGACGTCACCGTGCCGGCCGGTGCCCTGCTCGGTGGTGTGGAAGGTCTGGCCCTGGTGGTCGCCCAGCTGGCCCCGCACTGGATGGTGGCCAGCTACGCGGCGGTGTACGTGGGTGTCGCCCGGGCCGCCGTGGACGCCGCGGTCGAGCACGTCAACGCCCGCAAGCTGGGCCATCTGCCGGCCGTGCGGGCCCGGATCGGGCGCGCCGACGCCGCGGTCGCGGCGGCCCACCTGGCGGTACTGGAGGCGGCCCGGCGGGTGGACGCGGCACCCGGCGACACCGAGACCAACACCTGGGTGTGGCGGGCCAAGCTGCTCGCCGGCACCACGGCGGCGGAGGTCTCGGCCTCCATGCTGGAGGCGGCCGGCACGTCGGCGATGCGCCGCGGCCATCCGCTGGAGCGCCTCTACCGCGACGCCCGGGCCGGCTCGCTGCAACCGGCCACCAGTGACGTCTGCGCGGACTGGCTCGGCGTGGAGGCGATCGGCGGGGATCCGGATTCGGAGGGGACGGCACCACGTTGGTAGTGCCCTGACCGACGGCACGAGCACGACCGGCATGGCGAAGTGACCCGGCCTGGGGAGGCACAAGTGGATCGGACCGCAACCATCGCCGGCCTCGGCACGGCGCTACCCCCGTCTGCCGTGCAGGACGACCTGTGGACGGGCTTCTTCGCACGGCACTACACGGGCGCGCGCCGGGGCCTGGCCGAGCGGATCTTCGCCAACGCCGGGGTGCGCACCCGCCAGGCCGCGGTCAGCCCGCTGCTGGAGGACGTCTCGGACTGGTCCACCGAGCGCCGGATGCGCCGCTATCAGGTCGAGGCGGTGCCGCTCGGTAAGGAGGCGGTGGACCGGGCGCTGACCGACGCCGGGCTGACCGCGGGTGAACTCGGCATGTTCGCGGTCTGCTCGTGCACCGGCTATGCCACGCCCGGTCTGGACATCCTGCTGGCCCGGGACATGGGCATGTCGCCCAACGTGCAGCGGCTGTTCGTCGGCCACATGGGCTGTTACGCCGCGTTGCCCGGTCTCGGCACGGTGGCCGACTTCGTGATCGCCCGGGACCGGCCCGCGCTGCTGCTCTGCACCGAGCTGACCAGCCTGCACATTCAGCCGGCCGGCGCGCGGGCGGACATCCAGCAGATCGTCAGCCACGCGCTGTTCTCGGACGCTGCGGCCGCCGTCGTGCTCACGCCGGGCGGGACCCGTGGGTACGCCGTGCGCGACGTCTCCGCGGTCACCGACACCACCACCGCCGACCACATGACCTGGGAGGTCACCGACCTGGGCTTCCGGATGGGGTTGTCGCCGCAGGTGCCCAACGTGCTTTCCCTGCACGTCCGCAAGCTGGTCGACGACGTGCTGACCGGCAACGGCCTGACCATCGGGGAGGTGGACGGCTGGGCGGTGCACCCCGGCGGCCCGAAGATCCTGGACGTGGTGCAGGAACAGCTGGGCCTGCCGGCCGAGGCGATGACCGCCTCGCGTGGGGTGCTGTCGGCGTACGGGAACTGCTCCTCACCCACCGTGCTGCTGGTCCTCGACGCCCTGCGTCGCCGCCCGCAGCCGCCGCGGCACGTGGTGATGCTGGCCTTCGGTCCCGGGCTGACCCTGTACGTCGCCCTGCTGCGGCACGCCTGACGTGCCGGTGACGTCCTACGCTGACGACGTGACCGACGAGCGGACCCGGGGCATCATTCTCTACGCCCTGGCCGGGGTGGTGCTGCTGGGCGGCGGCGCGTGGTTCTTCGGGGCCGACCCGATCGCCGACGAGTCACCCGAGCTGGCCGCGTGGCGGGCGACCGCCGAGGAGTCGCTGCCCGATCTGCCGCAGCAGGCGATGGCCGAGACGCTGGTGCTGTCCAGTGGCGGGCGCGCCGAGCGGACCATGCCGGTGGACGGTGGCTCGTACACGCTCTCCATGGTCTGCGCCGGCACCACCGGCCAGGTCCGCGTCCGGCTCAGCAGCGCGGGCGAGGACTCCGGGCGCGCGGTGCCGTGCCGGCCGGAGGCACCGGAGGTGGATCGGTTGCGCGTGGCCCTGGCCAACGAGATCTCGCTGCGGTTGTCCGCCGAGAACGACGCCGGCGGCGCGGTCTTCCGCTGGCGCCTGGAACGCAGCCGCGGCTTCTAGGTCGAGGCCGGGACGTCAGAGCTGGGCCAGGTCCGGTTTCAGCAGCTCGGCCGACGTCACCCGCAACTCCTCCCGCACGATCTCGCCGCCGCGGTCGACCAGCAGGGCGGATGCGGTGCCGTCCGCCGCGCCCAGGTCCAGGTGGGCCCGGAGCGTACCGGTGGGGTCGAAGAGGTGACGGACCGTTTTGCCCTGCGCCTGCGGTGTGGCGCCGGTCGGCGGGACCGAGCCGCCGGACGGCTCGGAAGAGGCGACCGTCACAACGGCGATGTCCGGGCGGACGGCGGCGGTGACGTCGGTGATCAGTTGCGCGCAGTCGCAACCGTCCGTGAGCAGCACCACGGCCGGCAGGTGCGCCCGCAACGCGACGGTACGGCCGTCCGGGCCGATCATCTCCAGCGCCGGCAGCGTGTCGTCGTGGTCGTCAACGGTGGTCGCCGTGCGCTGTGTCGCGGGCGAGCGACCCGGACCGGGCCACGCCGAGGCGAACAGGCTTGCGACGGTGACCAGGATGGCCATCGAGATGATCAGTACGGGTCCGCGTACGCCGGCCGCTCCGACCCGGCGCAGGCGGCGCACCGCGGGCCGGGTGGTGAACCGCTGCCATCGGGTGCGCGGCCGGGTCGTCGCCAGTTCGGCCTGCACCGCCCTGACCTCGTCGGCCAGCTCGGACAGGTCGTCCGGGATGACGATGACGCCCCACTCCTCGGGGAGGTCGGGCAGGTCGTCAGCGGAGTCGCCGTCGTACGGCCGGCCACCGTTGTCGCCAGAGCTGCCCACTGCTCACCCTCCCCCCACATCCGACCGGGAATGCGTCGATCGGGGATCCGCCCCAAGCCTCTCGCACGCCGGGCCGGACCGCCAGTAGTGGGCCGTGCCGGTCCCGAACGATAAGCTGGACCTCGCAAACCCCACCGGTCCGACATGACCGACTCGCTGGATAAGCCCGTCACAGTGTCGCTACCCAGCGCTACTGAGGCAGCTCCGAGCCTTTCTGTCAAGCGGGAGAAAGTCCTGTCACAGGGCCTCTGAGCTGCACTAACAGTCACGGGCAGGGTGAGACATCGCTGGGTGAGCGTGTTACCCTAGACACAGCGAAAGGGGTTTCGAACCTATGGTTTTCAGTGTCGGCGAGACCGTTGTTTACCCCCACCACGGGGCCGCACTCATCGAGGCAATCGAGACGAGAACTATCAAGGGCGTGGAGAAGCAATACCTCGTCCTTCGGGTCGCTCAGGGCGATCTGACGGTCCGTGTGCCCGCTGAGAACGCCGAAATCGTCGGCGTGCGTGAAGTGGTCGGCGAAGAGGGCCTCGGCAAGGTCTTCGACGTCCTCCGCGCTCCGCACACCGAGGAGCCGACCAACTGGTCGCGGCGTTACAAGGCGAATCTCGAGAAGCTTGCCTCCGGCAACCCGCTCAAGGTTGCCGAAGTCGTTCGTGACCTCTGGCGTCGTGAGCGCGAGCGTGGTCTGTCGGCCGGGGAGAAGCGCATGCTCGCCAAGGCCCGCGACATCCTCGTCGGCGAGGTGGCCCTCGCCGAAAAGAGCACCAAGGACGAAGCCGAAGTCCTGCTCGACAAGGTGCTCACCGAGGCCTGATTCACCACCACCATCCCTCGGCAATACGCACGACAGCTCAAAACGATGGGACCGCGACGTGACCGCGCAGCTCGAAGCTCGCGGTGACGTCGCGGTCCCCACGTTCGCGTCAGGGAATTGAGGCAGCGGCCTGGTCCTGATCGGTGGCGCGCGGCGTGGCTTCGGTGGCGCGCTAATCTACATCGACCCCGCGGTGGTCGAGGGCAGGATGTGGTGGCGTGGACGGGCGGCTGGATCCTGGCGGCGACGTGGCGGTGCTGGTGCCGGCAGCCGGGGCCGGTGTCCGGCTGGGACCGGGTGGACCCAAGGCGCTGCGGCTGCTGGCGGGTGAACCGTTGCTGGTGCATGCCGTGCGGCGGGTCGCTGCGGCGTCCGGCGTCCGGCTGATCGTGGTGGCGGCGCCGGCGTCCGAGGTTGCCGCCGTGACCGACCTGCTGGCCCCGGTGGCGGAGGTGACCGTGGTGGCCGGTGGGGCGGAGCGTCAGGCGTCGGTGGCTGCGGCGCTGGCGGCAGTGCCACGGGACGTGCAGATCGTGCTGGTCCACGATGCCGCCCGGGCGCTGACGCCACCTCGGTTGATCGAGTCGGTGGCGGCGGCGGTGCGTGGTGGGCGGCCGGCGGTGATTCCGGTGCTTCCGGTGGTCGACACGATCAAGGAGGTTGGCCCCGGCGAGGTGGTCCACGGCACCGTGGATCGGTCGGTGCTGCGGAGCGTGCAGACTCCGCAGGGGTTCCGGCATGACGTGCTGGCCGCAGCGCATGCCGCGGCGACCGATCCGCTCACCGACGACGCCGGGCTGGTCGAGAAGGCGGGCGTGGCGGTGACCTGCGTACCCGGCTCCGAGCTGGCGATGAAGATCACCCGGCCGCTGGACCTGATCCTGGCCGAGGCGTTGCTGCGGCTGCCGGAGGGTACCGCCGGCTGACCGCGTGGCCGTGTGCCGTCACCGAGGCGTTGCTGCGGCTGCCGAGGGGACCGCCGGTTGGCCACGCGTGGCCGCGTACCCTCGCGCTGTGATCCTTCCGCGGGTGGGTGTCGGGACCGATGTCCATGCCTTCCAGGCCGGCCGGGAATGCCGGGTGGCGGGGCTGACCTGGCCGGACGAGACCGGGCTGGCCGGGCACTCGGACGGCGACGTGGCGGCGCACGCGGCCTGTGACGCGCTGCTGAGCGCGGCCGGGCTGGGTGATCTGGGCAGCAACTTCGGCACGGATCGCCCGGAATGGGCCGGCGCGGCGGGTACCGAGCTGCTCGGGGAGACCGCGCGGCGGGTGCGGGCGGCCGGGTTCGACGTGGTGAACGTGTCGATCCAGGTGATCGGAAACCGCCCGAAGATCGGGACCCGGAGGGACGAGGCGCAGGCTGCCCTGTCGCGGGCGGTGGGGGCGCCGGTGACCGTGGCCGGAACGACCACCGACGGGCTGGGCCTCACCGGCCGCGGCGAAGGACTCGCGGCGGTCGCGGTGGCGCTGGTGGTTGCGGAGCGGCCGCCCGCCGGCGACTGAGGCCGCCGGCGATCCGGGCCCGGCGAAGGTGATCACGTGACGGGTCACCTACCCTCGAAGGGTGTCGACCTCCCCCTCCGAGTCGGAGACCACCCCGGAGGAGTATCGCCAGCGGGCGCTGCTCTTCGCCGACCTCGGGCGCTACGACGACGCGGCCGACGAGATCGCCGCCGGACTTGCCGCGGCACCGGCCGATGCCGGTCTGCTGACCACGCTGGCCCGCGTGCACCTGGCCGCGGATCAGCCACTCGAGGCGCTGGTCGCGGCCGAGCGGGCGGTTGCGGCCGCGCCGGAAGAGCTCACCGCCTTGGTGGTACGCGCGATGGCGCTCACCGACAATCAGCGGTACGGGGACGCGGCCGGCGTGGCCACCGAGATCCTCCGCCGCTGGCCGCAGCAACCGTTCGCCCAGCGCACCGGCGCCGCCCTGCTCAGCGAGTCGCGCAACGGCCAGGAAGCGCTGAACGCCGCCTGGCACGGCGTGAAGCTGGCCGAGACCGAGCCCGAGGCGCATCTCGTGCTGGCCATGGTGGCCGCCCGGCTGCGGTTGTTCGACCTGGCACAGCACGCGTACGGCCGGGCGCTCGACCTGGACGAGGCGGTCGGCGACGCGCAACGGGACGTTGGCATCGTCCGGCTGGAACGGCGACGCTGGGCGCGGGCCCTGGAGGCGTTGGCCGATGAGGCGGCCCTCGGCACGGCTCAGCCGGCCGCCGATCCGTCGCTGCCCCGGGCGTACCCGGCGCCGGACCGGCCTGACCCGGCACCGGATGCGGACGATCCGGCGGTCGCGGCCCGCAGCGACGTGTGGAGCGGACCGCTGCCGGTCAGCCGGCCGGCCGGACCGGTGCTCGACCCGTCCGGCGACTCGGCGGACGCGGTGCGGCGCGCGGTGCTGTACGGCGCCAACGGTGTGCTGGTGGCGGCGTTGCTCACCGCGCTGATGTCCAACGCCAGCGCGGGCGCGTCCCGGGTCTGGGCCGGGCTGATCGGCGTGATCGTGTTCGGGGCGGTGCTGGGCTGGCTGTCCCGCCGGTTGACCGAGCCGATGGGGGCCGCCTTCGCCCGGTTGCGGGCCGGCGACCGGCGGCTGGCGGTCGCGGCTTATCTGGCCTTCGCGGCGCCGCTGCTGGTGCTGGTGTACGCACTGGTCGGTGGGCTGATCCCGCTGATCGCGGCGATGGTCGTGGCGGCGGCAGCCGAACTGATGGTCATTGCCCGGCGCTGAGGCGCCCGACGGTCAGCCGTCGCCGACCTTGGCCAGCAGGGACTCGCGCACCGTGCTCAGGCCGGCGTCCAGCGCACCCAGCAGGACCGCGTCGTCGGTGATCGTGGTGACGGCGATCGACGCCTCCAGCGGCGCGTTGCACGCCATGGCGGCGGTCACCGCGGCCCGCAGTGTCTCGCCGCCGGCCTGGGCCACCTGGCCGGCCAGCACCACCATCGGCGGGTCCAGCACCGCGATCACCGCGGCCAGGCCGACTGATACCCGATCGGCGAGCTGCGCGAAGAACTCGGCCGACTCGTCCGGCGCGGTCGCCGCCCGGGCCACCGCCTCCTGCGGCGTACCGGCCCCGATGCCGTGGTCGCGCGCCAAAGCCAGCACCGCCGGGCCGCCGACCAGGTCCTGCAAGGCGATCTTGCTGTGGGTGTGGTCCGGCGCGTACAGCGGCATGTACCCGATCTCGCCCGCGCCGCCGCGGGCGCCGCGCATCAGCGTGCCGGCGATGTCGATCGCCAGACCCAGGCCGTCCTGACCGAGCCAGAGCAGCGCGAAGCCGTCCGCACCGCGGGCCACGCCGTGGCGGCGTTCGGCCACCGCGGCCAGGTTCACGTCGTTGTCCACGTCCACCCGGGTGCCGAGTCGCTCGGCGATCTCCGCCACCAGGCCGGTGCGCCCGAAGCCGGGCACCTCGACGTGGTGGATGGTGGCGGTGCGGCTGTCGTACGAGCCGGCCACGCCGAGCTGGACCTGCCGGATGCGGTCCGCCGGCGCACCGGTCTCGGCGCGCAGCCGGGCGATGACGTCGACCAGGGCGCCGATGGGATCGGTCCGGAGGAAATCCACACGGGACTCGACCCGCGCCCGTACGGTGCCGGTCAGGTCGCTCACCGCCGCCGCGAGGGAGGGCGCACCGCTCGCGCCGATGTCTCGCACCGAAACCCGCGGCAATCCACGCCGCGTCCGGATTGGCGGAGTAGACCTCCGCGTTGGGGCCGGGCTTCCCGCTGTTGTGGCCGACCACCGACACCAGGCCCGCGCCGGTCAACCGGCGCAGCACCTCGGAGATCGTCGGCGTGGACAGAGCGGTGAGCCGGCGCAGGTCGGAGCGGGTCAGGTGGCCGGGATCGAGCAGGTGCGCCAGCGCTGCGCTCTCGTTCATCGCGCGCAGCAGCTTCGACGAACCAGCTGGACGCGCCACCGGCCGCTCCTTGATAGCACAATCATCTAAAGGGCGTTACGGAACGTAGCCGCGGGTTGCGGGGTTGTCAAGCGACCACCGGGCCGCAGCTCGGCTACGGCCCGGACCACCGACCGGATCCGGGCCGCGGCGGGCGTGGTGGCCGCGGTTGTCGGCGTCCGTCAACGCGTACCCCGCTGATTGTGATCTTTCAGCGGCGGTTCCAGGTCCAGGCGTAGCCGGTGTCCTCCACCGACAGGGCGGCGTCGCACAGGTTGAGCGGACGGAAAGTGTCGACCATGACGGCCAGCTCGTCGAAGAACTCGGCGCCGATCGACCGATCCACCGCGCCGGGCTGAGGGCCGTGCGTGAAGCCGGACGGGTGCAGGGAGATGGAGCCCTGCTCGATGCCGGAACCACGCCGGGCCTCGTAGTTGCCGCCGGTGTAGAACATCATCTCGTCCGAGTCGACATTGTGGTGGTTGTACGGCACCGGGATGGCCAGCGGGTGATAGTCGACCTTGCGCGGGACGAACGAGCAGACCACGAAGTTCGGGCCCTGGAAGGTCTGGTGCACCGGCGGCGGCTGGTGTACCCGCCCGGTGATCGGCTCGAAGTCGTGGATGGAGAAGGCCCAGGGGTACTGGCAGCCGTCCCAGCCGACCACGTCGAACGGGTGCCGCGCGTACACGTGCCGGGTCCAGCCGCCGCGGGCGCGCACCAGCACCTCGACGTCCTCGCCGTCGACCAGGAACGGCTCGGCCGGGCCGCGGATGTCGCGCTCGCAGTACGGGGAGTGCTCGAGGAACTGGCCCCGCACCGAGAGGTAACGCTTGGGCGCGCCGATGTGCCCGGTCGCCTCGATGGTCAGCATCCGCACCTGCTCGTCCGGCACGATCCGGTGCACCACCGAGGTCGGGATGATCACGTAGTCGCCGGCAATCACGTCGAGCACGCCGAACGTGGTCTCGATCCGTGCCGAGCCCGACTCCACGTACAGGCACTCGTCGCCGATCGCGTCGCGGTAGTACGGGGACGGGTGGTCGGCGATCACGTACCCGATCCGGACGTCGTTGTTGACCAGCAGCTGCCGGCGGCCCAGCACCGCATCGGCCGGGCCCGCGTCCAGCTTGTGGGTGCGCAGGTGACGCGGCTTCAGCGGGTGGTTGGCGACCTCCTTGACGGCGGGCGGCTCGAACGCTTCGGCGGACACGATCGCGGTCGGCGGATACCGGTGGTAGAGCAGTGACGAGTCCGAGGAGAAACCCTCCTGGCCCATCAGTTCCTCGGCGTACAGGCCACCGTCCGGCTTGCGGAACTGCGTGTGTCGCTTGCGCGGAACGTCGCCGACGTGGCGGTAGTACGGCATCGTCGCCTCCCACCCAGAAATCCTGAAAACCCGACATAGCGGGCGCTGCTGTCCCTCCTTCGAAGCGTCCATTAGGTTCGGTTTCGTGTCAACGCTGGTGCCACCGCTCTATGCCGGCCTCGTGGACGACGCGTCCATGCTGCCGCCGAGCATGGTCGATGTGACCGAGGCGCTGGCCACCTTCCGGAAGCACGAAACCGCCTGGTACGCCCCGATGTTCGGCAGTTTCCTCGTACCCTCGTCGCTGGTCGACTTCGACGGCTCCTGGCCGGCGCTGCCGGTCGGTGTGGTCAACGATGTGTCGATCTCGGCGCTGCCCGTGGCGGTGGCCGAGCTGCGGGCGGCGGGCGCGGTGGTGCGGCACGTGGAGGCGGCGGTGGCCCGCCGCGGTGAGGACCCGCAACCCGGTCTGGCCGAGCTTCGGGAGTTCGCCGCGGCGGCCGCGGATCTGTCGGTGTACGCCGAGATCCCGCTGAGCTGGGGGCTGCTGGCCGCGCTGGACACGGTCGCCGGGGTCCGCGCCGAGGGGCTGCCGATCGCGCCCAAGTTCCGGGTCGGCGGGCTGGCCGCCGAGCTCTTCCCGACGCCGGTGGAGCTGGCCGCGGTGATCTGTGCCTGCCGCGACCGGGAGTTGCCGTTCCGGCTCGCGGCCGGGCTGCGGCACGCCCTGCGGCACACCGACCCGGAGACCGGGTTCACCCACCACGGCGTCCTCAACGTGCTGGTCGCGTGCCTGATGGCCGACGCGGGCGCGGAGGTGGCCGAGGTGGCCGAAGCGCTGGCCGCCACACATCCGGTGCCGCTGATCGAGCCGGCCCGGGCGCGCCGGGACGGGCCGCGGCCGCTCTGGCACGGCTTCGGCACCACCCAGGTGCTGGAACCGCTCACCGAGTTGATCCGGCTGGGACTGATCAACGGCGGGTAATCACTGTTCGTCGCCGGGTAGTACCCCGTACGGTGTACGGGGGAGGTCACGTTATGTCGACGGTTGCGGTCACACGACTGGTCGAAGCGCCGGTGGCCGAGGTCTGGCGCGTCTTCACCGACCTGCCCCGCCGGTGCGAGTGGCTGTCGACGGTGACCGAGGTCCAGCTGATGACCGCCGGTCCGTTCGCCCGCGGCACGGTGTGGCGCGAGACCCGGACCATGGCCGACGGTGCGCAGATCACCGAGGAGTTCCGGGTCCGCGAATGCGTGGTCCCGGAGAGATTCGTGGTCGAGTCGCCGGGGATCGGCGCCGACTACCGGATGACCTACACGTTCGTGCCGGTGCTCGAGGGCCGGCATCGCGGCGGCACCATGGTGACCGTCGTCCAGGACGGTACGCCCACCGCCCCGGCCGGCCGCTTCCTGGCGTTCGTGTTCGGCGGGCTGGCCGCTCGTACCGTCGAGGGCGCGCTGCGCCGCGACCTCGACGACCTCGCCGCCGCCGCCTGACGCTCCGCCCCCCGCGCTCCGCCTGCCCCCGCGCTCCGCTCGCCCCCCGCTCCGCTTGGCACCCGCGATCTTGGAGTTGTGGCGCCCCACAAAAGCCGCACGGCTCATTCCGGCAGCCACAAGTCCAAGATCGACGGGGCGCCGGCGCGTTAGGGGAGGGCGGACTCGGCGGCGGCTAGGAATGTGTCGTTCTCTTCGGGGGTGCCGATGGTGACTCGGACGCCGTCCGGCTGGAAGGCGCGCACGATCACGCCGCGGTTCTCGCACGCCTGGCCGAAGTCGGCGGCCCGGTCGCCCAGCGGCAGCCAGACGAAGTTGGCCTGGCTGGCGGGCACGTCGACGGCCAGCTTGCGCAGCGCCTCGGTGACCCGCTCGCGCTCGCTCACCACGATCGCGCAGCGGCGGCGCACCTCGTCCTCGGCGTCCAGGGCGGCCAGCGCCGCGGCCTGGGCCACCAGGCTGGTGGAGAACGGCGTGACCACCTTGCGCACGGCCGCCGCCACCTCCGGCTGGCCGGCCAGGAAGCCGATCCGCAGGCCGGCCAGGCCCCACGCCTTGGAGAGCGTGCGCAGCACCACCACGTTGGGCCGGTCGCCGTACCGCTCCAGGCCGTCCGGCACCTCGTCGTCGGTGACGAACTCCCGGTACGCCTCGTCCAGCACCACCAGCACGTCGGACGGCACGTCGTCGAGGAAGCGGTCCAGCTCGGCCCGGCGGACCGCGGTGCCGGTCGGGTTGTTCGGGCTGCAGACGATCACCACCCGGGTCCGGTCGGTCACCGCGGCCGCCATCGCCGGCAGGTCGTGGCCGTGGCCGGGGGTGTTCGGCACGCGGACGCTCACCGCGCCGGCCCCGGCCGAGATGATCGGGTACGCCTCGAACGACCGCCACGCGTAGACGATCTCATCGCCGGGCAGGCAGGCCGCCTTGACCAGGTGTTCGGCCATGGCCACCGAGCCGCAGCCGGTGACCAGGCGGTCCGGGCTCACCCCGTACCGCCGGGCCAGCTTGTCCCGCAGCTCGACCACGCCCATGTCCGGGTATCGGTGCGACGTGGTCACCGCCCGCGCCACCGCCTCCGGCACGCCCGGCAGCGGGCCGAACGGCACCTCGTTGCTGGCCAGCTTGATGGCCTCCGCGATGCCCAGCTCGCGGGCCAGGTCGGCGACGTTGCGCCCGGGCACATAGCTGGGCAGCGCGTCCAGGTCGGCACGGGTCAGCCGGGTCATCTCTCTCCTTCAGGGGTCCGGGGCAGCGCGACGACGACCGTCCGTGCGGTCCGGTCGTGCAGTGCCTGGCGTAGTTTCTGGTCGAACAGCGGCGACACCGAATCGATGATCTGCATCAGCAGGCCGAAGCCCCAGCAGGTCCAGAACGGCGTCCAGAAGCCCAGCCGGAACCATCGGCGGAAGGCCCGGCCGAAACCGAGCCGTTCGGTGTTCTCCAGCCGGACCACCTTGATCCGCATGATCCGCTTACCCAGCGTCTGGCCGTGGTTGGACAGGCCGGGCACCTCGTACGCGAACCACAACGCGGTCGCCACGCACAGCATGGTGAGGACCAGGGACTGCGAGCGCGGCGTCACCTGGACCGGGGTCAGCGGATCGGCCTGGAACGCCCGGATCGCCGGTTCCACCTCCAGCCACCACTGGTAGCCGAGGTAGACGTTGACCAGCACGCTGAGCACCAGCACCACGGTGAAGTCGATCAGCCGGGCGAGGAACCGGGCGCCCATGCCGGCCAGCGCGAAGCCGTGCGGGCGGACCTGCAGCGTGAATCCGGGTGGCGGCACCCAGCCGGGCGGTGGGCTCCATCCGGGCGGTGGTGGCGGCCAGCCGGGCGGCGGTGTCCACACCTGCTGCGGCGCCTCCGCGGCCGGCGTCTGGACCGGCTGCGGCGGGGGAACCGGCTCCGGCTCCGCGGCCGGCGGCGGCCCGTCCGGTGGCGTCGCGTCGGCCGGGATGGCCGCGCCGACCCAGCCGCCCCCGTCCCAGTAGCGCTGGGTGTCGGGGTCGGCCGGGTCCTTGTACCAACCGGGGGACAGCGAACTCATGGGCAAACCTTAGCTACAGGTTGCCGCGCAACTCCTGCTCCCGCTCGATCGCTTCGAACAGCGCCTTGAAGTTGCCCTTGCCGAAGCCGAGCGAGCCGTGCCGTTCGATCAATTCGAAGAACACCGTCGGGCGGTCCTGCACCGGCTTGGTGAAGATCTGCAGCAGGTAACCGTCCTCGTCCCGGTCCACCAGGATCTTCCGCTTCTTGAGCTCCTCGATCGGCGCGCGCACCTCGCCGATGCGGGCGCGCAGAGCGGGGTCGTCGTAGTAGGAGTCCGGGGTCTCCAGGAACTCGACGCCGGCCGCCCGCATCGCGTCCACGGTGGTCAGGATGTCGTTGGTCGCCACCGCGACGTGCTGGGCGCCGGGACCGCCGTAGAACTCCAGGTATTCGTCGATTTGGCTCTTACGCTTCGACACGGCGGGTTCGTTGAGCGGGAACTTGACCCGGCGGGTGCCGTCCGCGACCACCTTGCTCATCAGCGCGGAGTAGTCGGTGGCGATGTCGTCGCCGATGAACTCGGCCATGTTGGTGAAGCCCATGACGCGGCGGTAGAACTCCACCCACTCGTCCATCTTGCCCAGTTCGACGTTGCCGACCACGTGATCGACGGCCTGGAAGTAGCGCTTGGCCGGCGGGTCCACGATCGGCGCGCGGGCCACGAATCCGGGCAGGAACGGGCCGTCGTACCGGGAGCGGTCGACCAGCGAGTGGATGGTGTCGCCGTACGTGGCGATGGAGGCGACCCGGACCGTGCCGTGCTCGTCGGTGAGGTCGTGCGGTTCGGCGACCGGCCGGGCCCCGGCCTCGACCGCGTGGGCGAACGCCTTGTCGACGTCCGGGACGGCGAGCGCGATGTCGCGGATGCCGTCGTTGTGCGCGGCCACGTGGCCGGCGCCCGCCGCACCGGCGTGCACCGCACCGGTGATCAGGAACCGGGCCGACCCGCTGATCAGGACGTACTCGGCGTGGTCGCGGTAGCCCTGCTCGGGGCCGCGGTACGCCACGCACTTCATGCCGAACGCGGTCGAATAATAGTGGGCAGCCTGCTTCGCGTTGCCCACGAGAAACTGCAGGTAGTCGACGCCCTTGACCGGGAAGACGTCTGCGGTCTCGGTCTGGTATGCCATCGTCTGCGTCATGTAACGAGGTTTCACGATTGTTCAGGTTCGAGCAATAGTTGGCCGAAACGCTGGTCAGTCTGCGCAATCGGTACGGTAGAAGATCTGTATGGCTAGACAAGATGTTCAGTTGGATGCCCTCGACGCAAGATTGCTGGAACTCCTGGAACTCCAGCCGCGGATCGGCGTGCTCGAGCTGTCCCGGCGCCTCGCGGTGGCCCGCGGCACGGTTCAGGCGCGGCTGGACAAGCTGATCGGGCGCCGCGCGATCCGCGGCTTCGGCCCGGACGTCTCACCCGACGCGATCGGCTTCGGTGTGACCAGCTTCGTCACTCTGGAGATCAGTCAGCGGTACGGGCACACGGCCGTCGGCGAGCACCTGGCGGACATCCCGGAGGTGCTGGAGGCGCACACCATCACCGGCAGCGGCGACGTGCTGTGCCGGATCGTCGCCCGGTCCAATGCGGACCTGCAGCGGGTGATCGACCAGATCGTCGGTTACGAGGGCATCGTCCGCGCGTCGACGATCATCGCGCTGGCCGAGCTGATTCCGTACCGCGTCATGCCGTTGGTCCGCACCGCGGCAAACCGGTCATAGTACATCGACACGGGCGTTTCACGCCTACCGTTTGTTCCGGATGGATCTCGTTAGCGTGTGCTGCGTGGCCGGTGGGGGTGGTACGTCCAGGGGTTATTCGGTGATCTTCGCCGTGCTGACCCTGGTCGTCCTGGCCACCACCGGCGTGTTCAACCCGTGGCCGCGGGTCTGGTTGTGGGTCACCGCCAGCGCGCCGATCGCCGAGGGGTCGGCGCAGTGG
>DASSAL010000260.1:0-14037 GCA_035685405.1 Actinoplanes sp. | reverse complement strand
ATGATCTGCAGGTGCCGGGGGAGCAGCCGCTCCAGCATCGGCACCGGCCACGTCTCCAGGGCCTCCGGCAGCAACGTGTGGCAGGTGTACGCGAAGGTGCGGCGCACGATCGACCAGGCCCGGTCCCATTCCAGCCCGTGCTCGTCCACCAGCAGCCGCATCAGCTCCGGGATGGCCAGCGTGGGATGGGTGTCGTTGAGCTGGATCGTGGTCTTGTCGGCGAACGCGTCCCAGTCGCCGTTGCGGATCCGGAACCGCCGGATGATGTCCCGCAGCGAGCACGACACCAGGAAGTACTGCTGCTTGAGCCGCAGCTCCCGGCCGAGCTCGGTGCTGTCGTCCGGATAGAGCACCTTGCTGATGTTCTCGGCCCGGACCGCGTCCTGCACCGCCTCGGCGTACTGCCCGGCGGAGAACCGGCTCAGGTCGAACGACTCGCGGCTGCCCCGGGCCCGCCAGAGCCGCACGAAGTTCACCGTCTCGGTGCCGTACCCGGGCACCAGCATGTGGCTGGGCTCGCCGAGCACCGTCTCGCCGGGCGTCCACACGCCGCCCGCCACCGTGCCGTAGAAGCCGACCACCTGTCGGTCATCCGGCGCCGGGAACTCCCACGGATTGCCCTGGAACCCCCAGTCGTCCGGCCGCTCCACCTGGGCGCCGCCGACGAAGGTCTGCTGGAAGATGCCGAGGTCGTACCGGATGCCGTAACCCACCGCCGGGATGTCCAGCGTGGCCATCGAGTCGAGCAGGCAGGCGGCCAGCCGGCCCAGGCCGCCGTTGCCCAGGCCGGGCTCGACGTCCAGCTCCTCGATGTCGCCCAGCGCGAACCCGAGGGCTTTGATCGCCTCGGCGGCCGCCTCGGTGGTGCCGGAGTAGAGCAGGTTCTGCTCCAGCTGGCGGCCCAGCAGGTATTCCGCGGAGAGGTAGTACACCCAGCGCGGGTTGCTCTCGTGATGCGCCGCGGCGGTGCGGGCGCGGCGTTCGGCGAGGCGGTCGCGAACGGTCAGCGCCAGCGTTTCGTACGCGTCCTGCGCGCTGGCCGACTCGATCGTGGTGCCGAGCCGGGTGTACAGGGTCTGCAGCAGGTCGCGTTCGAAGTCCATGGGTCCAGCCTGCACCATCCGGCCGGATTCGCGGAGGCCGGAGCTAGAACGTGACCAGCGGGTCGCCGAAGGTGTCGGCGATGAAGTTGAGGAAGAAGAAGCCGAAGAACAGCACGTTGAGGCCCAGGATCACGTAATGCCACGGCCGCGGGCGGGCCGGCCGGGGCAGCCGGCTGTTGAGGTACATCAGCAGGAACGGATAGATCAGCGCGCCCAGGTTGGACATGTTCGCCGACCACTGGACCAGGCTCACCGGCAGCGCCAGGTGCAGGACCACCGAGATGATCACCAGCAGCACCAGCATGAACGGGAAGTAGAACTTGCGCGGGTCGCCCTCGATCAGCCCGCGCAGCCGGGGACTGGTGGCGTGCGCGGCGTCCGTGGTCACCCGCACGATCGCCTCGAAGATGCCCAGCTGGGTGCTGAACAGGATGAGCACGCCGAGGATCAGCGCGAGGTAGAAGAGCCACCGGCCGTACTCGGCGTCCAGGGCCGAGGCCACGAAGGTCGGCACGTTCGCGGTGGTCGGCCGTTCGCCGGAGATCTCCACCGCGTGCGCCATCAGGATGGTGGGCAGCAGCATGCCGACCATCGCGCCGACGAAGAAGACGCCCCACATGTCCACCATGAGCAGCCGGTACCAGCGGCGCCAGCGGGCGGCATTGGCCGGATCGTCCGGGAAGGTGACCCCGACGTCGAGAAGCTTGCCCTGCTCACCGCGCATGCCGGAGATGAAGCCGGTGCGGTAACCCATGCCGTAGCCCTTGTCCCGGTAGTGGCCCATCACATACCAGTTCAGGCCGGACGCCAGCGCGGTGAAGCCGGCCAACGCCCCGAGCTGGGTGGCGGTGATGCCGGCCGGCGGCGCGGCCGGCGTCACGAACCCCCGGATCGCGTCCCACCACAGCCGGAACGGCACCACGAACAGGTCGATCAGGATCAGCCCGACCAGGATGGAACCGACCAGGAGCCAGTTGGCCAGCTCCAGGGCCCGGCTGATCCGCCGGGCGAACGCGGTGATCAGGAACACCACCACCAGCAGCGCGATCGCCCACAGCCGGGGCTCCTCGGCGCCGGACGGCGCCACCTCCCCGTGCACCAGTGCGTACACGCCCTGCCCGGCCGCGGCCGCCCAGCCGCCGGCAATGAACGCGAAGATCACGATGAACACCGACAGCGGCACCCAGAGCAGGTAACCGGGCGGCACCCGGCCCCAGCCGACCACCGGCACTTCGCCGGTGGCGATCACGTACCGGGCGCACTCGACGTTGTAAAAGGTCTGCAGCACGGCCGAGACCAGGATGACCCAGCCGACGCCGACGAAGCCGTACTGGCCGACCGCCTGCGGACCGAGCAGCCACTCGCCGCTGCCGATCGAGATGCCCAGGGCGATCAGGCTGGGGCCAACGATGTACATGAACAGCTGGCGCGCACCGATCCGGCGGAGGCCGAAGACCTCCTCCGGGTCGGGCAGATCGGTCACCGCCAGGTCGGGGCGGCTGGTGCCCAGACGGTACCCGCGGACGTCGGCGTCCTGGCTCATGAGGTGCCTCCTTCGGAACCCCCAGCGCCGTCGATGATCCACCTCCTCAGTGGACGGCACAAGGCATCCGCATGGATCGACCTCAATTCGTGCGCACGGCCTGCCCCGCTGAGTCCGGCCGCGCCGAGGCCGGCTGCAGGGAGCTGTCCGTGGTCGGCGGTTCCGCGTCGCCCGACCGGCGGGCGGCGCCCTCGGCGTCCGCACCGGCCGGCTCATCCGGGCTGCCGCCGGCGAAGCGGAGATCACCGGCTTCGGCCTCCGGCGGGCTGGTGCCCGGTGGTTCGCGGTCCGGTGTGGGCTCGCCCCCGGGATGGTCGGACAGGTAGCGGATCGCCGTGTTGAGCACCGCGAGCAGCGGCACCGCGATGAGGCCGCCGACGATGCCGGCCACCAGGACACCGGTGGCGATGGCCAGGATGACGGCGAGCGGGTGCAGGGCGACGGCCCGGCCCATGATGAGCGGCTGCAGGACGTGGCCTTCGAGTTGTTGGACGCCGATCACCACGCCCAGGATGATCAGCGCACTGACCGGGCCCTGGGTGACCAGGGCGACCAGGACGGCGACCGCGCCGGTGAGGGTGGCGCCGACCACCGGGATGAATGCGCCGAGGAAGACCAGAGCGGCCAGCGGCAGGGCCAGGGGTACCCGGAGGATCGCCAGGCCGATACCGATGCCGACCGCGTCGACGAAGGCGACGAGGACGGTGGCGTGCACGTACGACACGAGGGTGTGCCAGGAGTAGTGGCCGGACCGGGCCACCGGGACCCGCGCGGTGCGGGGCAGCATCCGGCACAGGAAGGTCCAGATCTGCCCGCCGTCGCGCAGGAAGAAGAACAGGGTGAACAGCGCCAGGAAGAAGCCGGCGACGACATGGCCGACCGTGGTGGCCGCGCCCAGGGCGCCGGAGGTGAGCGTGCCCTGATTCTCGGTGAGTGTCTCGCGGCCCCGCGCGACCAGGTCGTTGATCTGGTTCTGGTCGATCTGCAGCGGCCCGCGGGCCAGCCAGTTCTGCACCTCCCTGATGCCCTCGGTCACCTGCTCGGTCAGGGTGTCGAGCTCCGAGACGATGGTCTGAACGATCAGGCCGACACCGCCGAAGACGAGCACCAGCGCGCTGATCAGCACCAGCCCGGCGGCCAGGGACTTGTTCATGCCGTGGCGGTGCAGCCAGGCCGACATCGGCTGGAAGAGCGCGGCCAGCAGGACCGCCACGACCACCGGGATGACGACGACGTCGAGCAGGGCGATGAGCCGGATCAGCAGGTACGCCGCGCCGACGAAGAGGATGAACCGCCACGCCCACGCGCCCGCCACCCGTACGCCGTGCGGCAGCCCGTCGTTGACCTGCGGCTGCGTCTCCACCACCACGACATGCGGCGGTGTCGTGTCGCCGAGCTCGGCGCCGGCCACGAACGGCGGTGGCGTCCCGCGCCGGCGGGCCGCCTCCAGCCGGTCCTGCGCCCGCTGGCGCGCCTCGGTCAACCAGTCCATGCCGGCGCTCCTCAGATTCCGTGATTCGACTGGGTGCTTGCTACCCGCACGCGCACACCTCACACCGGACCGCCGGGTTCCTGGCACGGTGTCCGGACCACACCGCGGTAGTTCGGCGAAACCGCTGGCCGGGCGCATGCCCCGCACCCGGGCCGGGAACCCGAAGGTGATCAAGGACCGAGCACGGCGCGATCAACGGACCCTGGTGGCGCCGGACAGCCGCCTGGCGGCCGGCGTGCCCCGGCGCCGTCGGCGGAGGATGATCCGGCCATGGTGTTCCCGGTTTCCCCGCCGGCCCGCGAGGTGGGCGGGCCACCCGGCCACACGTACGGCGCGGTCCTGGCCCGCACCGGTGACCGGACCGACGCCGATGTGCTGGGCCCGCTCCGGCAGATCCGGTTCAGCGGCTGGCTGGCCCGGCCGGATCAGGGCTGGCTGACCGCGGTGGCCACTCCGGGCGGCGGCACGGTGGCCGCCGGCCGCCGGGGCGTGGTGGGGGCCGGCGAGTGGCTGGCCGGCCGGTTGCCGGTGCCGGTGCTCGCCGTCCGGGTGCTCGCCGACCGGCAGCTGGCGCTGGTGATGTGGGCCGACGGTGCGGAGATCGGCCGGTACGTCAGCGATCCCTCCCGGGAGCCCGACGCCGGCGACGACGTGCTGCCCGGCCCGCTCGGCGCCGAGCACGCGTACGCGTTCGCCGACGCGTGCGGCCGCCCGGACGCCGGCGACGACCTGGCCGACGTGCTGGCCGACGAGCTCGACCAGGACAGCGTCATCGAGAGTGAGCGGTTGGCCCGGGTGCTGCGGCTGCTCGGGCTGCCGACCTGGGTGGTGGCCGCGGCGACACTGCCGCGCGACATCCCGACCGGCCCGCGGCGGCGCGACCTGATCCGGCTCGGCGCCGGGGTGCCGGGTGCGCTCGGCCGGTTGTGCGCCGGGGTGGTGCACCCGGTCCGGAAGCGGCGCCCGCCCCCGCCGGTGGTCGCCGACCCGCCGCGCGGCAGCTCCGGCGTCGACCCCTGGCTGCTCTGATCCGGCCGGTGCGCGCCGCACCGGAAATGCTGCGCAACGGCTCCCGTTTCGCCGCCCGGGGCCACCCACACTCGGCGGCATGGTGGTGCTCAGCGCCTGGACCGAGGGTGACCCGCCGCCGGGACGGCTGGACGTCGTCCGGGAGTTGGTCACCGTCTGGGCCGTGCATCTGTACCGGTCCTACCGGCTCATCCGCGACGGTTGACCGTACCGGCCGCGACTCGCTGCCGGTGACCGTGGCGTTCCGGGCCCGGGGTCACGGTCTGGCCGCCGGAGAAGGTCAGCGTCACCGTCCAGCCGCTGATCGCCGTGCTGCCGGCGGTGACCCGGACGTCGCCCGGGGTAGCGTCGGACCGGTGAGGCGTGCCGAAACCCCGCCGATGGGCTGGAACAGCTGGGACTGCTACGGCACCACGGTGACCGAGGCCGAGGTGCTGGCCAACGCCGAGTTCATGGCCGCGCACCTGCGGCCGCACGGCTGGACCACGGTCGTGGTGGACATCCAGTGGTACGAGCCCACGGCGCGAGCCGGCGGCTACAACGCCGACGCGCCGCTGGAGCTGGACGGGTACGGCCGCCCGGTGCCGGTGGTGGCCCGCTTTCCGTCGGCGGCCGGCGGGGCCGGCTTCGGCCCGCTCGCCGCCCGCGCGCACGACCTCGGGCTCCGCTTCGGGCTGCACGTCATGCGCGGCATCCCGCGGCTCGCGGTGCACCGGGACCTGCCGGTGCTCGGCGCCGATGTCCGGGCCGCGGCGATCGCCGACCGCGACGCGGTGTGCGACTGGAACACCGACAACTACGGGCTGAACCACGACCATCCCGGCGCGCAGGCCTACTACGACTCGCTGCTGGCGCTATTCGCCGGGTGGGGCGTGGACTTCGTCAAGGCCGACGACATGCTCGGGCCGTACCACGAGCGGGAGATCACCGCGTTCGCCACGGCCGTGCGGCGTTGCGGCCGCGACGTGGTGCTCAGCCTGTCGCCGGGCCGGTCGCTGTCCCTGGAACACGCCGGGCACCTGCCGGCGAACGCCGACATGTGGCGGATCTCCGACGACCTGTGGGACGAGTGGCCGGACATCGCCGCGCAGTTCGAGCGGACCGCCCGCTGGGCCCCGTACGCCGGTCCCGGCGGCTGGCCGGACGCCGATATGCTGCCGCTCGGCCGGATCGGCATCCGCGCCGAGCGCGGCACCGACCGCTCGTCCCGGCTCACCCCGGACGAGCAGCGCACGCTGATGACGTTGTGGTGCATGGCGCGTTCCCCGCTGATGTACGGCGGTGACCTGCCGGCCAGCGACCCGCGGACGATCGCCCTGCTGACCAACGACGACGTGCTCGCCGTGCTGAACCACAGCAGCGGCAACCGCCAGGTGCTGCGGGAGGGTGATCTCGTGGTGTGGACGGCGGACGCCACCGACCGCGACGGCCGGTACGTCGCGGTGTTCAACACCGGCGCCGCCCCGCTGCCGGTCGACCTGCCGCTGTCCTCGGCCGGGGTGCCCGCCGGACGCCGGGCCACCGACCTGTGGACCGGGGCGGACCTGGGCGTGGTGGACCGTTCGCTGACCACGACGTTGCCGCCGCACGGCAGCATGCTGGTCCGTGCCGGGGTGGCCGGATGAACCCGTGGGCCGGCCTGACCCGGCCGCTGCCGGACTGGTTCCGGGACGCGAAGCTGGGCATTTTCGTCCACTGGGGCCCGTACTCGGTGCCCGCGTGGGCCGAGCCGACCGGCGAACTCGGCGCGGTGGACGAGGCGACCTGGTTCCGGCACAACCCGTACGCCGAGTGGTACGCCAACACCATCCGGATCCCGGACAGCCCGGCCCGCGAGCACCACCGGCGCACCCATGGCGACGCGCCGTACGACGATTTCCTGGACGCCTGGCGGGCCGAGGCGTTCGACCCGGCCGGATGGGCGCGGCTGTTCGCCCGGGCCGGCGCCCGGTACGTGATCCCCACGACCAAGCACCACGACGGCGTCACGCTGTGGGACGCGCCGGGCACGGCCACCCGCAACACCGCCCACCGTGGCCCGCGGCGGGACCTGGTCGGCGCCATCGCGACGGCGGCCCGCGACGCCGGGCTGCGGTTCGGCGTCTACTACTCCGGTGGGCTGGACTGGGGAGTCACCGACCTGCCGCCGCTGGACTCGTTCGCGGCGGTGACCGCGCGGCGGCCGACCGACGCGGCCTACGCGGCGTATGCGTACCTGCACGTGCGGGACCTGATCGACCGGTACCGCCCGGACGTCCTGTGGAACGACATCGAATGGCCGGACGCCGGCAAGCACGGGCATGCGCTGGGCCTCGCGGAGCTGTTCCGGCATTTCTACGCCACCGTCCCCGACGGGGTGGTCAACGACCGCTGGGGGGACACTCACCGGGACTTCCGGACCAGCGAATACCAGCTCAACCTCGCGCACGAGGCCGGCGAGGCGTGGCAGAACACCCGCGGGATCGGGTTGTCGTTCGGGTACAACCGGCTCGAGGACGAGCGGCACCTGCTGGCCGGCCCGGCGCTGGTCCGGCACCTGGCCGACGTGGTGTCCCGCGGCGGGAACCTGCTGCTCAACGTCGGGCCGACCGCGGCCGGTACCATCCCGGACCCGCAGCTGCGGTCGCTGCACGAGCTCGCCGACTGGATGTCCGCCCACCAGACGGCGATCCACGGCACCCGCCCGCTGGACCGGGCGGTCGCGGCGCCGTCGGACGATCCGTGGGTGCGGTGGACCGGGCACGCCGGCACCGCGTACGCCCTCATCGACGCCGGCGGCCGGGCGCCGATCACGGCGTCATCCGACGCGCTGGCCCTGGACACCGCCCAGCTGCTCGACGGCACTCCGATCGGGACCGAGCCGTCCGGCGGCACGGTGCTGGTGCGCCTGCCGGACCGCCCGGCGGCCGGTCCGGCCGTGGTGCGGTTCCGCCGCCGCTGAGCCGGTCAGCCCTTCCGGCCGGGCATCGGGCTGCCCGGGATGAACCGCTGCACCGCCCGCCGCGTTGCTCAGCCGGGCCCCGGCCGGCCGGGTGGCGCGGCGTTGCGCCACTGCATCGGTGTCATGCCGTGGCCGGCGCGGAACCGCTTGATGAAGTAGCTGACATCGGGATAACCGACCCGGCGGCTGAGCGCGGCCACCGTCAGGTTCGTCTCGGCGAGCAGGACGCGGGCCTGCTGCATGCGCCGCTCGGTGATCCACTGTTGCACCGTGCGGCCGGTCTTGCGGCGCACGACGGTGGTGAGGTGCCCCGCGGAGACCGCCAGTTCGGTGGCGACGTCGGTCAGCGAGATGGGTTCGTGGTACCGCTGCTCGATGACGTCGAAGACCGCGGCGAGCAGCGGTTCGTTCGACAACTGCAGCTCCCGCGCGACGTCGGTGGACAACCGGGACACCGCTACCAGCAGCAGGGTCAGGTGGGCGAGGACGGCCTCGTGGTATCCGTCGCGCCGGCCGCGCAACTCGGCGTCGAGTGCGGTGAAACGCTCGATCCACCAGGGGCGCTCCGCCGCCGGGACGCGGAACCGCTGGGCGCGGTCCACGCCGCGGGCGAACGGGAACAGCAGCGGATGTGCCCGCCACGACGCGTATGCGCCCGTGGTACCCGGCCGGATCACGTCGGCCGGGAACGCCGCCGCCCAGGCTTCGGTGACCACGTGCCGGTGCGATGCGGTGAGCGCGACGACCTGGCCCGGCGCGATGACGAAGACGTGGCCGTCAGCCACCGTCCACGGCCGTCCGTCGATCACCACGGTCCCACCGGCCCGGTGCGCGTAGAAGAGCACCAGGAAGTCATGGCTGTGCGAGCCGTCTTCCGGCCGGCCGCTGCCGGCCGGGACGTCGCCCGGCAGGCGGCTGATCGTGACCGCGGGGACGCCGGGCGTGCGGCGGAAGGAGACCAGCGGGGCCCGGGCTGAAGATCGTCGCATATCAGCCACATATCCGCCCTTGTTCGGCTTGCTCCCTCGCATGAGGCTCATGGTACGAGCCAAACATCGTCATATCGGTATCGATGGGAGCCTGCGATGACCGCACGACCGCACGCCGACCAGGCCCGGACCTACCTGCCGCCCATGGGCCGTCGCTGGCTGTTGCCGCTGTACGACCCGTTGACCCGGATCGCGGGGATGTCCCGCGTCCACGACACCCTCGTCGACCGCGCGGACATCCGATCCGGACACCGGATCCTGGAGATCGGCTGCGGCACCGGCAATCTGCTGATGGCGGTCGCCGGCCGCCGGCCGGGGACGGAACTGGTCGGCATCGACCCGGACCCGGGGGCCCTGCGCCGGGCCCGCCGCAAGGCCGCCCGTGCCGGGGTGCCGGTCGCGTTCGACCGTGCCTTCGCCGGCGACCTGCCGGTTCCGGACGGCAGCATCGACCGGGTCCTGTCGTCGTTCATGCTGCACCATCTGGATGACGACGATAAGGTGCCGGCCATGCGGGAGGTCTGCCGGGTGCTGCGTCCCGGTGGAGAACTCCACCTGGTCGATGTCGCCGGCCCACCGCCGCGCAAGGGACTGCGCGGTCGGCTGGGCCACCACAGTCCCCGGCTGGCCGGCAACCGCCCCGACCGGGTGCTCGCGGCCATCCGCGGCGGGGGTTTCCGCGAGGTGACCCAGAGCGGACATGGCAGCAGCCGCCTGGGTGACTACCTGTACTACCGCGCCGCCCGCTGACGCCACCGCCTGCGCGGCCGGCCGGCCCGTTATCGGCTGGACAGCGGCGGCCCGGTTGGCGAGGGTGGGCGGCATGCGCCAGGAGGACATCTGGAACGCCGACGCCGCCCGCGACTACGACACACCGGGCACCGGGATGTTCGCGCCGGAGGTGCTGGACCCGGCGGTCGATCGCCTCGCGGCGCTGGCCGGTGGCGGCCGGGCGCTGGAGTTCGCCATCGGGACCGGCCGGGTGGCCGTCCCGCTCGCCCAGCGCGGGGTGCCGGTGACCGGCGTCGAGCTGTCCACCGCGATGGTCGACCGGCTGCGCGTGAAGACCGGCGAGCAGGCCATCCCGGTGGTCGTGGGTGACATGACCACCGCGGTGGCGCCGGGTCAGTACGCGCTGGTCTACCTGGTCTACAACACCATCTCCAACCTGCCGACCCAGGCCGCGCAGGTGGCGTGTTTCCGCAACGCGGCCCGGCATCTGCGGCCCGGCGGCCGGTTCGTGATCGAGCTCTGGGTGCCGGAACTGCGCAAGCTGCCGCCCGGCCAGCAGGCGGTGGTGTGGCACTGCGAGCCCGGCTACATCGGCCTGGACACCTACGACGTCCTGCACCAGCACGTCGTCTCGCACCACGTCCGGTTCGGCGACGGCACCCAGGCCCGGTTGTTCCGCAGCCCGCACCGCTACATCTGGCCCGCCGAGCTCGACCTGATGGGTCAGCTGGCGGGGTTCGAGCTGGAGAGCCGGCATGCCGACTGGACCGGCGCCGAGTTCACCGCCGACTCGCGGTCGCATGTGTCCGTCTATCGCCTGGCGCCGGACGACCTCACCCGATCGTGAACCCGGTGAGACCCGCCACCGGTTGCTCCTCGACGGTGACCGAGGTGACCCGGGCGTGCGCCGGACCGTGGCGCGCCCAGGCGATCATGCGCTCGACGCGGTCCGGGTCGCCCTCGAAGACCGCCTCCACCCGGCCGTCCGGCAGGTTGCGCACCCACCCGGCCACCTGCTGCTGACCGGCGACGCGGCGGCAGGTGTCGCGGAAGAACACCCCCTGCACCAGCCCGGACACCAGGACCCTGCGACGGATCATGGACTCAGCGTACCGACCACCCGATCGGCTGATGGACCTCGCCGATCGCGTCTTCATAAGTTGAGAGCTCGACTATTTTCCGCCCTTGCGGAGGCCGTTTTCGTGGCGCCTGGGGCCGAGCCGGAAAGGACCGCGGGAAAGGGAATCAACGGCAGATCTGTCGAGGGGGCAGAATGCGATTACGGCATGCATTGACAACGTTGGCAGTTATCGGTACGAGCACACTCACGGTGCTGGCGAGCGCGCCGGCACAGGCCACGTCCCGCCACCCGGGGCCGCCGGTCCGGACCATCGCGACCGGCATGAACGGGCCGTTCGGCCTCGACGTCCAGTCGTCGAAACGGGCGATCGTCGCGGAATCCGGTGCCGGTCAGGTCACCTCCATCAACCTGCGGACCGGCGCCAGGCGGGCCTTGATCACCGGGCTGCCCGGCGTGTCCGGCGTGGCCACCTGGGGCAACAAGATCTACGCCGTCCTCGGTGGCGAACAGGGAACGCCCGCCTTCCCGGCCGCGTCGGTGCTGGTGGCGAAAAAGGACGGCTCCGGGGTCCGGGTCCTCGCCGACCTGATGCGGTACGAGCTGAAGCGCAACCCGGACCGGCAGCCCCAGTTCAACCCGCAGGGCGAGCCGTACGACGCGCTGTCCAACCCGTTCAGCATGATCGCCACCAAGTGGGGCCTGCTGATCGCCGACGGCGGTGCCAACGACGTGCTCCGGGTGCACCCCCGGACCGGCCGCGTCTCCACCTTCTTCGTCCCGCCGAACCCGACCACGCCGGCCTGCCTGCAGCCCGGTGCGCAGGCCAATCCGGGGGTCCGGGGGTGTGACTCGGTGCCGACCGGCGTCGCGGTCCGCGGCAAGCACGTGTACGTGTCCACGCTCGGTGCGGAGAGCCCCGGCGCGGCCGCCGTCTACAAGCTCGACGGCCGGACCGGCAAGGTGCTCAAGGTGTACCGCGGCTTCACGTCGCTGACCGGCATCGCGGTGTCGCCGTCCGGCACGATCTATCTGTCCGAGGTGCTGTTCGGCGCCCCGGCGACCGAGGAGCCACCGCCCGGGTTCGATCCGTCGAGCGTGGGACGACTCACCCGGATCCAGCACGGCCGCATTTCGCACGCGCCGGTGACGATGCCGACAGGCTTGGAATATTTCCACGGCAAGCTGTACGCGACGTCGTGGAGTATCGCCGGATTCCTCGGTATTCCGGACGCCGGGCAACTCGTCGAGGTGAATCCCCGAGCATTTCGTTGATGCATGACGGGCCGGGGCCGTCCGCCGAGCGGGCGGCCCCGACGCCGCGCTGTCACGAGCAGGTGACCGCGCCCAGTTTGACGGTCGCCGGCGGTGTGGCCGTGCCGGTGGCGGTGAAGCCGATGGTCACCGAGGCGCCGGCGGCCAGCGCCGGGCTGTACGACGGCGCCGCCGCGGTCACCGTGGTCCCGGTCTGGGTCACGGTGGCGTTCCAGCCGCTGCCCAGCCGGACGGCGGCCGGCCAGGTCCAGCTCACCGACCACGGGTTGACCGCCGCGCCGCCGGTGTTGCGGACGGTCAGCGAACCCTGGAAACCGCCCTGCCAGGCGTTGTCCTGCCGATAGGTGGCGGTGCAGGCGCCGGTCGGCGCGGGCGTCGACGGGCCCGGCGAGGACGGACCGGGGGAGGACGGGCCGGGCGAGGTGGGCCCGGTTCCGCCACCGGCCGGCGGGATCAGGTACGGCTGCAGGATCGCCTGTTTGGTGGTGTTGATCGAGGTCCAGTCGTCCAGCGCGATGCCGCCGGTGTCGCCCGAGTTGGGGTTCCAGGACCAGTAGGTGAACGACATCCCGGTGACGCCGGTTCCGGTGTACGCCATCAGGTTCTCCAGCCACACCCGGTCGACCGGGTTCTGCAGCGTGCTGCCGAACTCACCCATCATGATCGGCGCGATGTTCTGCTTGTACAGATAACCCCAGTACCGGTCCCAGATGGCCGGCATGTTCGCCGGGTAGGACGGGTCGTCGAACCACTTCTGGTGGTACACCGAGGTGGCGTACTCGTGTGGGGAGTAGACCAGCCGGTTCGCCACGCTCAGCCGCACCGGGAACGTGCCGGCCCGGGAGAGGTTGCCGCCCCACCAGCCGCAGTCCTCGTCGTTGCTCGGGTCGTTGTCCCAGACGTTGGAGAGGCCACCGCTGGGGCAGCTGACCCCCTCGACGAAGATCAGCCAGTTCGGCTGCACCGAGAGGATCGCGTTGCCGGCCCGTTCGGCGGCCAGCCGCCAGTCCCGTTCCGGCACGCCGCAGCCCCAGCAGGCGCCGGTCGCGTTCGGGTTGGTGCCCTCGGCGTGCGGCTCGTTGTGCAGGTCGGCGCCGATCACGGTGGGGTTGCCGGCGTACCGGCGGGCCAGCATCTGCCAGTCGCTGATCCAGGTGGACTCGGGCACCGCCGCGGTGTACCAGAGCGCCGACTGCCCGGCGGCGGTGGGCCGGTGCCGGTCCAGGATGACCCGCATGCCCTTGCTGCCGGCGTACTCGATCACCTTGTCGAGGATCTGCAGCGGGCTCAGCCCGACCAGGTCGGGGTTGACGAAGTCGTTGATGCCGCTGGCGGTGGCGCCGGGCTTGAGGGCGTCGTTGGAGTACGGGATGCGCAGGGTGTTGTAGCCCAGGCGGGCCATCGTGTCGAGCTGGCTGCGCCACGGGTTGTTCGACCACAGACCGTGGAACGTCTTGTTGTCGGTCTCCATGCCGAACCAGTTGATGCCGGTGATCCGGACCGTCGCGCCGGTGCTGTCGACGATCTTGTTGCCGTT
This sequence comes from Actinoplanes sp., assembly GCA_035685405.1. GTDB lineage: Bacteria > Actinomycetota > Actinomycetes > Mycobacteriales > Micromonosporaceae > Actinoplanes. The sequence continues at coordinate 318 of DASSAL010000260.1, read as the reverse complement.
GGTGCGCAGGTAGCCGGTGCCGGTGCCGGCCGCGGCGGCCGACCCGGGCGTGCCGACCACAGCGGCGGCGGCCAGGACGGCGGCGGCCATCACGGCCAGGGCGCCGGACAGTGTTCTTCGGGACATGGGCGGACTCCGTTCGCGCGCCGGGGGCGTCGGCGATGGGTGGGGAGACCGTCATCGAGACATGGGAGCGCTCCCACGACAAGGGGTTCAGCCGGCCGCCAACGGGTCCGCGCCGGACACCGCGGCCGGGTCTCCGGCGTACCCGGCCGCCTCGATCACCGCGGTCGCCGCCGCCGGCTGGAACGTGCCGCC
>DASSAL010000259.1:0-4791 GCA_035685405.1 Actinoplanes sp. | reverse complement strand
GATTGCCGCCGAAGGTGGAGAAGCTGATCGCCGGCACCGCATTGATCACGTCGGCGCGCCCGGCCACCCCGCCCAGCGCGAAGCCGTGGCCGATGCCCTTGGCGAAGGTGATCAGATCGGGCCCCACGTCGTGCGCCTGGTAACCCCAGAAGTGATCGCCGGTGCGGCCCCAGCCGGTCTGCACCTCGTCGGAGATCAGCAGGATGCCGGTCTCGTCGAGCACCTTGCGGTACGCACCGAGCATCCCGTCCGGCGCGTGCACGAACCCGCCGACCCCCTGGATCGGCTCGGCGATCAGCGCGGCCACGTCCCCGGCGGTCACCGTGGCCAGCGTCTCCCGCAGCTCATCGACGGCCACGTCGATCTGGGCGCCGTCGGACAGCCCGGCCATCCGGCCGCGGACCCGGTCACCGGAGGGCAGCCAGGACACCTGCACCGGGCTCAGCGAGCTGGACGACCAGCTGCGGTGGCCGGTGATCGCCATGGTGCCGAAGCTGCGGCCGTGGTAGCTGTTCTTGATCGCCAGGATCTGGTTGGTCTTGCGGACGTTGGTGGCCATCAGCATGGCCGCCTCGTTCGCCTCGGTGCCGGAGTTGGTGAAGAACACCCGCGCGTCCGGGATGCCGGAGACCCGGGCGATCTTCTCGGCCAGCTCCACCTGGTGCCGGATCAGGTACAGCGTGGAGGTGTGCGCGACCCCGGTCCGCAGCTGCTCCTCCACCGCCGCCCGGATCTCCGGGACGTCGTACCCGATCATCGTGGTCAGCACGCCGCCGAAGAAGTCGAGATAGCTGCGGCCGTGGGCGTCGGTGACCCGGCGGCCGGACCCGGAGACGATCTCGATCGCCTCGTCGCCGTAGTAGATCGGCATCCACGCGGGCATCACGGCGTGGTGGCGGGACAGCAGATCGTCGGTCATGAGGTTCCTCCAGGGGGGTCAGCGCCAGCCGCGCGGATGGGCGTGGGTACGGGGGCCGCTGCCGCGCTGCACCGAGCCGGCGGCCGAGGCCAGGATGGATGCGAGGTCGTCGAAGCCGTCCCGGACCAGGCCGGCGGTCACCCGGACGTGGTCGGTGCCGCCGGGACTGACCAGGAACGGTGCGCCGGGAGCCACCGCGACGCCGTGCGCGGCCAGGGTGACCATCGCGTACTGCTGGTCCTCGACGGTCATCCACAGGTTGATGCCGTCGGCGGCGGTGGCGGTCACGCCGTGCCGGTCCAGCGCCTTCAGCAGGCCGGCCCGGCGCCGGGCGTACTCGTCGCGGGCGGCACCGACCGCCGCGATCGCCGCCGGGTCGGACAGCAGGTCGAGCAGGACGGCCTGGAGCAGGCGGGAGGACCAGCCCGGGCCCAGCAGCCGGCGGTCGGCCACCGCGGAGACCAGCGAGGCGGGCCCGCCGACCGCGGCCAGGCGCAGGTCGGGGCCGTGGCTCTTGGAGAAGCTGGACACGTGCACCGTCCGCTCGGGCAGGAACGCGCCGACGCTGACCGGTGCCGCTGAGGCGATGTCCCCGGCGTGGTCGTCCTCCACCACCACCATGTCGGGAATGCCGGAAACGAACCGGGCGATGGCGGCCGCGCGGTCGCGGGTCACGGTGACGCCGGTCGGGTTCTGGGCCCGGGGTTGGAGGTAGAACGCCACCGGGCGGAGGTCGGCGGCGAGCGCGTGCAGCGCCGGGCCGTCGGCGTCCAGCGGTACGCCGACCACGCTGGCGCCGACGGCGTCGACGAGATCCAGCAGGGGCGGAAAGGTGGGGTCCTCGACCAGCACGTGATCGCCGAACCGGACCACCGCCGAGGTGATCCGGTCCAGCGCGTCCAGCGCTCCGTCCACCACGGTGATCCGCTCCGGCTGGAACGGCAGCCGGCACCGGATCGCCTCCTCCAGCGCGGGCAGCACCGGCGCGTCGAGATAGCTCGTGGTCGACCGGCCGTCGCCGAGCCGCTTCAGGGCACCGCTCAGGTCGGGCAGCAGATCGTGGTCGGGCACGCCGGTGGACAGGTCGGTGGGCAGCGCGGGCGCGCCCATCTGGGCGTACCGCAGGCGTTGCCGGGGCAGCGCAGCGACGAACGTGCCGGACCGGCCGCGGGTCTGGATCGCGCCCGCCCGCAGCAGGCTCTGCCAGGCCTCGGAGACCGTGGTCGGGCTGACCCCCAGCTCCCGCGCCACGTCGCGGACGGTGGGCAGCCGGGTGCCGGTTGGCAGGCTGCCGGCCGAGACCAGGCGGCTCACCGCCGCGGCGATCCCGCGGGCGGTGCGGTCCTCCACGGCGCCCGCGATGAGCGTCAGCAAAATTCCGTCTCCGAACAGCAAGGTCTTTGTTCGCCTGAACCTGTGTCGTAGTGTCCTACCGCAGCCGGACCTGCTGTCAAGCCGGTGACAGGGCGTGGGGTAGCCATAACAATCAAGGAGTGACCTACGCCACAGCCATAAGGAAGGGGCAGCTGCGATGAGCGATGTCGTCCGTGCCGCCCTCGTCCAGACCACCTGGACGGGCGACAAAGAGTCGATGATCAAGGCGCACGAGGATTACGCGCGTGACGCCGCGGCGCAGGGCGCCAAGGTGATCTGCTTCCAGGAGCTGTTCTACGGCCCCTACTTCTGCCAGGTGCAGGACGCCGCGTACTACGAGTACGCGGAGTCCATCCCCGGGCCCACCACCGAGCGGTTCCAGGCGCTGGCCGCCGAACTGGGCATGGTGACGGTCCTGCCGATGTACGAGAAGGAGCAGGAGGGCGTCCTCTACAACACCGCGGCGGTGGTGGACGCCGACGGCACGTACCTCGGCAAGTACCGCAAGCACCACATCCCGCAGGTGAAGGGCTTCTGGGAGAAGTTCTACTTCCGTCCCGGCAACCTGGGCTACCCGGTGTTCGACACCGCGATCGGCAAGGTCGGTGTCTACATCTGCTACGACCGGCACTTCCCGGAGGGCTGGCGGGAACTGGGTCTGGGCGGTGCGCAGATCGTGTTCAACCCGTCGGCCACCAGCCGTGGCCTGTCCGCCTACCTGTGGCAGCTCGAGCAGCCGGCCAGCGCGGTGGCAAATGAGTACTTCATCGGCGCGATCAACCGGGTGGGCGGCGAGCCGCTGGGCGACAACGACTTCTACGGCCAGTCCTACTTCGTCGACCCGGAGGGCAAGTTCGTCGGCGATGTCGGCGACACGTACGAGGCCGAGCTGATCATCCGCGACCTGGACCTTTCGCTCATCCGGACGGTCCGCGAGCGGTGGCAGTTCTACCGGGACCGCCGGCCGGAGACCTACACGCGGACGGTGGAACTGTGAGCAAGCTGATCAAGGGCGGCACCGTCGTCGGGCCGAGCGGGCCGTACCCGGGTGACGTGCTGGTCGACGGCGAGACGATCGCGGCGATCTTCGCGCCCGGCCGGGCACCTGACGGTCCCGAGGCCATCGACGCCACCGGCAAGTACGTGATCCCGGGCGGCATCGACGCGCACACCCACATGCAGATGCCGTTCGGCGGCACCGAGGCCAGCGACACCTTCGACACCGGGACCCGGGCGGCGGCGATCGGCGGCACCACGACGATCATCGACTTCGCGGTCCAGCGGTACGGCGAGGTGGTGCAGGACAGCCTGGCCGCCTGGCATCAGAAGGCGACCGGCAACTGCCACATCGACTACGCCTTCCACATGATCCTCGGCGGCGTGGACGACGACTCGCTCAAGGCCATGGACCAGTTGGTCAGCGACGAGGGCATCACCAGCTTCAAGCTGTTCATGGCGTACCCCGGGGTCCTCTACTCCGACGACGGGCAGATCCTGCGGGCGATGCAGAAGGCCCGGTCCAACGGGTCGATGATCATGATGCACGCAGAGAACGGCATCGCCATCGACGTCCTGGTCAAGCAGGCGTTGGAACGCGGCGAGACGGACCCGATCTTCCATGGCATCACCCGGCCGCAGGAGCTCGAGGCGGAGGCCACCAGCCGGGCCATCTGGCTGGCCAGCGTGGCCGCGGACTGCCCGCTCTACATCGTGCACCTGTCCGCGTCCAAGGCGCTGGAGCAGGTCAAGGCCGCGCGGGACACCGGCCGCAACGTGTTCGCCGAGACCTGCCCGCAGTACCTCTACCTGACGCTCGAGGACCAGCTGGGCGCGCCCGGCTTCGAGGGCGCCAAGTGGGTCGCGTCGCCGCCGCTGCGCACCAAGCACGAGCCGCACCGCGACAACCTGTGGCGCGGCCTGCGCACGAACGACCTGGCCATCGTGTCGACCGACCACTGCCCGTTCTGCATGAAGGAGCAGAAGGAGCTGGGGCTGGGCGACTTCTCGAAGATCCCGAACGGCATCGGCACCGTCGAGCACCGGGTCGACCTGCTCTACCAGGGCGTCGTCGACGGCAAGCTGTCGGTCGAGCGGTGGGTGGAGACGATCGCTACCACGCCGGCCCGGATGTTCGGCCTGTACCCGCGCAAGGGCGTCATCGCCCCGGGCTCGGACGCCGACATCGTTGTCTGGGACCCGGAGAGGAAGCTGACGATCTCGGCGAAGACGCACCACACGAACGTCAACTACAACCTCTTCGAGGGCGAGGAGGTGACCGGCGCGCCCGAGGTCGTCCTCGTCCGTGGGCAGGTGTTCGTGGAGAACGACGAGCTCGTCGCGGAGCCGGGTGCGGGGCAGTTCGTCAAGCGGGCGCGCTTCGGCGAGGAGCTCGCGTCCACGGCGTCCGCGGCAACGGCCTGATGTCGGACGAGCAGGCCAGGGAGGTCTACGCGCAGGCGGGCCTGGGAGCGAGCGTCACGCTCGGCTCCCGGCCCGCC
>DASSAL010000258.1:0-15058 GCA_035685405.1 Actinoplanes sp. | reverse complement strand
TCGGCCGCGGTGCTGATCTCCGAGCTGAACACGTGCACCGGGCCGGCCGGCGTGTCCGTGCTGGCCATCGTGAGGCCGACCCGCTGCACCGGCGCCGGCCAGGTGGCCCGGCGCAGCAGCTCGACCGGGTTCACCCGGGCGGCAGCCAGCATCGTGGTGGCGTCGACCATCTCGACGGTCGCGCCGGCGTACGGAAAGGTCTCGCTGCGCGGCCGCGCACCTGCGTCACTCATGGTGTTCCTCCACCTCCGGGCGGGTGTCCCCCGCCCAAGAGTGACACGCCCGTACGACAATCGCCCCGCGCCGGTCGGCCGCCGCCGGTCGTACCCTGGCGCCGTGACCTTCTCCATCGTGGCCCGCTCGGCCGACGGCGGTGCGCTCGGCGTTGCGGTGGCCAGCAAGTTCCTCGCCGCCGGTGCGGCCGTGCCGGCGGCGCTGGCCGACGTGGGCGCGGTGGCCACTCAGTCGTACGCGAACTTGGCCTACAAGGAGGACGGCCTGCGGCTGCTGCGCGGGGGCCGGTCCGCGCCGGAGACGGTGGCCGAGTTGCTGCGTACGGACGGCGGACCGGTCGACCACCGGCAGGTCGGTGTGGTCGGGACGGCGGGCGCCGGCGCCGGCTGGACCGGGCCGGCCTGCCACGCCTGGGCGGGCGGGACGGCCGGCGACGGGTACGCGATCCAGGGCAACATGCTGGCCGGGCCGGCCGTGGTCGCCGACATGGAAGGCGCGTGGCTGGCCGAGGCGGCCAACCCGCGCCTGGCGTACCGGTTGCTGGCCGCCCTGCGCGCCGGTGACGCGGCCGGCGGCGACCGGCGCGGGCGGCAGAGCGCGGCGCTGCTGGTGGTGGCCAAGGGCATGGGGTACGGCGGAACCAGCGACGTGATGGTGGATCTGCGCGTCGACGACCACCCGGACCCGGTCGCCGAGCTGGCCCGCCTGATGGTCATGCACACCCTCTACTTCGAGCGGCCGGACCCAGCGACGCTGCTCCCGCTGACCGGCGACACCGAGGTCGAGGTGCGGGCGCTGCTGACCGCGGCCGGCCATCCGCCCGGCGCCGCGCCGGCCGACCTGGACGAGGCGCTGGCGTCCTGGGCCGGCATCGCCAACCTCGAGGAACGCGTCGTGCCCGGCGCTATCGACCCGCTGGTGCTGGACCAGCTCCGCGCCGGCTAGCGCGCCGTTTTCCCGGATCGGCTGGCATGCTTCCATGAGACGGCCGTCACACCTGGGAGGAAGCGCCATGCTCAACCTGTCGATCCTGCTCGAGGACTCTGCCCGCCACCACGCCGAGCGGACCGCGGTGGTGTTGGGTGAGACCCGGTTGTCGTACGCACAGGTGAACGGGGCCGCCAACCAGGTCGCGAACCTGCTGGTGGCGCGCGGTATCCGGCCCGGCGACAAGGTGGCGCTGTCGTGCCCCAACCTGCCGTACTTCCCGATCGTCTACTACGGCATCCTCAAGGCCGGCGGCGTGGTGGTCCCGCTGAACGTGCTGCTCAAGGGCCGGGAGGTCGCGTACCACCTGAACGACTCCGAGGCCAGGGCGTACTTCTGCTTCCAGGGCACCCCCGAGCTGCCGATGGGCACCGAGGGGTACGCCGGCTTCGGCCAGGCGGCCGGCTGCGAGCAGTTCTTCCTGATCACCGCCGACCCGGCCGCCGCCTCGCCGATCGAGGGCGCCGAGACCCTGGGCCAGGCGCTGGCCGGGCAGCCACCGGTGTTCGAGACCGTGCTGGCCGCCGAGACCGACCCGGCGGTCATCCTCTACACCAGCGGCACCACCGGGCAGGCCAAGGGCGCCGAGCTGTCCCACTCCAACCTGGTCCTCAACGCGCTGACCTGTAACCGGCTGTTCAAATCCACCCCGGCCACGGACACCCACCTGCTGGTGCTTCCGCTGTTCCACTCGTTCGGCTCGACGGTGAACATGAACGCCGGGTTCGCCACCGCGGCCACCTTGGTGCTGCTCCCCCGCTTCGACGCGGCCGCGGCGGTGAAGCTGCTGGAGAGCGAGAACGTCACCTTCTTCGCCGGCGTGCCGACGATGTACTGGGGACTGCTCAACGCGCTGTCCGAGGGCGTCGACGTGGAGCGCATCGCGGACAACATGCGGGTCGCCGTGTCCGGCGGGTCCAGCCTGCCGGTGGAGATCATCAATCAGGTCCGGCAGCGCTTCGGGGTGCAGATCCTGGAGGGGTACGGTCTGTCCGAGACGTCACCGGTGGCCACCTTCTCCGACCCGCTCCGGGATCCGCGGCCCGGCTCGATCGGCATCCCGATCTGGGGCGTCGAGGTGAAGCTGATCGACCCGGAGTGGAACACCGTCGAGGGCGCCGACGAGATCGGCGAGATCGCCATCCGCGGCCACAACATCATGCGTGGCTACTACAACCGGCCGGAGGCGACCGCCGAGGTGATGCGGGACGGCTGGTTCCGCAGCGGCGACCTGGCCCGGCGTGACAAGGACGGCTTCTACTACATCGTCGACCGGGCCAAGGACATGATCATCCGGGGTGGCTTCAACGTCTACCCGCGGGAGATCGAAGAGGTGCTGATGACCCACGAGGCGGTGTCCCTGGCCGCGGTGATCGGCGTGCCGCACGAGCAGCACGGCGAGGAGATCAAGGCGTACGTGATCCGCACCGAGGCGGCCACCGTCACCGAGGAGGAACTGATCGCCTGGTGCCGGGAGCAGATGGCGAGCTACAAGTACCCGCGGATGGTCACGTTCGTCGACTCGCTGCCGATGACCGCCACCGGCAAGCTGCTGAAACGAGAGCTCAGCTAGGTTCGGGCCGGTTATCGTCCGGTATGTGAGGGACGAGCGGGTCAGCGTCGCCGAACGGTCCGAGGTGATCGCCCTGCTCACCACGGCGCTGGACGAGGGCCGGCTCGACCTGGCCGGATACGATGCCCGGATCGCCGCGGTCGGCGCCGCCACGTACGCCTCCGAGCTGGCCGCCCAGCTCAGCGACCTGCCGCCGGAGTACGCCTGGCGGCCACCGGCCGCCGTGCTCCCGGCCACCCGCCGCGGCTCCGGGCGGGCGGCGCTGATTCTCGGGATCCTGTCGCTGCCCACCGCGTTCTGCGTGGCCGGCGGCGTGCTGGGCATCGTGGCGATCGTGCTGAGCTTCCGCGGCGACCGGCCGCGAGGGCTCAGCGCGGCGCTGTACGGCCGGGTGTTCGGCATCGTCGGCGTGGTGCTGTCATTGGGCGCGCTGTTCAGCCTCGTCGCCGCCCAGCAGACGCCGTAACGCCGCCGCGGCGATCCGCTCGGTCGCGGCGAACACTGACGGGCCGGCCTGCGGCTGCCGCCCGCCGGCGAACGAACGATAGACGCCGCCGGCCTCGGCCACGATCAGCGAGGTGGCGGCGAAGTCCCAGACCATGCCACTGGTCTGCACCGCCAGGTCGAGGTCGCCGCGGGCGACGAGCAGCGGCGGGTGCAGGTCCCAGGGTCGCGCCGGGGCGATCGCCAGGAGCGGGGCGACCACGTCGGGCGCCTTCGGCACGACGTTCGCGCCGGCAGCGTCGTCATGGCTGGGCAGCACCGCGAATCTCCGGCCGGCCAGACCGTCCGCGCCGGTGGCGGGATCGTCCGGCCGGGCCGGGCCGGCCGCGTCGGCCGTGCGGCTCGGGCCGGCCGCGGCGGCGGTGATCCGGTGTGGCTGGCCGCCGATCGTGGCTTCCCAAGCGCCGTGGCCGCGGCGCGCCCACCAGATCCGGCGCTGCACCGGGACCACCGCGACACCGACCTCGATCCGGGCGTCCACCTCCAGCGCCAGCAGCACCAGCCACCGGTCGTCGCCGGCCACGAACAGCGCGGTCCCGTCGATCGGGTCGATGATCCAGCGCCGGCGGCCGGCCCCGGCGCTCTCGCCGCCCTCCTCGCCCAGCACCGCGTCGGAGGGGCGGGCCCCGGTCAGCACCGCCCGGATGGTCGCCTCCACCGCGCGGTCCGCCTCGGTCACCACGCTGCCGTCCAGCTTCCGCTCGCGGCGCAGGCCGGCAACGGCGGCGAAGTACCGCATCGCCACCCCGGAGCCGGCCAGCGCCGCCCGGCGGGCCAGTTGAAGGTCGTCCTCCACGTCGCCCATCCTCCCCGGCGGCCGTTGCGGCGGCGGTCTCCCGGCGGCGTACGCGACCGCGTCGACGGTGAGCATGGCGCGTTCCTTCCTCGATGCGCCCGAGGGTCACGCCGCGCTGTCCCCCGTCCCCCCGCCGTTTGTCATGCGTCGGCGGCGACGGATGTCGGCCCGGCGTGCCCGGCCAGGCACACCCAGCCGTCCCAGGTCCGCACCCAGGTCTGGGTCAGCCGCATCCGGAACGTCCGCTCCGGCCCGTCCCGCGCCACCACGTCGGTCACCCAGGCGGTGAGCACCGCGACCCGGTCGTCGACCACCTGGACGTCCACGTCGTCGAGCTGCTGGGACACCCATGCCAGGCCGCTGCCGGTGTTGGCCTCCAGATAGGCCGCCCGGTCCAGCACCGCGCCGCGGTGCGTGGTCCAGCGGAACTGTGGATGCAGCAGCCGGGTCAGCGCCGCCCGGTCGCCGGCCGCCAGGGCGCGGGCCCGCGCCTGGGCCGCGGCGACCACCTCACCGGCGCTCACGTCCGGTCGACCAGCGGTGTGACGGTGGGCATGGCGTCCTCCCAACGCGAACGGCCGGTAGCGGACCAGGCCGGGCGGAAGGTCTCCGGCCCGTCCGTGATCGTCCGCGCGGCGGTCATGCCGGAAGGTTAACCTGGCCGTCATGCATCGCAGCCGCCTGTACGGACTGTTCATCGACACGCCGGAGAGCGAGGCGCCGGCCGCCGCCGAGTTCTGGAGCGCGGCGCTCGGCGTGCCGGCCCGGCCGGTCCCGGGTGAGGAACAGTTCATTGCGTTGCGTGACGCCCACCCGATGCTGACCGTCGACGTGCAGGCGGTGGACGACGCGCCGCGCTATCACGTGGACATCGAGACCGACGACGTGGCCGCGGAGACCGCCCGGCTCACCGGGCTGGGCGCGGTCGAGGTGGCCCGGTGGCTGGACTGCCACATCCTGCGGGCGCCCGGTGGTCACCTGCTGTGTGTCGTACCGGTGCACACCGACCCGGAGTTCTTCGCCGCGCACGCCCGCACCTGGTCCTGACCGCGGGTCCCGGCACCGGCCCGGGTCGTCAGTTGCTGATCCACTCGGTGGCCAGCCGGCGGCCGGCTACCGTGCACTCGATCCGGATCGGGCCGCGCCGGCACGCCGGGAACGCGAAAACACCCCACCTCGTCGGCGGTGATCTCGGTGTCGTCCGGGAACACGTCCGGTGCCGGGTCGACGCCGGGCGGCGCGGCCAGCCTGACCCGGCTGCGGCTCCGCCGGATTGCCGGTGCACGGTATGCGCGCGACCGTCTGGATCGGACGACCCGGCGGCCTACGTCACCTGGTGCGCCTTCACCGCTCACGGCGCCGCTGGAATCGTGTATCTGGGTGGACGGTCGGCTCTCTGACTCTTCGTGGATGTTGTGCTGGAGAACGACATGCCCGCCGCGACCGGTCACCGGCGGCCCGCCGCCGTGTTGTTCGCCGACCTCACCGGCTTCACCCGGCTGGTCGAGACGGTTGAACCGGAGATCGTCTATCAGGTGGTCCGCCCGCTGCTGGATGATCTGGCGTCGATCGCCGGCCGGTACGGCGGTGAGATCCAGCAGGTGCTCGGCGACGGGTTCATGTGCGTCTTCGGGCTGCGCGTCACGGCCGGCGACGAGGCCGACCGCGCGGTCCGGGCCGGCCTGGCCATGGTGGCGGCCGGCGGCCCGCAGGTGGTGCGGCCGTCGGTGCACGTCGGCGTCGAGTACGGCGACGTGTTCGTGACCCCGTCCTGGCCGCCGGCCGGGTACGGCGTCTGGGGCCGCCCGGTGAATCTGGCCCAGCGGCTGTGCGCGGCGGCCGGGCCGGGAGAGGTGCAGATCGGCCCGCGGGCGTACGCCCGGGCCGGGCGCCCGGAGCTGACCGCGCTGCCGGACCGGTCCCCGCTGAAGGGGTTCGCCCGGCCGGTGCTCAGCCACCGCGTGCCAGCCCACGCGCCAGATCACACACCGGCGCGCATGCCAGCCCACGCGCCAGATCACACACCGGCCCGCGTGCCGGCCCAAACGACGGCCCAAGCACCGGCCCGCGCGCCGGCCCGACTGCCGGCGTGACGGCTCGGCGCTTACAGACCCGTCTGGTACACCAGCACGCCGCGGTTCACCGACGCGATCGCCTCCTTGGCGGTCTCCCTTACCTCCGGTGCCGCCGCCGGCGCGTCCTTGAGCTGACCCAGTAGGTCGAGCACCTGGCGGGCCCACCGCACGAAGTCACCGGCCGGCATGTCCGAGTCGTAGCTGCCGCTGCTGGCCAGCACCTTGGCCAGGGGCTCGCCGCGGGCCCAGCGGTACATCGGCCAGACGAAACCGGGGTCCGGCTCGCGGGTCAGGGACAGGCCGTGCGCCGCCTCCTCCGCCTCGATCTCGGTCCAGAGCCGGGTGGTGGCCTCGGCCGCCGCGGCGACCGGGCCCTTGGGCAGCGAGACCCGCTCGTCGCCTTCGCGCCGGGACTCGTACAGCACCGTCGAGACGGCGGCCGCCAGCTCCGCCGGGGACAGGCCGGCCCAGACGTCGCGGCGCAGGCACTCGGCGACCAGCAGGTCGGCCTCGGTCCAGATCCGCCCGAGCATCTGCCCGGCGCCGGTCACGCCGCCGTCGCCGGTCAGGTAGCCGCGGTCGATCAGCACCGCGCACACCTGGTCGAAGGTGCGCGCCAGCGAGCCGGTCCGCCCGGCCACCTTCGCGCGCAGCGCCTCGGTGTCGCGCTCCAGCCGGTGCCGGCGTTCCGCCCAGCGGGCGTGTTCCTCCCGGTCCGGGCAGGCGTGGCAGGGGTGCCCGCGCAGCTCCACCCTGAGCAGCGCGATCTCCGGGTCCTCGCCGTCGGTGCCGACCCGGTGCCGGCGCCGGCCGCCGGACGAGTGCCGGTCCAGGCCGGTGGCGCTTACCGAAGCGGCCAGGTCACGCCGCGCCGCCGGGGAGCGCGGGTTGAAGTTCTTCGGCACCCGGATGCGGTCCAGCACGTCCACCGCGCCGGGGAAGTCGGCCGGGCTCACCCGCCCGGCCCAGCGGTCCTGGGTGAGCACCATCGGGCGGGGCTCCCCGAACCCGCCGGTGGGCGGCTCGAGCACCACGGCGAGCCCGGCACGGCGGCCCTGCGGCACCCGGATCACATCACCCACGCGCAGCCGCTCCAGCGACGACACCGCCGCGGCCCGGCGCTGCGAGGCGCCCTGCCGGGCCAGTGCGCGTTCCCGCTCGCTGATCGCCACCCGGATGGCGAAGTATTCGTCGAAGTCGCCGTGGTGGCAGGTGGCGTTCCCGGCGTACGTCTGCATCGTCTCGGCGTTGCGCTGCACCTGCCGGGCCAGGCCGACCACCGACCGGTCCGCCTGGAACTGGGCGAACGAGGACTCCAGCAGATCCCGGGCGCGCGCCGCCCCGACCGTGCCGACCAGGTTGACCGCCATGTTGTACGACGGCCGGAAGGACGAGCGCAGCGGGTATGTCCGGGTGGACGCCAGGCCGGCCACGTGCCGGGGGTCCACCTCCGGGCTCCACAGCACCACCGCGTGTCCCTCGACGTCGATGCCGCGGCGCCCGGCCCGGCCGGTGAGCTGGGTGTACTCCCCCGGCGTCAGGTCCACGTGCGCCTCGCCGTTGAACTTGACCAGGCGTTCCAGCACCACGCAGCGGGCCGGCATGTTGATCCCCAGGGCCAGCGTCTCGGTGGCGAACACCGCCTTGACCAGGCCGCGGACGAAACACTCCTCGACCGCTTCCTTGAACGCCGGCAGCATGCCCGCGTGGTGCGCGGCCACCCCGCGCTCCAGCCCGTCCAGCCAATCCCAGTAGCCGAGCACGGTCAGGTCTTCGGTGGGCACCCCGGCCACCCGGGCCTGCGCGATCCGGCGGATCTCGGCGCGTTCCTCGGCGTCGGTCAGCCGCAACCCGGCGGCCAGGCACTGCTGCACCGCGGCGTCGCAGCCGGCCCGGCTGAAGATGAACAGGATGGCCGGGAGCAGGTCGGCCCGCTCCAGGCGCTCGACCACCTCGGCCCGCGGCGGCGGCAGCCAGCGGCGCGGCCGGCCGCCGCGCCCGGACCAGCCCGGACCGGCGGCCCGATCGGTCATCTCCAGCCGGCGCAGCATCTCGCGGGTGTAGCGCAGCAGCTCCGGGTGCACGTCGTGTTTGCGGGCCGCGTCGGCGTCGTGGAACAGGTCGAACATCCGCCTGCCGACCAGCATGTGCTGCCACAGCGGCACCGGCCGGTGCTCACTGACGATCACCTCGGTCTTGCCGCGCACGGTGACCAGCCAGTCGGCGAACTCCTCGTAGTTGCTCACCGTGGCGGACAGCGAGACCAGCGTGACGGACGCCGGCAGATGGATGATGACCTCTTCCCAGACCGCGCCGCGGAACCGGTCGGCCAGGTAGTGCACCTCGTCCATCACCACGTACGCCAGGCCGGCCAGGCTCGCCGAGCCGGAGTAGAGCATGTTGCGCAGCACCTCGGTGGTCATCACCACCACCGGGGCGTCGCCGTTGATCGAGTTGTCGCCGGTGAGCAGGCCGACCTGTTCCGGACCGTAGCGCTCCACCAGGTCGTGATATTTCTGGTTGGACAGCGCCTTGATCGGCGTGGTGTAGAAGCATTTCTGCCGCGTGGTGGCCGAGCGCAGCGCCAGGTGGACGGCGAACTCGCCGACCACGGTCTTGCCGGCGCCGGTGGGCGCGCAGACCAGCACGCCGCCGCCGCCCTCCAGCGCCTCGCACGCCTGCCGCTGGAAGTCGTCGAGGTCGAAGCCCACGTCGAGCATGAAGTCGTCGAGCGCCGGAAACCGGGCCAGTCGCGCCGCCCGCCGCTTCGACCGGGCATAGCGTTCGGCGGGACTTGTCATGCACCCAGGCTAGTTCGTGGGTGTGACAGAACTCCGCCCGGCCGGTTGCGCACAGCGCCGACGGGCGGGCTCGGTATCGTTCACGCGTGCCGGACGAACCGACCGACCCTGCTCCGTACCGGCGGCAGGTCGACGCCGTGCTCTTCGACTTCCACGGCACGCTGGCCCAGGTCGAGGACCCGGTGGCCTGGGTGATGAAGGCCGCGGCGGCGTGCGGCGCCGAGCTGGACCGGGGCCGGGCCACCGCGCTGGCCGACCGGCTGGTGACCGCCGGGCGGGCCGGTGGGCCGCTGCCGCATCGGGTGCCGCCGCACCTGGCCGAACACTGGGCCGAGCGGGATCTGTACGAGCACAGCCACCGCGCCGCCTACACCGGCCTGGCGGCCACCGTGCCCTGCGACGTGGCCGGCCTGGCCGACGCCCTGTACGAGCGGCTGCTGGGCCCGGAGGGCTGGCTGCCGTACGCGGACACCGAAGCCACCCTGCGCACCCTGCACGCCCACGGGATCAAGGTCGGTGTGGTGAGCAACATCGGCTTCGACATCCGGCCGCACTTCGCCGCCTGGGGCCTGGCCGGCCTGGTCGACGCGTTCGTGCTGTCGTACGAGGTGGGCCGCTGCAAACCGGATCCGGCGATCTTCCTGCGCGCCTGCGCCCTGGTCGGCACCGAGCCGGACCGAACCCTGATGGTCGGCGACACCCCGGCCGACGCCGGTGCGGTGAAGGCCGGCTGCGCCGCCCTGGTGCTGCCGGCCGCCGAGCCCGGCCGCACCAACGGCCTCAGCGCCACCCTCGCCCTGGCCGGCTGCCCGACCTAACACCGCCGACCTTGGACTTCTCGCCGCCGATCTTGGACTTGTGCCGCCGATCTTGGACTTCTGGTGCCCACAGAACGGACATAGGGCTCGAATGGCCAACCATAAGTCCAAGATCGCGGGCGTTGTCCACAGGGCACGGCGGGGGCGGTGATCAGCGCGGGACAGTACGGGGGTGAGGCGGTATGGCGAACTGGTACGGCGCGGGTGGTCACGACAGAACATCCGCAGTGCACTGGAGCGTGGCGTTCTGACAAGGCCGACCCGAGGGGTGTACGCGAACCCTGGCGTCGGGGTAGGCGATCTGCGCGCCCTCTTCCTTCGTCTGCCACCTGGATCGGTGCTCGGCCACCACAGCGCTGCGTCGGCGTACGGGCTGCCAGTTGCTCCGTACGGACGACTGCATGTCATCGTTCCGCCCGGCGTCGCCGTGCCGGCGATCCGCGGCGTATCAGCGCACGCCTCAGTCCTGCCGGTGCACGATCCAGTCTGGCGGGGCGGCGTCCCGTGCGTGCCACCGCATCGA
Source organism: Actinoplanes sp. (assembly GCA_035685405.1). Lineage (GTDB taxonomy): Bacteria > Actinomycetota > Actinomycetes > Mycobacteriales > Micromonosporaceae > Actinoplanes. The sequence continues at coordinate 4,747 of DASSAL010000258.1, read as the reverse complement.
TGCGCCATCGACCTCGCCCGCGTCCTGCCCCGCGCCGACGCCCTGCCGGTGCTGGACGCCGTCCTTCGCGCCGAGTTGTGCACCGCCGAACAGTTGGCCGCCGAACTGGCCCGGCACACCGGCTTACGCGGCATCCGCCAGGCCCGCGAACTTGTCGGGTGGGCGGATCCCCGCGCCGAATGCGCCGAGGAGAGCCGGCTGCGGCTGGTCCTGCTCGACGGCCGCCTGCCGACGCCTGAGCTGCAGATCTCGGTCGACGACGGAGCCGGGCGGCCGCTGTACCGGCTGGACCTCGGATACCGGCTCCGCCGGGTCGGCATCGAGTACGACGGCTCGTCACATCTTGACGCGGCCCGGATGCAAGCCGACCGGACACGCCACAACTGGCTGTCGGACCGAGGCTGGCAGATTCGCTACTTCACCGCACGGGACCTGTATCGCGCACCGTCCGCCATCGTCGCGGCCGTCCGATCACTTCTTTGACCCGATCCCCGCCGCACTCCCCCGCTGCGCGCTCCTCCCGCTACGCGCTCCTTCCGCTACGCGCTCCTTCCGCTACGCGCTCCTCCCGCGCCGCACCCTCCGCGCCGCACCTCCGCGCCGCACCTCCGCGCCGCGCTTCTCCCGCTCCGCGCTCCTCCCGCGCTGCGCTCCTCCCCGCCGCGCTCGTCTCGCGCCGCGCGAGCAAGGAGTTTCGGTGCCCCGCGAATCCGGCATCACGCCTATAAGGGCAGCCACAACTCCAAGATCGCCGAATCCCGGCCAAGCGGGCCGTTGCGTGGCGGGCCGAAGCGGAGCGGGGCGGAGCGGAGCGTGGCAGCGCGGAGCGTGGCGGGCCGGAACGGAGCGGGGGCGGGTCAGCGGAGCAGGCGGACCGCGTCTGGGACGCAGGTCACCTCCAGCGGCAGCGGCCCGATCCGCTCGCCGTCGGCGTACCCGATGATGTCGTCGGCGTGGATCCGCACCTGCCGGGCCCGGTACGTGGTCACCCGGCGGTCGGTCACGTGGGTGCCCTGCCGCAGCCGGGGCTTGAGCCGGGCCAGCGTCACCCGGCCGAACGGCGCCGCCACCAGCACGTCCAGCAGCCCGTCGGCCGGGTCGGCGCCGGGCAGGATGCGCAGCCCGCCGCCGTAGCTCTCGCAGTTGCCGATGGCCACCAGCACCCCTTCGAAACCCCGGTCCACGCCGTCGATCTCCAGCGCGTACACCCGCGGCCGCAGCCGGGCCATCTCCAGCGCGATCGCCAGGTCGTACCGGCGGGGCCCGCGCGGCCAGCGCATCCGGTTGGCACGCTCGTTGACGATGGCGTCGAAGCCGGCCGCCAGCACCGCACCGAACCAGCGCACCTCGCCGTCGGTCCCGGTCATCCGGGCCAGATCGAACCGGTGGTGCCGGCCGGCGCGCAGGGCGGCGGCGACGGCGTCGGCCGCGCTCATCGGGTCCAGCGGTACGCCGGTGCCGGCCGCGAAGTCGTTGCCGGTGCCGGCCGGGATCACCCCGAACCCGACGTCCCGCCCGGCGACCGCCTGCAACGCCTGGTGTACCGTGCCGTCGCCACCCACGGCGACCAGCGCGGACACCCCCTCGGCCACGGCCCCGTGGCAGGCCTTCTCGGCCTCCTCCGACGAGTTCGCCGACAGCAGCCGCACCGGGCGGCCGGAGCTGCCGAGCCGCTCGGCCACCGCCGGCAGCAGACCGCGGTGCCGGCCACGGCCCGCGGCGGGGTTGGCCAGCACCGCGATCACATCGGTCACAGCGGGCAGACTACGACATGGTTACGTCATGTCGTCGTAACGGCTTTCCAGCGGCAGCGGCGCGGCCACCGGGGCGGGACGTTCGATCGGTGCCGGCCCGTCGATCCGGTCACCGGCGGCGACCGGCTCGCGGGTGTCCTCCAGGGGCGACAACTCGTCGTCGCTGAGCCCCGCGTAGATCTCCTTGCCGCGGCCCTTGCGCTTGTCGTTGAGAAACGCCACGCCGACCGCCACGAAGTACAGCGCGACGATGCTCAGCGCGAGCAGCGTCATCCCGAACGGCCCCGGGTCCGGCGTCGCGATCGCGGCGAAGGCGAACGACAGGAAGGTCACCGCCCGCCACCAGGTGAGCAGCCGGCGCGCGCTGACCACACCGGTGAAGTTCAGCATCAGCAGCAGCAGCGGGAACTCGAACGCCACCCCGAACAGCAGGATCATCGTGGTGACGAAGCCGGTGTACGCGGTCACCTCGAGCTGCGTGGTCTCGCCGATGATGCCGGATTCCATGATGAACGGCAGGCTGTGCTCGATCACGAAGTACGCCAGCACGGCACCGCCGATGAACAGCGGCGCGGCGATCGCCACGAAGATGTACGCCCATTTGCGCTCGTGCTTGTGCAGGCCCGGCGCGACGAACGCCCACAGCTGGTAGAGCCAGACCGGTGCACCGACGATCAGGCCGACCCAGAGCGCGATCTTGAGGCGCAGGATCAGCGCGTCGGTCGGGCTGAGCACCAGGAAGTTACAGACCCGCTCCCCGTTGCCGTTGAGCGACCAGGAGCTGTCGAGCGCGCAGTACGGGCCCTTGAGGATGTCGAACACCCACTGGGAGATGATGAAGCCGACGATCAGGCCGGCCACGATCCCCAGCGATGCGAAGAACAGCCGGTTGCGCAGCTCCCGGACGTGCTCGATCAGCGTCATCGAGCCGTCGGCGGCCTGCTCGAACTTGCTCGGCCCCTTCCGGCGCAGGGCCAGACGCGGCGCCATGGCGGGTCAGCGGTCGTTGGTGCGCTGCACCGGGTCCACGTACGGCTGCTGCTGGGGCTGCTGCGGCTGCTGATAACCGGGCTGCGGATAGCCCGGCTGCGGCTGCTGGTATCCGGGCTGCTGCTGGTAGCCCGGCGGCTGCTGATAGCCCGGCTGGCCCGGGTGGATCTCGGTCGGGTACAGCGGCTGGCGGCTCTGCTGCGGTTCGGCCTTCTCGGCGACGTTGTCGTCGTCGACCAGGCCCTTGGTCTCCGCCTTGATGATCCGCAGCGACCGGCCCAGCGAGCGCGCGGCGTCCGGCAGCCGCTTCGCGCCGAAGAGCAGGATGAGGACGACGACGAAGACGATGATGTGCCATGGCTTGAGGGCACCCATGGATGAACTCCAGTCGGTCGGATCGCTTACTAGGTGGCTGGTCCATCGTACGTGGGGTTTGGGCCGGGCAACCCGGCTAGGTGCTGTGGGTTGGCCACGGTTCGGCTAAGTCCCGGACAACCGGGCGCTTACCCGGCATCAGTGGCGGCCCGGGAACGCGTGCCGGCCAGTCGGCTCGCCGTGACCGGCTCTGATCAGGGCCACCCGCTCCTGCATCGTTTCCGCACGGCGGTGCAGGTGCTGCACCGTCTGCACCAGCTGGGCGGCACCGGCCTGCAGGTTCATCGCCTCCTGCCGGCGGCGCCCGAGCCGGCGCACGGCCCGCTGCAGCCCGGCCAGCCGGCCCACCACCGGCACGGTCACCGCGACCAGCGCGATCAGGCCGAGCACGACCACCGCGATCAGGATCCACATCACCACGGCGGCCAGCCTAGCCAACTATGGCGTCGCGTACTGGTTCAGCGCGACCGTGGCCTGCGCCCGGATCCGGTCCACCAGCTCCGGCGGGGCCACCACGGTGACGTCCGGGCCGACGCCGGTGAGCAGCCGCTGCGCCCAGCCCAGGTCGGTCACCCGCATCGCGACCACCCACTCGTCGCCGTCCTTGCGGACCTCCTCGACCGGGTAGTACTCGGTGATCCACCTACTGCTGCGGCCCACCCGCAGGGTGACCAGCGGCAGGTCGGGGGTGGGGTGGAAGACGCCGTCCCGGACGTCCTGCGGTTTGGCCTGGGCCGGCGGCGCGGCCGGCTCGTCCAGCTCGGTGAACGCGTCGATCCGGTCCACCCGGAACATCCGGGTGGCCTCGGCCCGGCGGCACCACGCCTCCAGGTAGCTCTTGCCGTCCACCATCAGCACCCGCATCGGGTCCACCACGCGGTCGGTGGTCTCGTCCCGGGTGGCGGTGTAGTACGTCAGGTGCAGCGCGTGCCCGCGCTCGATCGCGCCGCGGATCGCGTCCAGCCGTTCGGCGTTGGCCGGCAGCCGGACCGCCACCGGCGCGTCGGCCAGGTCGCCGGCGGCACTCTCGATCTTGGCCAGCGCCCGGTCCACGGCGTCCCCGGCGCCCGGTGTCTCGGCCAGCATCCGCAGCGCCACCACCAGCGCCAGCGCCTCGTCCGGGGTGAGCCGCAGCGGCCGGTCGATGCCGGCGTCGTAGGTGATGGTCACCCGGTCGCCGTCGAACGCCATGTCGATCAGATCGCCCGGCCCGTACCCGGGCAGCCCGCACACCCACAGCAGCTCCAGATCCTCGCGCAGCTGCCGTTCGGTGACGTCCAGGTCGGCGGCCGCCTCGGCGATCGTGATGCCGGGCCGGGCGAGCAGGTACGGCACCAGGTTGAGCAGCCGGCCGAGCCGGTCGGCGGAGGTCCGCGGGTGCGGCACCCGCGACTCGGCTGTCATGGTCGCACCGCCGCCGCGGGCAGCCGGTCGTACCGGGCCACCACCTCCTTGAGCTGCTGGATGACCGCCTCCCGCAGCTCCGGCGGGCCGTCCGCGCGGACGTCCGCGCCGTACCCGACGAGGGTGGCGGCCAGCCGCTCGACGTCGGAGTACGGAATGGTCAGCACGTCGCCGTCCGGACCGGCCACGGTGTCCACCGCCCACCGGCGCAGCCCGGCCGCCCG
>DASSAL010000257.1:0-8152 GCA_035685405.1 Actinoplanes sp. | reverse complement strand
TTGTGCGATGCGGTCGCAGACATTCGCGTCATGTCGCCGGCCCTGCGCTGCCGGTCGGCCAACCCGATGCTGTGCGGGCCGGCGCTGACGGTGCGCTGCCGCGACGACTTCTTGGGCGTGATCCAGGCGATCGAGCAGAGCGCGCCCGGGGACGTGGTGGTGGTCGACGGCGGCGGACGGGAGACCGCGCTGGCGGGCGAGTTGTTCGCTCGGGTCGCGCTGACGAAGGACCTGGCCGGGATCATCATCGACGGCGGGTACCGGGACCTGCGGTTCATCGCCACGTGTCGACTGCCGGTGTACAGCCGGCACGTGAGTCCACGGGCCGGTACGACGTCGCGCCTGGCCGTGCTGGCGGAGACGGTCAGCTGTGGTGGCGTGCCGGTCCATCCGGGCGACATCGTGATCGCCGACCACGACGGCATCGTGGTGCTCGATCCGGGCCAGGCGGTCGCCCAGCTCACCGCCGCGGCCGAGGTGATGGCGACCGAAGCGCGGGTGGTCGAGCGACTGGCCGCCGGAGCGGGCCTCGGCGACTGGTTTGAACGTGACCGCGCACGCCGACCGGTTGGCCCGCGGCGAACCGTCGAGGCTGCGGTTCACCGTCTGACGACTGCTGCTCGGCCCAGCAAAGATCCGCAGCTCAGCGCGCACGAAATCCGGGCGTGGTTCCCGGCGATTCCGACGACTACTGTCCGTTCATCAAGGCGGTTGAACACCTCGGCGACCGGTGGAGCCTGCTGATTCTCAGCAACCTCGGCGCCGTCGGACCGTTGGGGGTTAACGCGCTTGCCGCCGGCCTCCCCGGCTGCATCTCACGGTGGGTCCTCCTCGACCGGCTGCGCCGACTCGAGGATCTTGGCCTGATCAGTCGGGGCGGTCGGCATGGCCGCGAAATTTGCTGGCTCAACGGCACCGCCGGCTCATCGGCACGGTACGACCGCGACGGCGCTGCGAACTGGGGTCAGCCGGACCCGCCGTCCACTGTTCCCACGGCCGTCGCGGTACTCCCGCACGACATCGGCTTCCCAGTGCGCCGCATCGCCGAGCGGACCAACAGATGGTGCGGTGGACGGGATTCGACCGGGGCGGACACTTCGCGGCGATGGAGGAGCCCGACCTCGTGGTGGCCGACCTTCGGGCGGCGATGCGGCACTATCGCTGACATGACGAGGGCCCTCGATCGACGCGTGCTCAACCGTGCAACTCTGGCGCGGCAGTTCCTGCTCGAACGGGCGGAGCTGCCGGTGCCTGCCGTCGTGGAACACCTGGTCGGCCTTCAGGCGCAGACCCCGCAGACTTGGTATGTCGGGCTGTGGACGCGGCTGACCGACTTCGACCCGGACGCGGTCGGTGACCTGTTGTGCAGCCGCCAATTGGTGCGGCTGCCGGTGATGCGCTCGACGATCCACCTGCTCACCGCCGACGACGCGCTCGGCATCCGCCCGCTCACCCAGCCGCCCATCGAGCGCAGCACCATGGGCGCCTTCGGCCGGTTCCTGCGTGGCGTGGACCGCGACGCGCTCGTCGCCGCGGCCCGCGAAGTCATCGAGGAGCAGCCACTGATCGCCTCCGAACTGGGCCGGCTGCTGGCGCGGCGGTTCCCGGGCCGGAACCCGGGCGCGCTGGCCCAGGCCGCACGGGCCTGGCTGCCGATGGTGCAGGTGCCGCCGCGCGGGGTCTGGGGGCGCAGCGGCCGCGCGCTGCAGGCACCTGTGGACAGCTGGCTCGGTCGTCCGCTGTCCGCGTTGCCGGTAGAGCGGCTCGTGCTGCGCTATCTGGCCGCGTTCGGTCCGGCCACGGTCCGCGACATACAGGCCTGGTGCGGGCTCACCCGGCTCGCTGAAGTCGCCGACCGGCTCCGCCCACAGCTCCGGGTGTTCGCCAACACCGACGGGCCGGAGCTGTTCGACCTGCCCGACGCGCCACGACCCCCCGCGGATACCCCGGCCCCGGTCCGCTTCCTCTACGACTATGACAATCTGCTGCTGTCCCACGCCGACCGCCGCCGGGTCGTCGGCGAACCCGGCGACGTCGACTTCGCCGCGCACGGCTATCACGCGGACTCCAACCTGCAGCCGTCGTCGGTACTCGTCGACGGGATGGTCGCCGCGACCTGGCGCGTCAGCCACGACCGGGACACCGCGACCCTGGACGTGCGCGCCTTCCGCTCGCTCGCCTCGGATCAGTTAGCCGAGATCGAGGCGGAAGGAGCGGCACTGCTCGGATTCCTCCATCCTGGCCAGCGACCCGACGTCCGGGTGAGGCTGTGACCAGCCGCCCGCATCCTCAAGGGGCCTCTCTCCGACGTCGTCTACCAAGCGCTCCGCGCCGACCCCACCGCCCGCCAACCAGCCACCGCTCGACAGAGGAGCAATGTACCGACCCCGGCCCGGCTGGCGGCAGGCTACGTGATGGGACGGGCGGCGGTGACGAGGTGGCTCTCGGCGGGGAAGAACAGCCCGTCGTCGTCGAGGCGGTCGGCCAGAGTCTCCTCGAGATCATCGATCATGGCTTGTCGGATTCCCAGATCCAGCGTGGCGAGCGCCGTGGCCAGCGGGGAGGCGGCGACCTGCCGGGCGAAGAACTCCGGCACCGACGGGAATCGGGCGGTGATCACGCAGGTGGTACGGCCGACGTGTGCGAAGCCGGCGGCCGTCAGCAGCGCGCGGACATGGCCGGGGTCACTCAGCTGGAACGGTGCCCGCATCAGGTCGCCGGGCCCGCCGTGCTGGTCGAGGACCGTCGCGAGTGCGGCGAAGCCGGGGGAGCGGGAGATGTCGCACCACAGGGCGAGCGCGAGCCGGCCACCCGGCGCGAGGACCCGGCGCAGCTCCCGCAGCGCGGCGGCCGGATCCGTGGCGAACTGCAGGCCCTGTTGGCAGAACGCCACGTCGAAGCTGTGGTCGGCGAACGGCAGCGCGGCCGCGTCACCCGGTACCCACCGCACCCGGGAGTCCAGGCGCGCCGCCAGCCCCAGCATTGTCGGGCTCTTGTCCAGGCCGGTCGTTTCGGCGGCGGTGGCGGCGGCACCGCGCGCCACGATGCCGGTGCCGCACGCCGCGTCGAGGACCCGCCGGCCCGGAAGCGGGCCGGCGGCCGCGAGCACAGCCTCGGCCAGCGGTGCGAACAGGACGGGGACGAGATAGCGTTCGTACGCACGCGGGTCCATCGAAGTCTCCTCAGCGGTGCGACGCGTACAGCGCCCGCTCGAAGTCGGCGCACGTTCGCAGCACGTCGGGGTCGAGGAACGGCCGGGACTGGGTGTAGACGGCACCGGTGATCCGGGCGGCCGGGTCCACCCAGAAGTAGGTGTTGAACATGCCGGCCCAGCTGCCGGTTCCCGCGGACCGTAGGCCCGGTCGGTCCTCGGTGGTCAGCAGCAGCCCCCAGCCCCATTTCAGGCTCGGACCGGCGAGGTAGTCGCAGCTCGCCACCGGGTCCGCGGTGCGGATCACGGCGGGGAACCAGAGGTCGCCGATCTGGTTGGTGAACGCTTCCCGTACCGATGACGGCCAGAGAACCGTCGTGCCGGCCAGGGACCCTTCGCCAAGCAGCATGCGCTGGACCTGCAGGAAGTCGCGGGGCGTGGAGTAGAGGCCGTGGCCGCCCGGCCAGTAACCGGGCCGCGGGTCCCAGTCGATGTCGGTGGCGACCCAGCCGCCGGCGGGCGTCCGGTCGTGCACGGGTACGGTGCGTTGCCGTTGGTCGTCGGTGCGGACGAACGTCGTGGATTTCATGCCGAGCGGTGTGAAGACGTGGTCGGTCAGGTACTCGTCCAGGGACTGCCCGGCGGCGGCCTCCACGACCTTGCCGAGCCAGTCGGTGTTGATGCCGTACTCGAACCGGGTGCCCGGGTCGGCGACCGTTGGGGTGGTGAAGACGTCGCCGCCGCGGGTGGTCTTCTGCCACCGGTTGATGGCGGCGTTCCAGAATCCGTAGGACAGGCCCGTGGTGTGCGTGACCAACTGCTTGACGGTCGCGCGTGTCGCGGGCGTCCGCAGGACCGGCTCACCGTTCTGGAAGCCGTCGAGCACCCGTACGGCAGCGAACTCCGGGCAGTAGGTCTCGACCGGTGCGCCGAAGTCGAGGGTGCCGCGTTCCCGCTGCTGGAGGGCGGCCACGGTGCAGATCATCTTGGTCATGGACGCGATCCGGAAGATGCTGTCGGCGGTGACCGGGTCGCTGCCGCCCGTCGTCCGGGGCCCGGCCGCTCCCTCGTAGATCTCGCCGTTCTGATCGGCGGCCACCGCGACGACGGCCGGGACCGCGCGGCTGTTCACGGCCGCCAGCAGGACGGCATCGATGCTCGATGTCATCGGGCCGCCTCCTCCGGCGTGCGGGGCGCCCAGAACTCGAGGGCGATGTCGTCGGGGTCGCGAAACGACAGACCGGCGCCGAGGTCGTCCTCGGCGATGCCGCCGTGCCGCAGACCGAGTCCGTCCAGGTGTGCCTCGAGCTGTTCCAGTTCGTCGCGATCTCGGCAGCGGAAGCCGATGTGGTCGAGGCCGGGACGATGTTCGTCGAACCGATCGGAGCCGTCCGTGGTGGCGTGGGCGTGGAGGGCGAGGATGTCGCCGCTCGGCAACACGAAGACGGTGTGGTGGAAGCCCTTGTGGTGGCCGGGCAGTGCCGGGACATCGTCGTCGACGACGGGTTCGGTGCCGAGCAGCTGCCGGTACCAGGGCCGGCTCACGTCCAGGTCGGTGACGGTGAGCGCCACGTGGTGCACAGCGGCGGGAAAGGTGGTCATCGGGATTCCTCCGGTGGTCGGGTGACGCTGCAGTCCGATGCTCGCTGCCGCCCGGCCCAGCCGGCTTCGGGAGGATCACCCGTTCCGTGGCCGCCCGGCTACGGAGACAACCGGGCGGAATACCCAGCCAACTGGGAGCGCCGCCGGCAGCCGGTCTTGGCGAACAGACCGGCCACGTGTTTCTCGACCGTCCGGGGCGAAAGGTGCAGGCGTGCGCCGATCTCCTGATTGGTGAGACCCTCGGCGACCAACCCCAGCACCTCGGCCTCCCGGCTGGTCACGCCCAGCGCCCGAAGTCTCGCCGGCACCCTCGGATCGCCCCGACCGGGCCGGGGAACCGGAATTCCGGCGCGGCGCAACAGCTCACGGCAAGCGACCGCCACCCCCTGATCGCCGCGGGCGGCGAAGTAGGCGGCCGCCTCCCGCAGCCAGGGCACGGGGTCACCCCAGCCGTCGGCCAGCGCCGCCTCGGCGGCCGACCGGCGCGCGTACTGCCGGTACCAGGCGACCAGCGGACCCATCTCCGCGTCCGCGGCGGCGAACGCGGCTGTGGCCTCGGCGTGGCGCCCGGTCCGGCCGAGCAGGACCGCCTGGGCGTAGCCGAGCAGAGTGGCCACCACCCGGTGCCGGGTCGCGCCGGACGCGCGCACCCGATCGGTCTCCGCCCGGGCGGCGTCGTCGTCGCCGGAGACCGCCAGCAGCAGCACCCGCAAGCCGAGGAACGGCGGGGCGACGGTGGCCGGCGACCGTTGCAGCAGGCGGGCGCCGGTGGTCATCTCGGTCAGCGCCCGCGCGCGGTCCTCGGCGAGCAACGACGCGGTCGCCCGGCAATGGCCCCAGGCGCTGCCGTGCACGTCCAGGTCATCGGGGGCCAGGATCAGCGCCTCCCGCAGACCAGCCTCCATGTCGTCGGTGCGACCCAGTTGGGCGGGCGCCGCCGACTGCAGGACCAGCGCCATCGGCAGGGTGGCCAGGCGAAGCCGACGGGACAGCTCGGCGCTGCCACGGGCGGCCACCAGGCCCTCCGCGGGGCGGAACTGCTTGATCAGCCCCGCGGCGATCTGCAGGTCCAGGGTGGCGACCAGCGCCAGAGCGCCGACCTCGGCCGCCAGCTCGCGTGCCTGCCGCAGCCGGTCGACGCTCTCGGTGCGCAGCTGGTCGACCGTGCCGAGTTCGTGCAGCGCACGCAGACGCCACAACTGCAGGCCGTGGGCAGTCGCCACGGCCAGCTCGCGGGTGAACGCCGCCTCCGCCGCCGCCAGGTCCCGCTGGCGGGCGACCCGGCCACGCACCTCCAGCGCCTCACACGCGACCGCGGGCAACCCGTCCCGCTCCGCCACGGTGAGGGCGGCCGAGGCCAGCCGGTCCGCCTCGCCCAGCCGGGCCTGCCCCAGGGCGATCTGGGCGCCGAGCGCATCGACGACGGCCGCCGTGTCAGCCTGCTGATCGGCGGGCAGCTCCTGGATGGCCGCCAGATGATCCGCAGCGACCCGCCAGCGGCCGGCTGCCACCCCGGCGCGGGCCAGCCGCAGGTGCAGGTCGGCGCGGATCGCCGGGTGGCGCGATGGCGCCTCCAGTCGGGCCAGCAGCGTGCTGCCCAGCTCGAACGCCTGGTCCACCTCGCCGGACTGAGCCAGCACGTCGGTCAGCGCGATGTCGATCGGCACCGTCAGCGCCGGGTCGCCGGGCGCGAGCCGTCGAGCCCGGCGCAGCGTCTCCAGCGCCGTGGCCAGGGCACCCGCGGTGACGGCCCGCCGACCGGCCGTCAGCCACAACCCCGCCGCCCGGGTCCGGTCGCCAGCCGCCTCGGCGAGATCGGCCGCCAGCTCACACCACGCTCCCGTCAGGTCGGGGTGCGCCCCGTCCACCGCCCGCAGCAGCCGACCGGCGAGGCTCGCCCGTTCCGGCGCGACCAGGTCGCCCAGCACCGTCTCGCGGGTCAGCGCGTGCCGGAACCGGAAGCCGCCGTCCTCCGCGGTCACCAGCTGCGCTGCGACGGCCTGGCGCAAGGCGGTCACGACCTCGGCGTCGCCCAGGCCGGTGACGGCGGGCAGCAACGACCACTCGAAGCGCCGGCCGAGCAACGCGGCGGCGTGCAGCACACTCCGGGCGTACGACGGCAGGGCGGCCAACCGCCGGGCGACCGCGTCGGCGAACGTCGGCGGCACTCGCCGGTCCAGCGGGCCACGCGTGGTCCAGTGTCCGTCGTGCTCGACCAGCGCTCCGCGGGCCACCAGCCCGGCGAGCAGCTCCTCGATCAGAAACGGCAGGCCGTCGGCGTGGGCGCTGAGGAATGTCTCGACCGCTGCCGGCAGGGCCGGGGTGGACAGGCACGCCCGAGCCAGGCGGAGGGTCGCCGCGTCATCCAGTCGCGCCAGCTCGACCGCCCGCGCCGCGCGACGCGCGACCAGCGAGTCGACCAGAGCCCGCCCCGCGCCGCCCTCGTCCGCTCGGAGGGTGGCCAGGCAGACGAGGCGTTCCGTGGCCAGGTTGTCCGCCAGGTACTCCACAATCGACAGTGTCTCAGGGTCGGCCCAGTGCAGGTCCTCGAGGACGAGCAGACAGCCGCGCTGCTCGCCGAGGACGTGGAGCAGACGCAACAGCGCCTCGCCGAGCACCACCGGGGACGTCGCACCGGGTACCGGCTCGGCGGGAAGCCACTCCGGCATCAGTGGGCCGAGCGCGGGGCGAAACGATCGCAGCTCCGTCAGATCGCGTCCGCCGGATCGGCGCAGCGCGCCCATGACGGCCTCGGCCAGCGGCCGGAACGGCACCGCGGCCCCACCGGCCACGGCCCGGCCGGTCAGGACCGGCAGCCCACGAGCGCCGGCCACCTGCGCCACCTCGCGGACCAGCCGAGACTTGCCGACCCCGGCCTCCCCAGTCACGACGAAGGCGCCACCCTCGCCGTCGGCGGCGCGGTCGAGTCCATCGAGCAGGACCCGAACCTCATCGTCCCGCCCGATGAGCACAGGACACAGCACCTGGCGCACTCCGGCATTATCGGCCGGTCCCGGCTCGCGCGCAGCCGGCAGCCGCGGCAGGGGCGCCCGCGGTCGTCGGACCTCAGTGACGATCTAGCGGCCCAGCGGCCGCGGCGCGGCGGGAACGAGTTTGAAGCTGGCGATTCCGAACGGGATGATTACCAGGACTGTCACCGCTCACACCGGTCACCGGCATCTCAGAGTGCCCTGTTGTCTGACTTCAGGACTACCGTCTCCCTATGACATCGCCGAACACGGGCCATGCGGCGTACCTGGCGGATCTGTACCGCGATCTGCATCAGCACCCTGAGCTTTCGTTCGCCGAGACCCGGACGGCGGCGATCGTCGCGGACCGGCTGCGCGGCATCGGTTTCGAAACGACTGAACAGGTGGGGCAGACCGGCGTCGTCGGTGT
>DASSAL010000256.1:0-4885 GCA_035685405.1 Actinoplanes sp. | reverse complement strand
AGGTCATGGCTGCCTCCGCGGGTCGAAGGTGGAGACCGCGGCGAGTTGCTCGAACGACCGCCGTTCCTCGTCGGACAGCTTGGGCGGGACCATGATCCGGGCCTCGGCGTACAGGTCACCTGGCCGGCCGCGGGGGTTCGGCAGTCCCCGTCCCTTGAGCCGCAGCCGCCGGCCGCTGGACGTACCCGGGGGAACCCGGACCTTCGCCTCGCCGCCGGGGGTGTCAACCGCGACGGACGCGCCGAGTGCGGCCTCCCACGGTGCCAGCGGCAGGGTGACGGTGATGTCCCGTCCGTTGACCCGGTACCGCGGGTGCGGTGCCAGCCGCACCACAAGGTACAGGTCGCCGTCCGTGGCGCCGTCGCCGCCGCGGCCGCCCTGGCCGCTCAGCCGGATTCGCTGGCCGTCGGTCACCCCAGGCGGAATCGTCACGTCCAGCCTGCGGCTGCCGTCTGGGCCGGACAGCGTGACGGTCCGGCGCCCGCCGGTGTAGGCCTCCTCGACCGTCAGTTCGATCTCGGCCTCCTGGTCCGCGCCCGGAATCGGGCCGAAGCCACCGCCGCCACGGCCGCCGAAGATGCCGCCGAACATGGTTTCCAGGTCGATGTCCTCAAAGCCACCGGAGTCCTGGAAGCCACCGGACCGGGTGTACGCGTCCTCCGCCGGACCGCCGCCGCGACGCGCGCTTCCACGGCCGCCGCCTCGGGCGCGACCGCCGCCGGCCCCCGCGCCCGCCCGCGCGCGTGCCCAGGTCTGCGGATCCACGTCCGGCGGCACCTGGCGGAAGTCCGGGCCGAAGGCGTCGTACCGGCGCCGCTGCTCCGGATCGGAGAGCACGTCGTACGCTTCGGAGATATCCTTGAACCGCTCCTCCGCACCCGGATCCTTGTTGACGTCGGGGTGATAGGTCCGGGCGAGTTTGCGATATGCCCGCTGCATGTCGTCCGCGCTGACGTCTCTGGAGACGCCCAGCGTGTCGTAGAAGTCGCGGGACGGCGCCATTCAGGCGCCCTTCGCCACGACCACCGCGGCGGGCCGCAGCGGACGCTCGTCAGTGCCGTAACCGGGCCGGACGACCTGCAGGATCGTGCCCGGCGCGACGTCGGTGGCCGGCAGCACGGCTACCGCCTCGTGCCGGCTCGGGTCGAACGGCTCGTTCAGGTCGGCGCGCAGCGGATAACCGAGGTCGGCGAGGACGGCCAGCGCCTGTTGGCGGACGGCCTCCAACCCAGACACGATCGACGCCGGTTCGGCGGTGGCGTGCTGCAGGGCGAGCTCCAGATTGTCGAGGACGGGCAGCCAACGCGCCGCCACCCGGGCCCGCTCGTCCTCGCGCTCCCGGTGGGCGTCCCGCGCCATCCGCTTACGCAGGTTGTCGAAGTCGGCCACCGCCCGCCGGTAGCGTTCGTCCGACTGGGCCACCTGGGCACGCAGCTCGGCGGTCTCGTCGCGGACCTGCGGGGCCGCACCGTCGGCGGCCGGTTCCGGCGGGGCGGCCGATGCGGCCGTACCGGTCGCCGCCGGCTCCCGTTCCTGATCGGTCATCGTCGATTATCCGGTCGTGAATTCGGCGTCGATCACGTCGTCGTCATCCTGGCTGCCCGACGAGTCGCCCCGTGAGGACGAGCCGCCGTCCGCGCCACCGGCCGCCGGGCCGCTGCCGGCACCGGCGCCGAGGCTCTGATAGACCTGTTGCAGTTCCGAGGTGAGTGAGCGAAGCCGGTCGAGCGGCGCGTCATCCTTGATCGCCTGGCGCGCGTCGGTGACGAGCATCTCGGCGCGGCCTTTCTCGTGCACGGGTACCGCGTCGCCGAGTTCGTTCAGCCGACGTTCCACCTGGTACGCCGCCGAGTCGAGCTCGTTGCGGGCGTCGATCATCTCGCGCAGCCGGGCATCCTCACCACGATGACGTTCGGCGTCCTGGACCATCCGGTCGACCTCCCCCTTGTCCAGGTTGGAGCTCTCGCTGATGGTGATGCGCTGCTCGGCGCCGGTGTCCTTGTCCTTGGCGGACACGTTGAGGATGCCGTTGGCGTCGATGTCGTAGGTGACCTCGATCTGTGGCTCCCCCCGTGGCGCCGGCCGGATGTTCTCCAGCCGGAACCGGCCGAGCACCCGGTTGTCGTCCGCCTTCTCCCGCTCGCCCTGCAGTACCACCACGTCCACGGCGGGCTGGTTGTCGGCTGCGGTGCTGAAGGTCTCGGTACGCCGGGCCGGAATCGTGGTGTTGCGGTCGATGACCTTCGTCATCACCCCGCCCTGGGTCTCGATGCCTAGCGACAGCGGGGTGACGTCGAGCAACAGGACGTCCTTGACCTCACCTTTGATGATCGCGGCCTGCAACGCGGCGCCGAGCGCAACGACCTCGTCGGGGTTGACCGTCATGTTCGGGTCCTTGCCGCCGGTGAGCCGGCGGACCAGCTTCTGCACGGCCGGGATCCGGGTCGAGCCACCGACGAGGATGACCTCGTCGATGTCGTTCGCGGTCACCTTCGCGTCGGACATGGCGCGCTCTACCGGACCCAGGCACCGCTCGACGAGATCGCTGGTGAGGTCCTCGAACTTCGCACGCGTAATGGTCATGTTGAGGTGCTTGGGGCCGTTGGCGTCCGCCGTGATGAACGGCAGGTTGACCGTCGTCTGGGTGACCGACGACAGCTCCACCTTGGCGCGCTCGGCGGCCTCGAAGAGCCGCTGCAGGGCTTGCGGGTCACGGCGCAGGTCGATGCCGTCGGTCTTCTGGAACTCGTCGCCCATGTGGTCGACGAGCCGGCGGTCGAAGTCGTCGCCACCGAGATGGGTGTCGCCGGCGGTGGAGCGGACCTCCACCACGCCGTCACCGACGTCCAGAATGCTGACATCGAAGGTGCCGCCACCGAGGTCGAAGACCAGGACGGTCTCGTGTTCCTTCTTGTCAAGGCCGTACGCCAGCGCCGCCGCCGTCGGCTCGTTGATGATCCGCAGCACCTCGATCCCGGCGATGCGGCCGGCGTCCTTCGTCGCCTGGCGTTGCGCGTCGTTGAAGTAGGCCGGCACGGTGATGACGGCCTCGGTGACACGCTCACCCAGGAACTTCGATGCGTCCTCGACCAGCTTGCGCAGCACCAGGGCGGAGATCTCCTCAGGCGCGTACAGCTTGTCGCGGACCTTGAACCGGACCGCACCGTCGGGGCCGGAAACCACGTCGAACGTCACCGTGTTCAGCTCGCTGGACACCTCGTCGAAGCGGCGTCCGATGAAACGCTTCGCCGAGTAGATGGTGCCCTTCGGGTTGAGGATCGCCTGACGGCGGGCCAGCTGACCGACCAGTCGCTCACCCTGCTCGGTGAAGGCCACCACCGACGGGGTGGTCCGTGAACCCTCCGCATTGGGGACGACCGTCGGCTGCCCGCCTTCCACGGTCGCGATCACCGAGTTGGTTGTGCCGAGATCGATGCCGACTGCCTTAGGCATGGCGTTGTCCTCTCCCATCGCGGGTGGGGTTGAGGTATCCGCGGGCTGCGTCGTCCGGGACACACGCGGGATCGCGGGCTCCGTTCCCCTGCCTCCAGAGCACCAGCAGCCGCCAACGGTGTCGATTGGCAGATCTGCCAATCCGGCGGCCCGGAGCCGGCGGCTAACCCGGTGTGGGTGAGCCGGACTCATCCGTCCGGGGGCGAACCTCAGGGGATCCCATCGGCAGCCCGGAAGGAACCACCATGGCCATCCCAGCGCCCGCCCTCACCGATGAGGACATCCGGCAGCAGGTGGTCAACGAGCTGAAGTGGGACGCCGAGGTGGAGGCGAGTGAGATCGGTGTCGCCGTGAGGGAAGGGCTGGTGACGCTCACCGGGTGGGTGGACCGCTTCGGCAAGAAGTGGGCACCGCGATCCGCTGGGACCGCAACTGCGACGGAACGCTCGAGACGCTCGACCGGCTGCCGCTCGCCCCGGCCGGCGGGGCCGGGCCGGCGGAACCGGCCGCCGCCGATCCGTTCGACCCGTACGACGTGATTGCCTTCGCGGTCCGCCGCGACGTGCCGGCCGGCACGACCGTCGACTTGGCCCTCACCTTCCAGCAGGCCGGGCGGATCGTCACGGCCGCGTACGTGCAACCGAAGTCCGCGAACATCGTCGAGCCGGCACGCCGCTGCGCCGCCCGCAGTCCACGCACCACCGATCGGTAGTCCTGCCAATCGACAATCCCCGGCGGCGTTGGTGGGATCGAGACAGGACGTACCCCCGCGACGTGGGTGAGGGCCGCTCGGATGACGATCATCGAGGAAGCACCGACCACCGAGTGGCGCTCAGGCCCGCTACCGAATTCGCCGGCGCCCGACCCGGGCCCGGCGGGCGTGCCCGCACTCGGCCGGCAGCTGTTCCATGTCGCGCGGCCGCACCTGCTGTCCCGTCTCGACGCCCGGCATGCCCGCCTCACCGTCGTGTCCGCGCCGGCCGGCTGGGGAAAAACGACCCTGCTGGCGTCGTGGACACACCGCCAGCGGGGCAGTGCCGCCTGGGTGGCCGGTGGCAGCAGGGCCGGGTTCTGGCACCGGCTGACGACCGCGGTCGCCACCAGTACGCCGATCCTCTCCGAGGCGGCCGCCACCGCCGATCCGGCGGACGGCCCGGCCCGGTTCGCCGGAATGCTCGAGGACACGTCGTCGCCCCTGGCGATCGTGGTCGACGACTGCAACGACGTCGCCAGCCCGGACGCGCTGGCAGATCTGGCGCAGGTGGTGCGGACCCGCGGCGGGCCGGTGCGGCTGGTGCTGGCCTGCCGCGGGACTCCGGCGCTCCCCCTGCATCGGTGGCGGATGGACAGGCAGCTCCTCACGCTCGGGGAGGACGAACTCGCGTTCTCCATCGACGAGGCAGCCGGCCTGTTCGCGGGCCAGCAGGTGGTG
>DASSAL010000255.1:0-2161 GCA_035685405.1 Actinoplanes sp. | reverse complement strand
GGCACCGACCTGACCCGGCGCGTACCGGCGGTAGCCGGTGCGCGGGTCCACCGCGGCCGGGCACAGCACGCCCGCCCCGTCGTAGAACCGCAACGTGGTCACCGGCAGGCCGCTGGCGCGGGCCAGCTCGCCGATCCCCAGCAGGGAGCTCTCCACCCGCCCGACTCTGGACCCTCGACCTGCTCGACGGTCAACCCGCCGCGGCGGCCCGGGATCGATCACCTTTGCTCGCTGGGTCGTTGGCAAAGCCGGCTCTGCCGGCGTGTCGGAACGAGGACACGCGCAAAGGTGATCGCGGCGGTCAGTGCAGCTTGGCGCCCACGGCGAGCAGCTTGCTCCGGAAGTTCTCGTAGCCGCGGTCCAGCAGCGACGCCCCGCTGATGGTCGAGGTGCCCTGCGCGGACAGCGCCGCCAGCACGTACGAGAAGCCGGCGCGCAGGTCCGGCACGTGCAGGTCGGTGCCCTGCAGCTTGGCCGGGCCGACGATTACCGCGGAGTGCCGGTGGTTGCGCGAGCCGAAGCGGCACGGCGTGGAGCCGAGGCACTCGGTGAAGACCTGGATCTGCGCGCCCAGCGCGCGCAGCGCCTCGGTGTAGCCGAGGCGGTCCTCGTACACCGTCTCGTGCAGCACGGTGACCCCGTCCGCCTGGGTAAGCGCGGTGACCAGCGGCGGCTGCCAGTCGGTCATGAAGCCCGGGTGCACGTCGGTCTCGATGACCAGCGGCCGCGGCATCGGCCGCTCCCGCCAGAAGGTGACCTCGCCGCCGTCGGAGGAGAACTCGAAGTCGCCGCCGGCGCGGCGGTAGACGTTCAGGTATGTCGCCAGGTCACCCTGCCGGACGCCGGAGACGGTGATCCGGCCGTCGGTGGCCAGCGCCAGCCCGGCCCAGGACGCGGCCTCCAGCCGGTCCGGCACCGCGGTGTAGTCCACGCCGCGCAGCGTGTGCACGCCGGTGACCTGGATCGACCGGTTGGGCTTGACCGTGATGAGCGCGCCCATCCGCTGCAGCATCCCGATCAGGTCCATGATCTCCGGCTCGACCGCCGCGTTGTGCAGCACCGAGTCGCCGGCGGCGACGACCGCGCCGAGCAGGAACTGCTCGGTGGCGCCCACGCTGGGGAACGGCAGGTCCACGATCGCGCCGCGCAGCCCACCCGGCGCGGTGAGCTTGTAGCCGGTCTCGGTCCGCTGCGCCGACGCTCCGAAGGCGCGCAGCACCTCGAGGTGGAAGCCGACCGGCCGCTCGCCGATGCTGCAGCCGCCCGGCCGCCAGATCTCCGCCTGGCCGGTCCGGTGCAGCAGCGGCGCGCAGGTCAGCACCGGGATCCGGCTGCGCTCGTGGAAGACGGCCAGCTCGCCCTGGGCGGCGGCGTGCACGTCCCGGGCGGTGATGGTGACCACCCCACCGGACGGGTCGGAGCTGGTGGTGGAGCCGAGCGCCTCGAGGAGATCGGCCACGATGCCGATGTCCCGGACGAACGAGACGTTGCGGATGGTGACCGCCCGCTCGGTGAGCAGCGCGGCCACCATGAGCTTCGGGACCGCGTTCTTCGAGCCGCGCACCGGCACTGTCCCGTACAGCGGGGACCCGCCGGTGATGTGCAGCGTGTCGTCGACGGTCATCGAGGTGTGCGCTCCAATTCCGTTGCTGGGGGTGCCGAGACCGTGTCCGCCAACCTCGCCCCTCGACGTGATGTTCCCGCCCTCCGGTGATGACGCTGCGCCGGCCGCCCGGGTTGCAACCCCGGGCCGGAAGCCTACCCGGCACCCGGGGTTGTTCCCCCGAGGCGGCATCCCACTACCCTCCTGCGAGGCCCGGACGGGCCGCGACACGGGGGAGCTCGACGACCGGGATCAGCGAGCATGAGGGGACCGATGTCGCACAGCACCCTGCCCGGGACCGGACCGTGGTCCTGGCTGGAGCCGGGGCTCTGGGTCTACCGGGCCCGCGAGCTCGACCTGCTCGGCCAGGCCGACGGGCTGCTCGCGGACGCGGCGCCCGCCGCGCGGGCGGGCGGCGCCGCGCTGCTGGAGGCCAAGCGCCGGCTGCACGCGGCGGGCGTCGGCGCGGCCACCGCCCCCGCGGCGGTGGGCGGCGGGGGGCACCGGTTCGTGGTGCAGATCGCGATCCAGTTCCTCGCCGGCTACCGGGACCTCAAC
>DASSAL010000254.1:0-12915 GCA_035685405.1 Actinoplanes sp. | reverse complement strand
AACCCTCACCGAGAACCGGATGACCGTGCAGCAGGCCGTGACGGCGGACGGTGCCGAATACTCGGTGACCGGCGAAGGTTACCGTCCCGTCGGCACGATTCACCGCGACGGGACGCCGATCTCGCCGCCAGAGGCGCTCCGGTTGCTGGCGCGGGGCGTGCTCCTCTGCAACGATGCCGAGTTGGCCGCGCCCATCGGGGAGCGGCCGGACTGGACGGCGGTCGGCGACCCGCTGGAAGCTGCTCTGATTGCTTTCGCCGCCCGGTGCGGGCTCGATCCGCGGGCCGAACGGGCCGCCGCTCCCCGCGTCATCGAGCAGCCTTTCGACCAGGCCACCCGCCGGATGACGACCGTCCATCGGGAACGCGGTGGGTACCTGGTCGTGCGGAAGGGCGCACCGGAGAGTGTGCTGGACGGTCCGCTGCTGGCCGCGGCCGCCGGGTTGGCTGCGCAAGGGCTGCGCGTCCTCGCGATCGCCGCGACGACAACGCCGATCGAGCCCGATCCGGCGACGGTCGAAGGGTTGGCGCCGCTGGGTCTGGTGGGCATCGGTGACCCGCTGCGTCATACCGCGCCCGGCACGGCGGCCGCCTTCGAGGCCGCCGGCGTACCGCTGGTTCTGATCACCGGTGACCATCCGGCGACCGCCAGGGCCATCGGGAACCAGCTCGGTATCCTTCCCGCGGGCGAGCGGGTGATCTCCGGCGATACGGACGAGCTGATCCCGGAAACCGCCGGGCACGCCCGGGTCTACGCGCGGACCCAACCGGCGCAGAAGCTGGACATCATCTCCGCACTCCAGCAGCGAGGACACATCGTTGCGATGACCGGTGACGGGGTCAACGACGCGCCCGCGTTGCGTCGGGCGGATATCGGCGTCGCGATGGGTAGTGGCACTGAAGTCGCGCGGCAGGCGGCCGACCTGGTGCTGGTCGACGACAATCTCGGCACGGTTTCCGCGGCGATCGGTGAGGGACGGCGGATCTACGACAACATCCGCCGGTTCTTGCGGTATGCGCTGTCCGGCGGGCTCGCCGAGCTGCTGGTCATGCTGATCGGACCGTTGGCCGGCCTGCCGCTGCCCTTGCTGCCCGGGCAGATTCTGTGGATCAACCTGCTGACGCATGGGGTACCGGGCGTTGCGCTCGGCGCCGAACCGGCCGAGGCGGGCGTCCTGCACCGGCGGCCGCGCTCGCCGCAGGAATCGGTGCTCGGGGACGGGCTGCTCCGCAGTGTGCTGGTGGGCGGTGCCGTTATCGCGGCGGTCGTACTCGGCGCCGGCCTGGCGGCAAGCCGGATGGACCGCCCGTGGCAGTCGGTGGTGTTCGTGGTGCTGGGTCTGGCCCAGTTGGGGGTGGCGCTGGCGGTCCGGGCGCGGCCGGAGCCGGGAACTCCGCCGAATCGTTCGCTGCTCTGGGCCATTGCGGTATCCGGAGTCCTGCAGGTCGCGGGCGTGCTGCTGCCACCGTTGCAGGCCCTGCTGGGCACCGAGGCGCTGACCGCTGCCGAACTGATGGTCTGCCTGATGGTCGCCGCCGTTCCCGGCGTGGCGCTGCGCCTGGTCCGCCGCTGACCCCGAGCGGCGGGACCGACGGCCCGTCCGGACGGGACCTGCCGCTCTATCCCACCGGTCTCCGCCCGGCCAACGATCGAAGGAGACCGTGAGGAAGAAGCCATGAGCACCGACGTCGCAGATGTCACCCGCGAGGCGTATGCCGACAGCGTGGACGCACTCGCCGCGGACGGCGGCATCGTCACGATCCGGCCGGTCGATACCGGCGATCGGCATGCGCTGGCCGCGTTGTACCACGACGCATCGCCGGACAGCCTCCGGCTCCGGTTCTTCGGCCATCCCAGCACCGGAACGCTGCAGGCCGAGGTCGAACGGCTCTGCCGGCCACCCCACGACGGGCACCTGGCCATGGTTGCGCTCGAGGCCGGCACGGTCGTCGGCGTCGCTTCCTGCGAGCGCACCGACGGTCATGACGATCGCGCCGAGTTCTCCGTCTTCGTGGCGGACCAGCACCGCGACCGCGGTATCGGCACGCTGCTGCTGGAGCACCTGGCCGTCCGGGCGCAGCGGGTGGGGATCACGCAGTTGATCGGCGAGGTACTGCCGGGCAACGCCCGTATGCTGCGCGTCGCCCGTGACCTCAGTGCCCATGCCTGGTCGCACTTCGATCATGGTGTGATTGACGTCGGCATCGGCATCGGCGGGCTGGACGATCAGACGCTGAGCGCGGTCGATGCCCGGGACCGCACCGCCGAGCACGCGTCCCTGCGGGCGATCTTCCGGCCGGCTTCGGTGGCCGTGGTGGGTGCCGGACACACCCGTGGCGGGGTGGGACACGAGACGCTTCGCGCCCTGAAGGAGTACGGCTTCACCGGCCGGCTGTACGCGGTCAACCGCACCGGTCATCCGATCGACGGCATCCCCGCCTACCGGTCCGTGCGGGATCTTCCGCCCCCGGTGGACCTGCTGGTGATCGCGGTTCCGGCGGACCAGGTGACCGCCGTGCTGGCCGACGGCGCGGCCGTGGGCGTACGCGCGGCGGTGGTGCTCAGCTCGGGTTTCGGCGAGGCCGGTCGGCAAGGCCGGCGGCGGCAGGCGGAGCTGGTGCGACTGGCCCGTGACCACGGCGTCCGGCTGGTCGGGCCGAACTGCCTGGGGGTGGCGAACACCGATGCCGCGGTCCGTCTCAACGCCAGCTTCGCGCCGGCCGTCCCGTCCGCCGGTGGATTGGCTGTGGCGTCCCAGTCCGGCGCGGTCGGCATCGCCGTCATGGACAGCGCGACCCGGACCGGCTGCGGTATATCCACGTTCGTGTCGCTCGGCAACAAGGCGGACGTCAGCGGGAACGACCTGATCGCCTACTGGTACGACGATCCGGCCACCCGGGCGGTGGCGCTCTACCTCGAGTCGTTCGGCAATCCCCGGAAGTTCGCCCGCACGGTGCGGGCCCTGTCCCGGCGCAAGCCGGTCTTCGCGGTCAAGAGCGGACGCTCGGCCGCGGGGCAGCGGGCCGGCGCTTCGCACACCGCAGCGGCGGCGGCGCCCGCGGCCACGGTCGATGCGCTCTTCGCCCAGGCCGGGGTGGTGCGGGTGAACAGCCTCGGCGAGATGCTGGACGCGGCGCGGGTGCTCACCGATCAGCCGCTGCCGGCTGGCAACCGCCTTGCCGTGGTCGGTAACGCCGGCGGGCTCAATGTGCTGGCGGCGGACGCCGCCGAGGCGGGTGGCCTGCGCGTGCCGACGCTGAGCGCCGCGCTGCGTGGCCGGCTGGGCGCGGCCGCACCCGGCGCGGCCAGCCAGGACAACCCGGTGGATCTGGGCGCGGGTGCCAGCCCGGCAGCGTTCGCCGCAGCCGCCGAAGCGGTGGCAGCCAGCGGCGAGGCCGACGCGCTCCTGCTCGTGGTGATCGGAACGCGGGCCAATGTGCCCAGCGGCATCCTGGCCGCTCTGGAGCCGGTGATCGACCGTCACCCCGAGCTCGCGGTCGCGGCGGTGGTGGTCGGGGACATGACCGCCACGCCGACCCTCGGCCGGCGCCGTGCGCCGGTGTTCGACCTGCCGGAACGGGCGGTCACCGCGCTCGACCACGCCGTCCGCTACGCCGCCTGGCGGCGGGAACCGCTGGGGAGCCGTCCCGAGCTACCCGGCGTGCAGCGGGACGCAGCCCGCGCGATGGTCCGGTCGGCGCTCACTGAGGGTGGCGGCTGGCAACCGTACGACCGCGCCGCGGCGATCCTGGCGGCCTACGGCGTGCACATCCTGAGGACCGAGACCGCACACACCGCGGAGGCCGCCGTCTCCGCCGCGGACCGGGCGGGCTACCCCGTCGTCCTCAAGTCAGCCGACCCGGATCTGGTGCACACGAGTGATACCGGCGGCGTGCGGCTCGGCCTCGCCGACGCCGGTGCGGTGCGCGGTGCCTTCGCCGCCGTGGCAGCGACCGGTCGGCCCGGCGCCGGTGTCCTGGTCCAGGCCCAGCTCGCCGGATCGGCCGAGCTGGTCGCTGGGTTGGTGCACCACCAGCTGTTCGGCTCCGTCGTCATGCTCGGCCTCGGCGGCGTGCACACCGACCTGCTGGGCGACCGGGTCCTGCGGCTGGTGCCGATGACGGATCTGGACGCCGGCCGGATGTGGCGCAGCCTCCGCGGGGCCGCGTTGCTCACCGGCTACCGCGGCGCGGCGCCGGTCGACACGGCCGCGCTGGAGGACCTGCTGCTGCGCTTGGGTCGGCTGGCCGAGGAGCTGCCCGAGGTCGCCGAACTCGATCTCAACCCGGTGATGGCCGGCCCGGACGGTGTGGTGGCAGTCGATGCCAAGCTCCGGATCGCGCCGATCGGCGCCGAGCCCGATCCCGCGCTGCGCCAGCTCGGCGCGGTCCAGCACGTGTGAACCCTCGTGCGGCCCGGGCCACCGGCCACCGGTCGGCCCGGGCCGCCTCCTCATCCGACCAGGAAGACCGGGCAGTGCGCGTGCTGGAGCACCGACCGGCTGACCGAGCCCAGCAGCGTGTCAGTTATCCGGCCACGCCGTCCGACCACGACAGCGGCGGCCCGGTCCGAGGCTTCGACGACGGCTGCGACCGGGTCAGTGCCGTCGAGCCGGTGATGCACGGTGACGCCCGCCACGGTGTCCACACGGTCGCGCGGCACGGTGGCATCGCCGGCGGCGTGCAGCAGGATCAGGTCGCTTCCGCGGAACCGAGCTTCCGCAAGGGCGAACTCGACGGCCGCATGGGACGTGGGCGAGTCGTCGACGGCGGCGATCATGGGACGGTGCGGGAACTCCAACCCTGGTGGCCAGCCGGGCACGCGCACCACGAGAACCGGACCGTTGTGCTGTGCCGCGACCCGGTCCCCGATGGTCAGCCGGAGCGCGGCACCGGTGACGCCGTGACGGCGACCGACCACCAGCAGATCAGCCTTCGCCGCACCCCTGAGCAGCTGGACCGCCGGTGCCCCGATGAGCAGCCGGCTGTTCACCGCGACGGTGCGGGAGTGGGTGTGCACTCGCTCGGTCATGGATTCCAGCAGCCTGGCGCCGCGGTCGCGGGCCTGGTGGCCGATGCCGCCGTGCTGAACGTGGAGCAGGAGAAGGTCCCACCCCCGCAGCTCGGCTTCTATCGCGGCGTGGTCCAGCGCCACATAGCTGTCCGGCGAGTCGTCCACGCCGACCACCACCAGGCCGGTGGTCTTCAGCGGCGGCTGCGCCGCCCGGCCGCGCCGGTGGGCCGGACGGGGAACGTCAAGGTAAGCGGCGGCGCTCAGATAGCGGGTGACCGCCTCGCTGTAACGGGTGGGATGCAGAGCCTCGCGCGTGTGCTGTCGCGTCTCCTGCCCTGCGCGCCAGCTGTCGACGGTGTTCATCGTCCACCTCCAGACGACGGTGTCTACCCCAAGCACACCGCGGCCGGGAAAGGCTCGCCAGAGTCCTTGGTCCCGGAGGTGGTTGTCACTCGGTCACCAGCTCGACGCGGACGGCCGGCCAGGCCACCGCCGGCCGACCGATCGCCGCCGACCAGAACCAACGGGCACCCGCCCCGGGTCCGGAGAGCGGCGATCACGGCCGCCACGGTCGGTGCACGGGTGTTCTCGATGACCAGCAGTCCGGCGGTCCGGGA
Organism: Actinoplanes sp.; assembly: GCA_035685405.1. Classification (GTDB taxonomy): domain Bacteria; phylum Actinomycetota; class Actinomycetes; order Mycobacteriales; family Micromonosporaceae; genus Actinoplanes. The sequence goes on along the minus strand of DASSAL010000254.1, from coordinate 7,285 downwards.
TGCGGCGGTCAACGTCACAGCGGCATCGATCTGCCGCCGTGCGGCACACGTGACCGCCACCCCGGGATACTTGTCCGCCCACCGATCCACCCGTTCCGCGAGGCCGCCGGCGGCGTCGTCACCGTGGCCCACGCCCAGCACCCGGATCGGCTCGCCGTGCCGCTCCGCGACCGCGAAGGCCACGCTCAATGCCGCTTCCGACGATTGGTCGCCGACCACGCCGACCAGGACCGGCCCGACCGGTTTCACCGGCAAGCGGAAGGGTCCGTCGCCGGACGTCCCGTTCAGGACGACCGTCGCCGGGCCCCTTCCACCGCGCACGTCAGTGCTCCTGATCCACCGCCACCACACCGGGCACCGACCGGGCGAGCACGGCGACAACCGTCCGCTCGACATCGTCGCGGTAGGCGCCGTGCACGGCTGCGATGCCCTTGCACACCGTCGTCGTCCACCGTCTCGGTTTGCCGGCGTACTCGTCGAGCCGGTGCTGCACCTCCTTGGTCAGCACGTCGTCGTCGCGGAGGGCGGTGCGGAGAATGTCCCGGCGGCTGACGATGCCCACCACGCGACGCCCGTCGGTGACCGGCAGGCTGCGGATGTCCCACCGCAGCATGAGGTCCGCCACATCCGCCACATCGGCGTCCGCCGTGGTCGTCACCGGATGGACGCACATGACGTCCCGCACCACGGTCGCCGGAGGTCGAGCCGGGTTTGCGGCCGCACGCCTCAGGTGTGCGGTGGGATCCGGCGGTACGCGGTGCCACAACACGTCGCCTTCACTGACCATGCCGACCAGCGCCTCATCGTCGTCCAGGACGGGCAGGGCGGTGACCGACGTGGCAGCCAGCCGGTCGACCGCCTCCTGCACCGGCGCGCTCTGGCGGACGGTGTGCACCGGGCTGGTCATGACATCCCGGACGCGCATGTCGTCACCTCGTCGTGGCCATCTGCCGGGTCAGGTCGACCAGGCGGCTGGTGTAACCCCACTCGTTGTCGTACCAGCCGAAGACCTTGGCGAGCCGGCCGCCCGCCTGGGTGAGTTTGGCGTCGAAGATGCAGGACGCCGGGTCTCCGACGATGTCGGTGGAGACGATCGGGGCCTCGGTGTAGCGGATGATCCGGTGCATCGGACCGTCCGCCGCGGCCGCGACGGCCACCGCCCCGTTGATGTCGGCTGCCGTGACGTCGGCGGCGAACGCCAACGTCAGATCGCTGATCGAGCCGTCCACCACCGGAACCCGCAGCGCCACGCCGTCCAGCTTTCCGGCCAGGTCGGGCAGGACCAGGCCGACCGCTTTGGCCGCACCGGTGCTGGTCGGGATGATGTTCACCCCGGCCGCCCGCGCACGGCGGGGGTCCTTGTGCGGTGCGTCGAGGATGTTCTGGTCGTTGGTGTACGCGTGCACCGTCGTCAGGTAACCCCGCTCAACCGTGAACGCGTCGTGCAGCACTTTGATCAGTGGCGCCACGCAGTTGGTGGTGCAGGAGGCGGCGGAGACGATGCGGTGGCGCAGCGGGTCGTACGTGTCGGCGTTGACCCCGGGTACGAGCGTCGCATCGACGCCCTTGCCCGGCGCTGAGATCAGCACTCGACCCGCGCCGGCCTTGAGGTGCAGTGCCGCGTCGTCGCGGGCGCGCAGCTTGCCAGTGGACTCGATGACGAGGTCCACACCCAGGTCGCTCCACGGCAGCGTGTCGGGTTGGCGCTCGGCGAAGGTCGGGAAGCTGTGCCCACCCACGGTAAGCGTGTCGGCGGTGTAGCCGACCTCCCGGCCGAGACGGCCGAAGGTGGAGTCGTACTCCAGGAGGTGGGCGAGGGTAGCGGCATCGCAGAGATCGTTGATAGCCACCACGTGCAGGCCCGCGTCGGCGTTGTCGGCTTCCAGCAGACGGCGCAGGTAGTTGCGGCCGATCCGGCCGAATCCGTTGATCGCGATGCGATAAGTCATGGTCCCTCCCGGCTCTGTCTCTCCCTCCACCATCCCCGGTCCGAGATGCCGAGGGCAGAGCCGGAGGGCCTGCGGGGCAAGGACGTTCGCAGCAACTCAGGTGACGCGGACCTCGATCGTGGCGGATGAGTCATCGTGTTGTGGACGGTGCAATGCGCCACCCACCGCGCGGAGCGCGACCAGCCGCTCGGCCGGCCGCGCACGTCGGGGCGCCAGTGCCGTTGGTCCCGTCGTGCCTGCCCGTTGCTCCCTACCGGCTCGGCAGCCATGGACGGATGGTGGAAGCAGGACCACTTGCGAGGTGGACGGTGCAGACTTCGAACCACGCCGCCGCCGTGGAGACACACGCGGCGATTCTGTTCTTCGTCGGCGACCGTGCGTACAAGCTCAAGAAGGCCGTCGATCTGGGATTCCTCAACTTTCGCCGCCGCGCCGACCGGGAGCGCGTGTGCCATCGCGAGGTCGAGCTCAACCGCCGCCTGGCACCGGACGTCTACCTCGGCGTCGCGGACATCACCGGACCGGACGCGCGCCCGTGCGATCACCTCGTGGTGATGCGCCGGATGCCGTCCGAGCGACGGCTCTCGTCACTGATCCGGTCGGGTGTACCGGTCGGCGACCACGTTCGCCGGCTGGCGAGAATGCTGGCCGCGTTCCACGCCACCGCCCGCCGCGGACCCGAGATATCCGCGGAAGGCAGCCGCGACGCGCTCCAGGGACGGTGGAACGACACGTTCGCGCAGCTGCTCCCCTTCCACGGCGGGGTCCTCGACGCCGCCGCGGCGGTCGAGATCGAGGATCTGACGCACACCTTCCTGGCCGGCCGCGCCGCCCTTTTCAGCCGCCGCATCGCCGACGGCCACATCGTGGACGGGCACGCCGACCTGCTCGCCGACGACATCTTCTGTCTCGACGACGGCCCGCGGGTCCTGGATTGCATCGAGTTCGACGACCGGCTGCGCTACGTCGACGTGGTGGACGATGCCGCCTTCCTCGCCATGGATCTCGAGCATCTCGGGGCAACCGATCTGGCCGGCGCTTTCCTCGACTGGTACGCCGAGTTCAGCGGTGACCCGGCCCCCATGGCTTTGCGGCACCACTACCTCGCCTATCGGGCCTTCGTACGCGCGAAGGTCGGCTGTCTGCGCCACGCCCAGGGTGACCGGTCCGCCGCCGGCGACGTGGCAAGCTACGCCGACCTGGCGCTACGTCACCTGCGGGCCGGTGTGGTTCGCCTTATCGTGGTCGGCGGGCTGCCCGGCACTGGGAAGACCACCCTGGCCGGCCGGCTCGCCGATCGGCTGGGGGCGGTTCCGGTCCACAGTGACCGCGTGCGCAAGGAACTCGCCGGGCAAGACCCCGGCCGCAGCGCCGCAGCCCGGTATCGAGAGGGCATCTACGCTCCGCAGTGGACTCGGCGGACGTACGACGAGCTTCTGCACCGGGCCGGGCAGGTGCTCGGCGAGGGCGAGACCGTCGTGCTGGACGCCTCGTGGACGCGGGCCGCCGACCGGGTCGCAGCTCGGCGGCTCGCCAGCGCGGCCCACGTTCCGATCGTCGAACTGCGCTGCGTAGCCACGCCGGCGACCGTAGCCGCACGCTTGCGCCGCCGCGCCGCCGAGGGCACCGACGCGTCGGACGCGGACGCGGTTGTCGCCGCGGCGCTGGCCGCCGACGCGGACTCCTGGCCGGAGTCGTACCCGGTTGTCACCGATGGGCCGGACGATGCCGTGCCCGACGTCATGGGGCAGATCGACCACTGCCGGGAGCCGGTCGGTGCGGCACCGCGGTGACCGGATCAGCGCGATTCCCGGCGATCAGGTGCACAGTCAGCCGGGTGGGGACGAGCGAGACCTCTTCACCCAGTCAGTGAGGTCGCAGAGCTTATCCAGCTGGTCCGCTCGCCCCGCCCTGCGGCGGAACGGTCGCTGTTCCCGCACCGCGAGGTCGTTCGCCCCTGTCCGGCCGCGTGCCGGCGGGGCCCCCGGGACTTCTTCGCCAACCCGCGCGCCGCCGGTCCACGGTACATCGCAGGAAGCCATCAACGACGTCGTCCGCGCGGCCAACCGGACACTGGTGCTGGTCTCCGGAGGAGCGCGGGCGGGCGACGAGGCGATGCTCGAGAAGGCCACGGAATCCATGGCGGCCGGTGCCACCGGGCTGATCTTCGGCCGCAACGTCTGGCAACGCGAGTACGAGGAGTCGCTGCGGTTCGTCGACCGGCTGCGCGAGGTGCTCGCCAAGTACCCGACCGTGTGAGAGCGTCGTGCGGCCCGTTATCCGGCGGATCGGAGGTGACCTTCGGCCATGACCAACGGCCCTGGTGCCCGCGGCATCCCCGCGGCATGCTGGCCCTGACGCCCACCGGAGAACCGAAAGGATCGCGGGGAGTCGGCAGCAGTGGCGGATGGCCCAAGAGCCACCAGACCCAGCGTCGTCAAGACGAGGCCGACCGGACGCGACCGGCTGACCCGGTGGGCGCCTCCTTTTCACCGCTGTACCGGTGTGCGCGGTCAGGTGCTCGCCCAGCTGCCCGCCGTCCGATCCCCGGGCACCACCACCGCGCGGTGCGCCCGGTGCGACGTGGCCATCGCCGCGCTGCCCAGGAGGATCTCGGCGACCGCGGAACGGCCGCGTGAGCCGACGACGACGGCGGCCGCGGAACGGGCGCGCGCACACTGCGCCAGCGCGTCGGCCACCACGTGGCCCGGCATACCGTGACCCGCATCGACGGTCACGCGGGTCGTTCGGCTGAGCACCGTCTCCGGCAGCCCCGCCGGCAGGTCGGCCCCTGGTGCGCCGACCGACACGGCGAGCAGTTTCCGACCGCTGAACAGCCGGCCGGCCGCGGCGAGCGCGGCGGCGGCTCCCGTCGATCCGTCCCACCCGATCAGGAGCGGTCCGTCGGCGATGGCAGTGTAATCGGCCTGGACCAGCGGATGGGGGACCACCAGCACCGGAGTCGTGGCGTAGTGCGCCACCATGTCCGACACGCTGCCCAGGATCGCCTGGGTTCCGTCCAGGCCGCGGGAGCCGACCAGGATCAGGTCCGCATGCTTGCTCCGGGCCAGCCGCGCCAATTCGAGCCCTTCCCCGCCGAAGGTGCGGTGCACGAGTGGCTCGGCGTCCCAGCCCGATGCCCGGGCCAGCATGACGCCCCTCCCCGCCACCCGGCCTGCCTCCCATTCATCCTCCCGCTCGATGGCGGCGACGAATTCGTCCAAGGTACGCCTGCCGGACCAGAGGCGGTGCCGCAACGTCTCGCTGGCGATTGGCGGCGTCCACAGGTGGGTTATCCAGGCGTGCGCCGTGGGCAGGAGGAGCGTGCCGGCCTCGATGGCGGCACGAGCTGCCGGAGAGTCGTCGTACCCGGTCATGATGTGGACGGCCCGGGCATCGGTCATGTCGATCACCGGACCACGGCGATGGTGGTGTTGACATGGTGCAACGCGTAGCGGGTCACCGAGCCGAGGCGGAGACCGCTGAAGCCACCACGGCCCCGGGCACCCAGCACGACCAGACCGGCGTCGGCGGCAGCATCGGCGATGACCCGGTACGGGTGACCGATCACCGTATCGCTGTGGACCCGCACCGACGGGTACTTCTCCCGCCAGCGGGCCAGCTCGTCGCGCAGCGCCACCTGCTCCGCCACGGCGATCTCCTCGCGGTCGATGAATCGTGAGCCGATCCACGGGTCCGGCGGCGGCAGCCAGGCGCGCACCACGTTCAGTGCCACCTCTCGTGCGGCGGCCTGCTCGAACGCGAACTCGGTGGGACGGTCGGCGGGTTTGTCGAGGCCCAGCAGTATCGGCTTGCTGGACGAGGCCTCGCCCCGCACTACGACCACGGTGCAATCGGCGTGTGCCGCCACCGCTCCGGCGATGGAGCCGAGCAGGAAACCGGCCACCGCACCGTGGCTTCGGCCGCCCAGGACCATCAATGTGGCACCGGCCGAGCGGTCCCGCAGAATCGCCGCGGCCGGTCCGCGCTCCACCACGGAGGTGACCGGGACACCCGGGAAGCACACGTGGGCGCGCTCCACGGCGGCGGCAAGCATGGTGTCGACCTCCCGTTCGGCGGCCATGTCGGGCCACACCGGAGCACCGGGGACCATCGCCGCCGCCGGGAGGTAGTTCGGCCATGTCCAGGCGTACACCAGCTCGGCCTCGCCGTGCCGCCGGGCCGCCTCGGCCAGCCCCCAGGCCATGGCCTGTTCAGCACCGGGCGATGCGTCGAATCCGATGACAATTCGCGAGCCCTTCATGGGGTGATCCTCATGAGGTTCCGCTGAGCCGGTCCATTTCTCGGCGAACCTGCTCCTCCGTGGGCTTCTCCGGCGCATAGACGTCCCAGATGTGGAACGCCACCCCGATGCCCCACCCGAACAGAGGGAACATGGGCCAGTAGAAGCCGGCCCCGGTGAGCAGCCAGATGCCGTTGAGGAAGAGATTCACCATCACGTACGCGATGACATGTGCCTGCAGATCGCGCTTCTTCCGCAGCTGGGTCACCGCCAGCTGGCGCAAGGCGGTGTCCCCTTCGGACGGAGCGGGCGGTGGAATGGTGGTCATGGCTTCGCCTCCCTTCACGTCCGAGTGTCCGCCTGCGGGGTGTGCCGGCGGTACGGCCGAAGGTCGTCATGGAGCGGCCGAAGTACCCGCGGTGCCGCGTCGGCCGCTCGATTCACAGTCCGGTGGCCGCCCGGATCCGAGTCACCGGGGTTGACCACTCATTCATGACGTACGTCGATCGCCCCGAGACCGACTCGGGCGTCGACCGAGACGGCGCCGGACGTCGTGGCTTCCTCCGTCCATTGCGGGTGCAGTCCACTGTCCACCGAAAGGCCGTCGACGCGGATGTCGCCGAGCCCGACGCCGGTCTCGACGCGCAGCTGCGCACCGGCCGGCACGATCAGCCGGATCTGCCCGACGCCGACGCTGACCCGCACCTCCTCGTCGAGCGGCAGCACACGTCCGGTCAAATCCACGGTCATGTCGCCGGCACTGAGCGCGGAGTCGAGCGGCCATTCGGCGACCGCGGGTCCGATCGTCCGCTCCCCGATCGGACCGGCGTACCGGGCCGGCGACGCCGCGGTCACCAGGGCGGCGACGGCCAGCACGACACCCAGCCAGATGAGCCCGCCGCGGTGCCGGCGCGCCACCAGGAGAGCACCACCGACCGCGATGAGGCCGGCCGCCGGGAGGAGCCGCCAGGGCACCGGCACGCCGACCGTGTCCAGCAGCCAGCCGATACCGACAGCCAGGACGAGCAACCCGGCAATGGCCCGATCCCAGCGGAACGCGGTGTTCTCCGATTCGCTGCTCGCCGGCGGCGGC
>DASSAL010000253.1:0-16775 GCA_035685405.1 Actinoplanes sp. | reverse complement strand
GATCGCGCCCCAGGCGACGGTGTCCGCGATGTACTGCGGAGTGATCGGGTCGAGGAACTCCACGGCCACCGGAAGGTTCTGGCCGACCACCTCGAGCAGCAGCTTGCGGGCCACCCGCAGGCCGGTGCCGACGTCGCCGGTGCCGTCCAGCGCCGGGTCGTTGATCAGCCCCTTCCAGCCGACCGTGGAACGCGGTTTCTCGAAGTACACCCGCATCACCACGAGCAGGTCGTCGGCGAGCCGGGTGGCCTGGTCGCGCAGCCGGGACGCGTACTCGCCGGCCGCGTCCGGGTCGTGCACCGAACACGGCCCGACCACCACCAGCAGCCGGGGATCTCGGCCCCGGAGCACGTCCGACACCTGACCGCGGGCGCTCAGCACCGCGTCGTGCAGGTCCTCGGTCAGCGGCAGTTCGTGGTGCAGCAAGGCGGGGCTCATCAGCGGCACGATGCGGCCGATGCGCTGGTCGCGGACTCTCTGAACCTCGGGGATGGTCATGTCTTCCTTCCGCGCCGGCGCATCTGGGCCGCACCGGCTGCTGATCGCAAACGAGGCAGCGACATGACTGTCGCTGCCTCGGGCCGGCTCTGGCGGGATGTCTCAGATCATGCGGACATGGCCGAGGCACCGGGCTGAGCCGGCCTCGTAAACCGATAGAACGCACGGGACACGGCGTCAGCGTAGCGGATGGACGCCGTACCCGGGTCCGTCGCCCGGGGTATGGGAATGTGCAAGTTGCTGTGTTGCGATGGGGACATGAACGACACGAGCGCGCCGGACCTGCTCGATGACCTTCTCGAGTTGTCGCCCCGGGAGCGGCAGATGGCCGTCTCGACCGTGGTTCTCAGAGTCTGGGAGACGCCGGCGGTGTTGTTGACGGAGATCCCGCCGACCCAGGCCATCACCGCGGTCGCGGTGATCGCGGCCGGGCTGCCGGGCGCGTACGTCAAACCCTGGCGGGACAGTCGGCTGGCCGCCGCCGCGCTGCCCTGGGTGACGCCCGAACTGGCCGGCCGGGCGCTGTGCGCACTGGACGTGATCGTCGGTCGGGACCGCGACTCGGTGCCGTTGGAGTTGCACGTCAGCGACAGCGCGGCGGCCGGTGCCCTGCTCGATGATCTGCGCGACGTGCTGATGGACGGCATCCGCGGCCGCTAACCGCGGCGCACCGTTGCTCTCGGCCGCCCGGCGGGTACCGGTGGGCCGGCCGGGCGCAATGGCAGCCGGACTGTGAACTCGGTCCGGCCCGCCACCGAGTCCACCGAGACCGTACCGTCGTGAGCCGTCACCACCGCATGCACAATGGACAGACCCAGCCCGGTGCTGCCAGCGGCCCGTGACCGCGAGCTGTCGCCGCGGGCGAACCGCTCGAAGACGTGCGGCTGCAGGTCGGCCGGGATGCCCGGGCCGGTGTCGGTTACCTTGATCAGTGCCTGGTCGGCGGTCGTGTGCACGCCCACGGTCACCGTGGTGCCCTCCGGCGTGTGCGTGCGCGCGTTGGCGAGCAGGTTCGCCAGCACCTGGTGCAGCCGAGCCCGGTCACCGATCACCGGCACCGGCGCCACGGGGAGGCCGAGCTGCCAGTCGTGCCCCGGTCCGGCGGCGTGCGCGTCGCTGACCGCGTCCACCACCAGCATGGTCAGGTCGACCGGGTCCTGGGCCAGCGGCCGGCCGGCGTCCAGCCGGGCCAGCAGCAGCAGATCCTCGACCAGGGCGGTCATCCGCTGCGCCTCGGACTCGACTCGGCGCAGCAGGTGCCCGACCTCGTCCGGCACCGGCTGACGGGTGCGCCGGCTCAGCTCGGCGTACCCGCGGATCGCCGCCAGCGGGGTGCGCAGCTCGTGGCTGGCGTCGGCGACGAACTGACGTACCCGCATCTCGCTGTGGTGTCGCACCTCGAGCGCGTTGCCGACGTGGTCGAGCATCCGGTTCAACGCCGCGCCCACCTGGCCCACCTCCGTCCCCGGATCGGTGTCCGCCTCGGGCACCCGCTGCGCCAGGTCCACCTCACCCTGGTCCAGCCGCAACTCGGACACCCGGGTCGCGGTGGCGGCCACCCGCTCCAGGGGCCGCAGGTTCCGCCGTACGATCACCGCACCGCCCCACCCGGCGATGATCAGCGCGACCACGACCGCGCCGCCGGTGAAGAGGGCGACCTGCGCCAGCGTGGACTGCGTCTCGGCCAGCGGCACCGCGGCGGCGACCACACCGTCGCCATCCGGCGCGACCACCGACATGACCCGGTAGTCGCCCAGCTCGCTCAGGGTGACGTCGGTCGGTTCGCCGGTCGGAGCCACGGCGGCGAGCTCGGCGGCGGCGGTGGCGGAGACCGGCACCAGACGCCGGTCGTAGCCTTCCGAACCGGTCCGGAACTCCAGGGTGCCGCCGCCGGTCCCGGAGGCCGACAGCCGCAGCACGATGGTGTTCTCTTCGGCGTTCGGCGGCGGGCGCGTCTCGTCGAAGCCGCCCGGGCGGCCCGGCCCGCGCGGGTTCACGGCGAAGTCACTGGTCTCGGCAAGGGTCGCGTCGATCTGGTCGTACAACGTCTTGTGCAGGTAGATCTCGGCGGTCGCGCCGACCACCAGGCCCAGCACCGCGAGCATCGAGATCATGATCGCGACCAGCCGTGCGCGCAGCGACCAGCCGATCGGGTGGTGCGACCGGGCCGGCTCAGTCGGCGGGTTTGAGGACATAACCCGCTCCGCGCAAGGTGTGGATCATCGGGACCCGGCCCGCGTCGATCTTCTTGCGCAGGTACGAGATGTACAGCTCCACCACGTTCGCCTGGCCGCCGAAGTCGTAGTTCCACACCCGGTCCAGGATCTGGCTCTTGCTCAGCACCCGGCGCGGGTTGCGCATCAGATAGCGCAGCAGCTCGAACTCGGTCGCGGTGAGCGTGATCAGAGCACCGTCGCGCTGTACCTCGTGGCTGTCCTCGTCCAGGGTCAGGTCGCCGACCACCAGGTGCGAGCCGGTGCGCATCGGCGAGCGCCCCATCCGGCGCATCAGGCCGCGCAGCCGGGCCACCACCTCCTCCAGGCTGAACGGCTTGGTCACGTAGTCGTCGCCGCCCGCGGTGAGGCCGCTGATCCGGTCCTCCACCGCGTCCTTGGCGGTCAGAAACAGCACCGGCACCTCGGGCGTCTCCCCGCGCAGCCGGCGCAGCACCTCCAGCCCGTCGATGTCCGGCAGCATCATGTCCAGCACCACGGCGTCCGGCCGGAACTCGCGCGCGGTCCGGACGGCGCTGAGCCCGTCACCGGCGCTGCGGACGTCCCAGCCCTCGTACCGCAGGGCCATCGAGAGCAGCTCGGCCAGGTTCGGTTCGTCGTCGACCACGAGCACTCGGACCATCGTCATGCCTTCACTGTCGGCCGCCTTGCTGTGCGTCGGCTTTCTGGTCCCTGTGCGGCGCCTGTGACCGCGGCGTCAGAACGGCCGGACCACCTCCAGCGCCGCGTCCCGGACCCGTTCGGCACCCTGCTTGAGGCGTTCGGTCCAGTACGGGCGGTTCCAGTTGATCCAGCCGACGTCGCCGACGAACTGCTCGGTGCCGGTGGCCGAGACGGTCAGGCCGACCCCCGGGCTGACCACCAGGTCGAGGCCACCGGAGCGCCGCGGCACCCCGACCATGTGCGCGGACGGGTCGGCGTACCCGAGCATCGCCCACGGCACCCGGACGACCAGATCGTCGCCGTCGCGCCGCCACAGCGCGCGGCTGTCCGCTTCCGGGTCGTCCGGGTCCCAGCTGCCGTACCGCAGCGCGCCGGCGTTCTGGATCTCGGCCGGCAACCGCTTGCCGGTGCTGGGCACGGTCAGGTCCCGGTTCACCATCAGCTCGAACCGCCGCCAGCCGGGCGGCGCCGGGCCCCGGGCCGCGTCCGGCACCCGGTAGTCCAGCGGCAGCGGGTCCAGCTGGGTGCGCAGGTACGCCTGCCCGGTCCGATTGACCAGGTCCAGCGTGAACGCGGCGTCGGCCATCCGGTCCACGGCGCCCGGCGGCGCGTTGCCCACCAGCCCGGGCAGCACGTCGAAGCCCAGGGTGAGCGCGCCGGGCGGCGCGTCGCCGAGGCTGAGACGCAGGTGTACGTACGACTCGTCGACCCGGGCGGTGGTCCGCCGCACCGGCCAGCCGTCCTCGGCGTCGAACAGGTACGCGGTCCGCGCGTCCGGTTGGCCGGCGGCGTCCATCGCCAGCAGGCCGAAGTGCTGCTCGTTGGTGAACGGGTCGTGCCACAGCTGGCGCCGTTCATGATCCTGGTGCGTGATGGTGTTCCAGGTGAACTTGAACCACTCGTCGGTCCAGCCGAACAGGAACCCGCCGGCCAACCCCTGATCCCGGATCAGCCGGAGCAGGTCGGCGTCGATCCGCATCGCGTCCTGCTCCCGGTGGCCGCCCTGGGACCGGCCCAGCGGGCTGTGGTGCGCCGAGCCGATGGACGACGGCACGCCGAACTCGGTGACCAGCGTCGGCACGCTCCCGTGGTGCCGGCGCAGGGCGGTGAGATAGCCGGCGTACGGGTCGGCCCGCCCGGCGTACCGAACCTGCTGCAGGCCGGGCTCGTGGCGCTGGAAATCCGGGTAGTACGGGTACGCGTGATAGCTGGCGAACGTGCCGGCCGGCCAGGCGGCGGTGGGCCGGGCGTGGTTGGCGTCCAGCTGCAGCAGATCCTCCTGCTCCAGCGGCTCCTCCGGGTGCCGCAGCGGATCGGTGGTCGGCCAGTTCACGAATGCGATCGGCTGGCTCAAACCGCGGGCCGCCTGATATCCGGCCAGCTCGTCCATCCGGGCGGTCAGCCACCGCTCGGTCGGCGTGGCACCGGCCGTGCTGTGGAAGTACCGGCCGGTCACCGCCGGGCGGCCGCCGTTGCGCCGATCCGAGGCGAAGGTCGCGTACGGGTCCAGCTCGACGCCGACGATCCACCCGGCCAACCACGGGTTGACGTCGGTGTCCCAGACGCCGGAGGCCCGGCCCGGGGCCGGCGGCCGGGACAAACCACCGGCGACCGCATCGGCGGCGTCGCGCAGCTCGGCGACGAACGCCCTGGTCACCGCCGCGTCGTAGAGGTTCTGCTTCTCGACGTACGACTCGTCGGGCAGGTAGACGCCCTGCATCAGATAGAGCGGCCGGTCCGGGTGCGCCCGGTTGTAGCCGGCCAGCTCCTGATAGAAGGCGGGCGGGTGGATGGTGTAGACCCGGACCACCCGCATGCCCAGCCAGCCCATCGCGGCGAGCCAGGTGCGGTACTGCTCCCGGCTGATCGACAGCTCGCCCGGCTGGTGGCCGGGTGTGGTGCTGCCCAGGTTGACGCCGGGCAGAAAGGTGACGTCGCCGCCGGCGGTGTGCAGGGCGAAGCGGCCGTCGCCGGCGGTGGCCAGCACGGTCAGACCGGCCGCCGGCCGGGCCGCGGGCGCCCACGACACCTCGGCGGGTGGTGCCGGAATGCGGTCCATGCCGCGGATCGCGAACGCCGGCGAATGCACCACCGGCGCCGCGGTGGCACCGGTCAGCGGCAGGCACATGGCCAGCGTGGTGAGCAGGATGGCGGCCGCCTTCGCACGTCCGAACCGGGGGCGCCGGGGCGCCTGGACCAGATGGCTCGGAAAGTCCTCCACGCAGGCATTGTCTGTCCGGGGGGTTGCAGAATATGCGGTTTTGCGATTGGCCCGAGGGTATGCCAGCGTTGGTCTTGTAGTCGGGCGAGTGTGGGGGAGCGGAAGTGGATCTTCTCGAGGAGTACCGCCGAGCCAGCTTCGCCTTCGAGTCCGGCGACCCGCTGGGCGCGTCCAAGCTGCTCGAGCCGATCGTCGAGGCGGAACCGCACAACGCCGCGGTCCGCCAGTTACTGGCCCGGGCGTACTTCAACTCGGCCCAGCTGGCCCGCGCTGAAGCCCAGCTCAGAGCCTTGATCGACCAAAATCCGTCGGATCATTACGCGCATCACGTGCTCGGCCGGACCCTGGAACGGGCCGGCCGGTTCCGTGAGGCGCTCCCGCACCTGCGCCTGGCCGCGGCGATGAAGACACAGTCCGACTACACCGAGGCCCTGCACCGGGTGGAAACCTGGCTGGGCAAGAACGGCACCTAGGCTGGCCGAATGAAGCTCAAGCTGGACCTGCACGACGTCTTCAACAAGGGCACCGAGATCGACCGCGCGCTGCGGGCGATCATCGACGAGGCGATCGAGAAGAAGGCCACCCTGGTGGAGATCATTCCGGGCAAGGGCAGCGGCCAGCTGAAGAAGAAGGTGCTGCGGTTCCTCGACCAGAAGGAGATCAAGCAGCTCTACCACCGGGTGGAGAAGGACGGCGACAACTGGGGGCGGCTGTTCGTGCACTTCCGGTTCGACGCCCCCAGCGGCCGCCGCGGCCGGGGCCGTTAACGCACGACCCGATACCACAGCTCCGTGGTGTCCGGCAGCGGTTCCAGCCGGACCCGGGTGCCGCCGGGGTGGTCGAACACGCGGACCCCGTCGCCGAGCAGCACCGGCGCCACGAACATCAGGATCTCGTCCAGCAGACCGGCGGTCAGGCAGTTGCGGGCGACCTCGGCGCCCAGAACGTTGACGTATCGGTCACCGGCCAACTCCCGCGCCTGAGCCACCGCCTGGGCCAGGTCGTCGGTGAAGACGGTCCGGGCCACGGGTTCAGCCGGTGGACGCCCGGTCAGCACCACCGCCGGACCCTGATACTGCCCGCCGAACGCGCCCTCGGCGTCGGTGCCTTTGTTGGGGTCGTCACCGCGGAAGGTGCGCCCACCCACCAGCAGGCAGCCGATCCGGTCCATCAGGCCGGCGGCGGTCGGGTTGGGCGCACCGAGATGCTCGGTCAGCCAGGACATGTCGCCGCCCGGTCCGGCGATGAAGCCGTCCAGCGACATGGTTGCGGCGTACAGGGTCTTGGCCATGGTCGTCTCCAAGTGTCACAGCGTGTAGGTGCGGGCCACGGCGACCATCTCGGACGTGTGGTCGCCGCGGATGCCGACGTCGGCGGGCCGGGGCCGGAAGCCGGGCAGGGCGCCGAGCCCGTCGCTGGCGTCCATCGCCCGGAACCGGACCGGACCCGGCGCCCGGACGGTCAGGGCGATCTCGATGCCCTCCGGCGGCGGGCCGTGGAACGCGAAGCCGAACCCCCATCCCTCGCCCGCGGTCCGATCGACCGGCACCGGGCGGCCGGCCACCGCCGCCGCGGTCACCCCGGCGTCGGCCGCCACGTGCAATGTGGCGAAGCGGACCGCCCGCTGCGGAACGAGGCGCAGCCGCAGCGTCCGGCTGCCACCGGACCTTACCTCGCCGGCCGCGGTCAGTCGGGGTGCGGGGAGGGTGGCGGCGGTGGCTGGTCCGGTGATCATCTGCTGACGGCCGAACGCCGGTAGCGTGCCGGTGACCTCGGTGGGCGAGCCGTCGACGTACTGGGCGGTCCAGGGCTGCGGAGCCGCCTCCTCGGTCAGCCAGCGGGCCGAGTTGCTGTCCGTGTCCAGCGCGTACATCAACTGGGTGGGCGCCGGGTGCGCGGCGTCGAACCGGTCGGTGCTCAGCCCGGCGGCGGCGAAGCCGGTCGCGGCGAACAGGGTGACCAGGGTCGGCAGCACACCGAGCCGCCGCGCGCGCCCGGCATCCAGACCGCGCTGCCCGCCGGCGGCCGGGTGCAGCAGGTCGACCACCGGCAGCACCGCCAGGCCGAGCAGCACCGCGATGAAGCCGCCGGTGCCGGCCAGCCGCATGCCCATCGCCGGGAAGAACAGCGCCGTGGTCGGCGCCAGCACGAGCACCGCCACGGCGGCGCCGAGCAGCACCGCGACCAGCGCCGCCCACCCGCCGCGCAGCAGCACGGCGAGGATGCCGAAGATGCCGCCGGCCAGCGCCGGGATCGCGGTCAGATAGGAGCCGCCGGGCGCGAACCAGGCCAACACCAGGCCCAGCACGGCAAGCCAGAGCAGGCCGCCGACGGCCAGCGCGGCCGGACCGAGCCGGCGGCGCAGCAGGGCGTACCAGGCGACCAGAATGGTCGCGGTGATCGCCACTACGGCCAGGCGATACCACAGTGGACGGTACGGGTCGATCGGCAGTGCCGCGTACGCCGGGCGGATCAGCACCATCAGCCGCCAGAAGCCCTGCGCGGCCAACGGCGCCAGCACGAGCGGCACCAGGGTCAACAGGAACGCGCCGGCCAGCCGTCCGCCGCTCAGCAGGCCGCGGCGGCGGGCGAGCCCGGCCAGCGCCAGCACGGCGATCAGCGCGATCAGCGCGACCGGCCAGACCAGCCAGCCCGGGTAGACGGCCAGCCCGCCGGGCACCGGGAAGTACGTGGCGTCGGTGCGCGCCTCCAGCGTGGTCAGGTCGGTGGCCCCGAACGCGCGGGTCAGCGCAAGTGCGTTCTCGCCGTGGTGTTGCAGGCTGTCCCGGTCCATTGCGGACGGTATGTCGGTCGGTGCGTGATAGCGGGCGGCGCCGTCGATGTACGCGGTGTTCAGCCCGCGGAATCCGGCCTCCCGGAACGGGGTGAAGTCGGTGTCGTTGGGCATCAGCCGGTAGACCTGCACGGCGAAGGAGGTGCCCACCGGCTTGGGCGCGCGGGCGTACACGTCGATTAGCTTGGCGTCGTCGGCCGAGCTCTCGAACGTGATCGCCGGCCCGCTGCTGCCGCGCGCCTCCAGGTTCATCACCACGCCGCCGTCGCGGGCCAGCGGGTGCTGGTCGACGAAGGCCTTGGCACCGCACAGGCACGCCTCCTCGGCGTCGGTGAGCACCACCACCACGTCGTTGCGCAGCCGCGGACCGGTGGTCAGTGCCCGAACCGTCTCGAGGATGGTGGCGGTGCCCGCACCGTCGTCGTTCGCGCCCGGCCCGCTCTGCACCGAGTCGTAGTGCGCGACCAGGAAGACCCGGCCGGTGGATCCGGTGCCGGGGATCTGCGTGACCACGTTGCGGACCCGGGCCAGGCTGATCCCGCCGGCACTGGCGGACAGGTCGGCGCCCTGCACCGAGACGGTGTCCTGCACCTCGGGGTTCAGGCCGAGACCGCGCAGCGTGCCGAGCAGGTGCTCGCGCACCCGGTCGTTGGCCGCGCTGCCGGTCACGTGCGTCTCGGCGCCGATCACCTCGACGTGCTGGATCGCCCGGGCGGCGCTGAACTGCCCGGCCGGTAGGTCGGCGCCGCCTGCGGCCGGCGGCCGGATCGACCACATCGCCGCGGCACCCACCGCCACCAGTGCGGCCACGGCCACCAGGGCGGCGACCGGCCGGAAGCGGGGTCGGGTGAGGGCGCGGTCGGCGGCGTCAAGCATGGGTGACATCTAATCGTGTCGCACCCGCACCGGGTACCCCGACGATCTTCATGGCGCGTGGCTTAACTTTGACGCGTGACCGAGCCCCTCGACCCGGCCGCCGTGCTGGCGGAGTTCATCGACCGGGTGTCGCCGTACGACCCGGCGCCGGATGCCACCCCGGTGGCCGTGTTCGGCGTGCGGACCGCGCTGGGCGAGGCCACGTTCGGCCTCGGTGACCACGTGGTCCGGGCGATGTGCCGGGCGCTGGCCTCGTACCGGGACCCGGACGACCGCGGCACTTGCGTCGACTGCGGCAGCCGCCGGCTGGACGAGAACCTGCACTGCCGCGACTGCGGCCGGTTGCACGGCATCCTCGGTGAGGTGATCGCGCAGCACGCGCGGCGGGTCGCGGCAGCGGAGGACGGGCGGCAAACGTGAACCGGTCTCGCCATGATCACGCGGAGTTGTGCGGTCGTCCCGAGTGGTACACCATCACCGGGTCACGGCGTAGTCGCCGCGCTGCGGGGCCGGCCCGACCCGGCGCCGCTGCCACGTTCGGGTTGGGGTGTCGGCATGACTGAACGGTCGGTCGTACCCCGGACGTTGGCCGCTCCACCGGGTGCGCGACAGGACCGCCTGCGCATCCTGCTCGTCGAGGACGACGAGGGGGACGCGTTCCTGGTCGGTGAGCTGCTGAGCGAGGCGGAGGCGCCGTTCGAGCTGATCGTGGCGACCACCCTGCGTGAGGCGCGCGGGCTGATGCGGGGCGTGCAGTGCGTGCTACTCGACCTCGGCCTGCCGGACGCCGAGGGCATCGACGGGCTCCGCAAACTGCTGGCTATCGCGGGCAGCGCGGCGGTGTGCGTGCTCACCGGCCGCTCCGACGAGCACCTGGGCGTCGCAGCGGTTGCCGAGGGCGCCCAGGACTACCTGGTCAAGGGCCAGGTCGACGGGGTGTTGCTGACCCGCGCGCTGCGGTACGCGGTGGAGCGCAAGCGGGCCGACGAGAACGCCCAGCGCCTGCGCGAGGTGGAACTGCGCCAATCCGAGTCGGCCCGGCTGGAACGCGGCCTGCTGCCCCAGCCGTTGATGGAGACGACCGAGGTCGCGGTGCACACCTTCTATCGGTCCGGCCGGGCGATGGGCCTGCTCGGCGGCGACTTCTTCGACGTGGTGCAGGTCGGCGAGGACAAGCTGCACGTCATCGTCGGCGACGTCTGCGGGCACAGCGTCGACGAGGCCGCACTGGGCGTGGAACTCCGGGTGGCCTGGCGGGCGCTGGTGCTGGCCGGCGTACCCGACGACCAGATCCTCGGGGCCCTCGAGCAGGTGCTGATGACCGAGCGGCGGGCGCGGGAGGTGTTCGCCACGGTCGGGGCGGTGGCCATCGACCTGGCCGGCAACCGGGCCACCGTGCGCCTGGCCGGTCACCCGCCGCCGGTGCTGCTGGCCGGGGGCCGGGCCGTGCCAGTGACCGCGCGGACCGGCATCGTGCTCGGCGTCCGGCCCACCCCCACCCCGGCGACGGAGGTGGAGTTCTCCTGCGACGACTGGTCGCTGTTGCTCTACACCGACGGGCTGATCGAGGGGCACATCGGCATGGGCAACGAGCGGCTGGACGTGGACGGCCTGTGCCGGTTGCTGGACGAGCCGACCGCCCGCGACGTGCCGCTGGCCGCGCTGCCGGCCTGGCTGGTGGGCCAGGCCGAACACGGCAACGGCGGACCGCTCGCCGACGACGTGGCCATGCTGCTGATCTCCCGGGGAAGGGGACGATGACGCTGTTCGACATCCGCACCTGGACGTTGCGCCGGCGGGTCACCGCCCTGATCGCCACGGTCGCCGTGCTGCTCGCGGCGCTCGGCGTGTTCGCCGCGATCACCGCGGCGGACAGCAACCAACACATCAACACGATCTTGAAAAAGACCGGCCCGATGCGGGCGGCGGGGGAGAGCCTCAACACCGCCGTGGTGGACCAGGAGACCGGCATCCGCGGGTACGCGATCAGCGGCCGGCCGGAGAACCTCGATCCGTACACCGAGGGGGTGGCGGCGCAGAGCCGGTTCATCGCGGAGATCGAGCGGCTGGCCGATCCCGAGGACGCGGGCATCCGTTCCGCGCTGGCCGACGTGCAGCGCCGCGCCGACGCCTGGCGTTCCGTCGTCGCCGAACCGGTGGTCGCGGCGGTCCGGTCCAGCGGGCCGGAGGCCGGCCAGGCGCTGGTGGAGGCGGCCGACTCGGCGCAGTTCGATGCGCTGCGCGCTGCGGTCGGCGAGCTGCAGAATGAGATCTTCGCCGTGCGGGAGCGGTCCGCCGCCGCGGCCCAGCAGACCGGCCGGACCCTGGTGGCCATCGAGATCGCCGCGGCCACGATCATCGTGCTGGCCGGGGCGGCGCTGTTGCTGCTGCTGGACCGGATGGTCTCCAAGCCGGTGGTGGACCTCGCCGGGCAGGTCCGCGAGGTGGCCGCCGGTGACTACGACCGGCGCATCACCAGCGGTGGCTCGCCGGAGCTGCGAACGCTCGCGGCGGACGTTGACGGCATGCGCCGGCAGATCGCCGCCGAGCTGACCGAGGTGCGCGAGGCCCGGGCCCAGGTGGAGTGGATCAACGATCAGCTCAAGGTGCAGGCGGAAGAGCTGACCCGGTCGAACCGGGACCTCGAGCAGTTCGCCTACGTCGCCTCACACGACCTGCAGGAGCCGCTGCGCAAGGTGGCCAGCTTCTGCCAGCTGCTGCAACGCCGGTACGCGGGCCAGATGGACGGGCGCGCCGACCAGTACATCGCGTTCGCGGTGGACGGCGCCCAGCGGATGCAGCGGCTGATCAACGACCTGCTGGCGTTCTCCCGGATCGGCCGGATCACCTCCGGGTTCACCGACGTGGACCTCAACCAGGTGCTCACCGAGGTGACGTCGCAGCTGGAGCCGCGGGCCGGCGACGACACCGAGATCAGCTGGTCCGACCTGCCCACGGTGGAGGGCGAGGAGCCGCTGCTCACCACGCTGTTCGTCAACCTGATCGGCAACTCGCTGAAGTTCCGCCGGCCGGACGTGCCGGCCCGGATCCGGGTCACGGTGGAGCAGTCCGGCGAGGAGTGGCTGATCAACGTCCGGGACAACGGGATCGGGATCGAGGCCGAGTTCGCCGACAAGGTGTTCGTCATCTTCCAGCGGCTGCACGCCCGGGACGCGTACGAGGGCACCGGCATCGGTCTGGCGATCGTCAAGAAGATCGTCGAATACCATGGCGGGCGGATCTGGCTGGACTTGACGGTGGACGAGGGCACCTCGATCACCTTCACCCTCCCGGTGCTGGCCGGCATCCCGGCTTCATCCGAACCCGAACCGGTGAAAGAGGTCACGGCGTCATGACGGGTGCGATACGGCAGGACGGCACGCCCATCGAGGTGCTGCTGGTCGAGGATGACCCGGGCGACGTGCTGATGACCCAGGAGGCGTTCGAGGAGCACAAGGTCCGCAACCGGCTGACCGTGGTGTCCGACGGTGCCGAGGCGCTGTCCTACCTGCGACGGGAGGGGCAGTATGCGGACGCCGTACGCCCGGATCTGATCCTGCTCGACCTCAACTTGCCCAAGCGGGACGGCCGCGAGGTGCTGGAGGAGGTCAAGAAGGACGAGGATCTGGGCCGCATTCCGGTGGTCGTGCTCACCACGTCGCAGGCGGACGAGGACATCCTGCGCAGCTACCAGCTGCACGCCAACGCGTACGTCACCAAGCCGGTGGATTTCGAGCGGTTCATCTCGGTGATCCGGCAGATCGACGAGTTCTTCGTCAGCGTCGTGAAGCTGCCGCCTCGTGCTTGACGAGGTGAACGACCTCATCCGTGAGGTCGCGGCGACGATCGTGCTGCCCCGGTTCCGGCGGCTGCAGGACGGGGAGGTGCAGGCGAAGTCGCCCGGCGACGTGGTCACCGTCGCCGACCACGAGGCGGAGCAGGCGCTGACCGAGGGCCTGACCCGGCTGCTGCCCGGCTCGCTGGTGGTCGGCGAAGAGGCCGTGGCCGCCGATCCCCGCGTCCTGCAGCGGGTCGCCGACGACGGACAGGTGTGGATCGTCGACCCGGTGGACGGGACGAACAACTTCGCCGCCGGCAAGACGCCGTTCGCGATCATGGTGGCGCTGCTGCGGGGCGGCGAACCGGCGGCCGCGTGGATCCTCGACGTCGTCGACGACCGGATGACGGTTGCGGAGGCGGGCAGCGGCGCCTACATCGACGGCGTACGGGTGAAGACCCGCACCGACGACCCGGGCCCGCGGTCGCTGCACGGCGTGGTCGCGCAGAAGTACCTTCCCGAGGACCTGCGGACCCGGTCGGCGGCCAACGCGCACCGGCTGGCCGGGGTCACCGCGGGACATCACTGCGCGGGGTACGAATATCCGGCGGTGGCCACCGACGAGCAGCAGTTCGCGCTGTTCTGGCGGGTGCTGCCGTGGGACCACGTGCCCGGGTCGCTGATCCTGCGCGAGGCCGGTGGTACGGCGCTGCACCTGGACGGCAGCGACTACCACCCGGTGGACAGCGAACGAGGTCTGTTGGTCGCGCCCAACCGGGAGGTCTGGCACACCGTCCGGGACACGCTCTTCCCCGGCCTGGTCTTCTAGAGCTTCGCGACGAGCACGATCTCGTTGCCGGCCGGATCGGTGACCCGGGCCATCCGCTCGCCCCACGGCATGTCGGCCGGCTCCTCGGTGATCGGCGTGCCGGCCGCTCGCAGCCGCTCGACCGCAGCGTCGCAGTCGTCGGCGTAGACGCACAGCGCATACCCGGCCGTCGGGCCGTCCACCTCGCCCGCACCCAGACCCAGCTCACTGGTGTTGAGGCGGAGCGTGACGAACATCGGATCACCCTCCGGCGGGAACCGGTAGCTCTCCCGGAAGCCGAGCAGATCACGGTAGAAGGCCACGGTGTCCGGCAGGTTCGGCACCGTGAGCATCGGAAAGGCTTCGGTGAACATGCCCGGATAATAGGGTGCGTCCGTGTCCCCGTACTTCGATGATCTGTTTGGTCTGTCCGGACGCCTCGCCGTGGTGACCGGTGGCAGCAGCGGTATCGGCCGGGCCATGGCTCTCGCGCTGGGCCGGGCCGGCGCCCGGGTCGTGCTGGTCGCCCGGGATCCGATCCGGCTGGACGACACCGTCGCGGAGCTGTCCGCCCACGGTGTGAACGCCGGCGCGATCGCCGCCGACCTGGCGGACCGGACCGCCCTGACGGCCGCCGTCCACCGGATCCGTACCACGTTCGGCGATCCCGACGTGCTGGTCAACGCGGCGGCGGTGAATCGACGGCCGCCCCTGGACCGGCTCACCGACGACGACTGGGACGTCACCCTGGCTGCCAACCTGACCGCGCCGTTCCGGCTAGGGCAGGCGTTCGGCCCGCACATGGCGGCGCGCGGCTGGGGCCGGATCATCAACGTCGTCTCACAACAGGCGTTCCGGGCGTACGGCAACAGCGGCGCTTACGGCGTTTCCAAAGCGGGCCTGGTCGCGTTGACCCGATCGCAGGCCGAGGCATGGTCGCGCCGCGGCGTGTGCTGCAACGCGATCGCGCCCGGGGTGGTGCACACCCCACTCACCGAGGAGGTGTTCGCCGATCCGTCGAAGGTGGATGCCCATGCCAGGCGCACGATGACTGGCCGTAACGGCGTACCGTTGGATTTCGCGGCTTGTGCGGTATTTCTGGCTGGTCCCGGTAGCGCTGCGGTGACCGGGCAAACACTGTTCGTCGATGGTGGATACTCGGCCACCTGATCGAGCTGCATTAATGTCGGCGAGGCGAGTAGAGTCGCCTCGCTTGACGAAACCTGGAGGTAGACCGTGGCGGCGACTCTCCTCAGGCGGCCGAAGGCTGCCGTCGGGCTGTTTCCTGTGCTGCTGGCGGCGATGGCCCTGGCGGTGACCGCTCCGGCGGTGGCTGCGCCGAAGGACCCGGAAGGCGGCACCAAGACGCTGCGCGAGGAGCTCGAGTCGGCCGCCCGGGGGCACGCCGACGCGCAGATCGCACTGAAGAACTCGGAACAGCGGCAGAAGCAGCTGAACACCACGCTGCTGCAGGCCCAGGTGGAGATCAAGCAGCTCGAGGGCCAGGTGGCCGCGGTGGCCTCCCGCTCGTACCGGCTGGGCCGGTTCACCACCATGTCGCTGCTGCTCAACGCCAGTTCACCGGACGGCTTCCTGGAACGCCTGCAGCGGCTGGACCAGATGGCCCAGGTGGACGCGCAGGCGCTCGCCGAGTTCCGGGCCGCCGTCACCCGGTACGCCCGGGCCAAGCAGGCCATCGCGCTGGAGATCAAGGAGCAGCAGAAGCAGGTCACCGTGCTCGCCAAGAAGAAGAAGCAGGCCGAGCAGGCGCTGGCCAGCGTCGGCGGCGGTGCGGTGGCCGGCGGTTTCGTCAGTGCCAGCTCGCCGCTGGCCAAGCCGGCACCGCGCAACTCCGACGGGTCGTGGCCGAAGGAGTCGTGCACCATCAACGACCCGACCACCAGCGGGTGTGTCACGCCGCGGCTGCTGCACGCCTATCAGGAGGCGCGGGCGGACGGGTTCAAGCGGTACACGTCGTGCTTCAGCCAGCGCTCCTCCGGAGAGCATCCCAAGGGCCGGGCCTGCGACTTCTCCGCCAGCACCGGCACCTTCAAGAACGTCAACGCGACCGGCGGCGACAAGGCGTACGGCGACCGGCTGGCCGGGTACTTCGTCAAGAACGCGTCCCGGCTCGGCGTGATGTACGTGATCTGGTATCGGCAGATCTGGATGCCCAGCACCGGCTGGCGGTCGTACTCGGGATCGGGCGGTCCCAGCGCGACCCATACCAACCACCTGCACCTGTCAGTTCTTTAGCAGGTTGCCGTCGGTACCCTTCGGCCGGTGGAGAACAAGCCCCTGCCGAACGGCCTCGCGACCGCGCTCGTCTTCTTCGCCAGCGGCGCCGTCCTGGTCCTGGAGATCGTCGCGCTGCGCCTGGTCGGCCCGTACGTCGGCGTGACCCTGCAGGTGTCCAGCTCGGTGATCGGCATCGCGCTGGCCGCGATCGCCTACGGCACCTGGCTCGGCGGGCGGCTGGCCGACCGGTTCGACCCGCGCCTGCTGCTCGCCCCGGCGCTGATCCTGGCCGCCATCGGCACCGCGGTCACCCTGCCGCTGGTTCGCTGGGGTGGCGAGGTGCTGCGCGGGGGCGCGGCGCCGGCGGTGCTGCTGCTCGCCGCGATGGCCGTGTTCCTGCCCGCGTTCCTGCTCTCCGCGATCACCCCGCTGGTGGTCAAGCTGCAGCTGGGCGACTTGCGCATGACCGGTCGGGTGGTGGGCCGGCTGTCCAGCATCGGCACCCCGGGCGCGATCACCGCGACGCTCGGCACCGGGTTCATCTTCGTCGCCGCGCTGCCCAGCAGCTGGATCGTCCTGTCGCTGGCCGTGTTGCTGGCGGTGGCCGGGATCGTGCTCGGCTGGTGGCTGCGCCGGACCAGTCCGGGTCTGCCCCAGCCGGGCCG
>DASSAL010000252.1:0-8887 GCA_035685405.1 Actinoplanes sp. | reverse complement strand
TAGTCCGTTTTGTCACGGTTGGTCAGTGTGTAGCCGGGTGTCCGCTTCTCACACGTGGAGTTCAAGGCGCGGCGTTGCGCGGTGCGGCCGAGGCGGTGCGGCCGAGGTGGTGCGGCCGAGGTGGTGCGGCCGGATGGGCAGTCGGATGGTGCGGGGCGCCGCGCCTGGCTGGCGCCGCTTAAGCGGCTCGGCGTTGGTCGTACCTCGCGGTCATCGGGCGGCGGGGTACGAGTCGCAGCTTGGGTGCCGGCGGGGCCGTCTCGCCGGCCTGGTCGTCCTCGAAGCGGGCCCGCCACCCATGCCCGCCCGACCGCCGGGCGCCGGGCGGTTCAGCCGGATCGGTGGTGACTCGGGTCAGCGCCACCACCAGCAGGTATCCGGCCAGGACAAAAGCGTGCGTGACCAGTCGAGTGGCGTTGACGCGGCCGGCGGACAGGTCGTTGACCGACAGCAGCAGGAGCATGCCGACGAACGCGGTCAGCATCGGCACCAGCCCGCTCGGCCGGGATCGGCGCAGTCCGATGAACAGGAAGCCGGCGCCGACCGCAACGTTCCAGGCGGCCGACTCGTGCCATAGGTGACCCGGTGTTGCGGTCAGGCCGGTGTGCACATGCGCCCCGAAGGCACCGCCGCCGACCTGGGTGAGGCCGAGGATGAGCTGGACCGCGCCGACCACGACCAGCGCGACGTAGAGCAGCCCGGAAGGCACCCTGCGTGAAGAAGCGGCGTCCGGGACGCCGGCCATGATGACCTCGGTGAGGTCCGGTACCGGCCGGGCCGCGCTCGTCCGGGTCAGCCGGTTCACCATGGCCGCCTGCTCCAGCCACCGCCGGCAGCCGGCGCAGCCGGCCAGGTGGTCGTCGACCCGCGACCGGTCGGCCGGGTCGTCCTCACCGTCCAGCTGCGCCGATATCAGCTCGCGCCACCGCTCACACGCCATGGTCCGATAGTCGTTCCGGTGGGCGTCCGGGTTCCCGGCGGTTCGGCGTCAGATGCCGGGGCGCTGGCCGGCCGGGTCGCCGGTGTTGCCGAGCAGCCGCTTCCGCTCCCGGAAGGCCCGCAGGTTCGCGGTGTTGCCGCACGTGCTGACGTCATGCCAGACACCGCTGTTGTTGCGCGACGTGTCGAAGAACGCCGCCCGGCAGTCCACGTTGTGGCACAGCTTCAGCCGCGGCCAGAGCCCGGCCTGCTGGGCGAGCAGCGCCTCGGCCCAGAGCGCTGACGCCAGCCAGCGGGTACCCCGGCCGGTGGGCACGATCCGCACCCAGCCGTCGGCGTCGGGCACCAGGCTGACCGGCACGTCCGCGGGCGGTAGCGACCCCTGTGGCTGGTTCCGGCCGCCGGCCAGGATGACGTTTTCAAAGGTGGAACGCAGCCGGCGCAACGAACGCATGTCGGTCGAGGACAGCAGCAACACCGGCGCCGGCAGGCTGGACACCCGCGACCAGGTGGCCAGGGCATCCGACAGCCAGCGCTGCGCGTCATCCGGCAGGACCAGGAGGTCCGGGCCGTACGTCATCGTCGCCCGGGTGTTCAGCAGGTCCTGCACGAGGGCGAGCCCCGCCGGCGCCTCCCGAACGCCGAGCCGCGCGCTGGCCCTCCATGACATAGCCGAACTGTACTTGACTCTTTTTCACAACCATATCCACCGTGTGCCTGACCGGCTCAGACGCGATGCTACCGCTTCGCGACGTGATGCGCAGAAATGCCCAAACGACGCAGGAGTTGCGGGCACCTGCTGAAGTGGTGGTCGACATCGATCACGCTGGCACACTGGAGGCATGGTGCGGAGATCGTTCAGCCTCGTCGCGGCCCTGGCCGTGACGATGACGCTCGCGGTGGGCTGCGGCTCCGGTGCCGACAACGCCGGTGCGCCGGCTCCTGTCGTACCGTCGGCGCCCTCCGCCTCCGCACCCACGACGCCTGCCGAGCCGACGCAGAGTGCCCAGCCGACGCAGACTGCCGAGCCGACCCAGAGCCCGGAGAAGCCGAAGGATGACAAACTCCGCCGCGGGGACAAAGGCCCCGAAGTCACCGCGTTGCAGCGGCGGCTCACCGAGCTCGGCTATTGGAACGGCCGGGCCGACGGCAGCTTCGGCCTGGTCACCCAGCAGGCGGTCTACGCGCTGCAGAAGGCGGCCGGCATCGGGCGCGACGGCGTGGTCGGCGCCAAGACACGCAAGGCGCTGGCGGACGGCGTACGCCCGAAGGCGCGCAGTGGCGCCGGCAGCGGCCGGGTGGTCGAGATCAACCGGAAGCGTCAACTGCTGATGCTGGTCGACGACGGCGAGATCGAGCAGGTTTTCAACACGTCCACCGGAACGTACGAGCACTACGAGTACGAGGGACAGACGTACCTGGCCGACACGCCGGCCGGCCGGTTCCGGGTGTCGCGGCAGATCGACGGCTGGCGGGACGCGCCGCTCGGGCTGCTGTGGCGGCCGAAGTACTTCAACGGCGGCATCGCGGTGCACGGGTCGTACAGCATCCCGCCGTACGCGGCGTCGCACGGGTGCGCCCGGCTGTCCATCCCGGCGATGAACTGGATCTGGAACAACGACAAGATGCCCCGCGGTACGAAGGTCTGGGTCTACTAACCGTCGATCCTGGTGATGTTCCGGATCTTGTTGGACGCGTCCAGGGCGGCCACCTTGTACGCCTCCGACAGCGTCGGGTAGTTGAACACCGCGTCGACCAGGTAGTCGACCGTGCCGCCGCAGCCCATCACCGCCTGTCCGATGTGGACGATATCGGTGGCCGCGGTGCCGAACACGTGCACGCCCAGCAGCCGGCCATCCTCCGGGGAGACGAGCAGCTTCAGCATCCCGTACGAATCACCCACGATCTGACCCCGGGCCAGCTCGCGGTAGCGGGCGATGCCGACCTCGAACGGCGTGGACGAGTCGGTCAGCTCCTCCTCGGTCTTCCCGACGAAGCTGATCTCCGGAATCGTGTAGATGCCGATCGGCTGGAGTTCGTGCATCTCGCGCGCCGGTTCGCCGCAGGCGTGCTGGGCGGCCAGCCGCCCCTGCTCCATCGAGGTGGAGGCGAGCGCGGGAAAGCCGATCACGTCGCCGACCGCATAGATGTTCTCCACCGCGGTGCGGTAGTTGGCGTCGACCTTGATCCGGCCACGCTTGTCCGCTTCCAGTCCGGCCGCCGCGAGGGCCAGGTCGTCGGTCTGGCCCTGGCGGCCGGCCGAGTACATCACCGTGTCCGCGACGATCTTCTTGCCGCTCTTGAGGACACACAGCGCCGCGGTCTGGTGCTTTTCCACCGCAGCCACCTCCTCGCCGAACCGGAAGGTCACCGACAGGTCGCGCAGGTGGTATTTCAGTGACTCGACGATCTCCTCGTCGCAGAAGTCCAGCATCCGCTCGCGGCGTTCGACCACGGTCACCTTGGTGCCGAGCGCGGCGAACAGCGACGCGTACTCCATGCCGATCACGCCGGCGCCGACCACAACCATGCTGCGGGGTACGGCGTCGAGATTGATCACGCCGTCGGAGTCCACGATCGTCCGGTCGTCGAAGTCGACGCTCTCCGGGCGGGCCGGACGCGTACCGGCGGCAATAATGATCTTGTCAGCGGTGACCTTGGCCTCGCGCCCGGAGCCGCCGTCCACCCAGAGCGAGTGCGCGTCCGCGAAGCGCCCGGTGCCGGTGACCATCGCGATCCGGTTGCGGGCGAGTTGGTTGCGGATGACGTCGGTCTGCCGGGTGATCACGTGCTGCGTCCGGGCCGCCAGGTCGCTGACCGTGATCTCCTCCTTGACCCGGTAGCTGCTGCCGTACAGGTCACGCTGGCTCAGGCCGGTCAGGTAGAGCACGGCCTCGCGCAGGGTCTTGGACGGCACGGTGCCGGTGTTGATGCACACCCCGCCGATCATGTCGCGGCGGTCCACGATGCCGACCCGCCTGCCCAGCTTGGCGGCGGCGATGGCAGCCTTCTGACCACTGGGTCCAGAGCCCAGCACCAACAGGTCGTAGTCATACACAACCGTTAGCGTCGCAAGATGTCGCGGTCGGCACCAGCCCCTGTCAAGGCGGGTTGTGCGGCGCGTGCGTCCTCGGACTCCGGCAGCCGGGGCACCGCCCGCAGCTGGTCGAGGCGGACCAGGGCGATGCCGGCGATGATGAACGTGCCGCCGATCGCCTGCACGACGGTGGGCAGCTCACCCAGCACCAGCCACGCGAACAGCACCGCGAACAGCACCTCGGTGAGGCCGACGAAGGAGGCGAGCGGGGCGCCCAGGACGCGCGCGGCACCGATGCCGGCGACGTACGCGACCACCGCGGCCACCAGCGACAGCCCGGCGATCGGCACCAGCCAGCTCATCGTGTGCCCGGCGAAGACCACCGTGCTGAATGTGGCCTCCAGCGGCAGCAGGCCGACCACGCCGAGGGCCACCAGGATCACCGCACCGAACGCCATCCCGCCGCAGGCCAGCGCGACCGACGGCAACTCCGGGTCGACCCGGGCGGACAGGACGAAGTAGGTGGCCAGCCCGACCGCCGCGACGAGGCCCCAGATGACGCCGATCGGGTCGAGACCGGCGTCGCCCGTGATGTCCAGGACCAGCGCCAGACCGACCACCGCGGCGCCGGCACCGGCCACGGTCAGCTTGCGCGGGCGCTCGCCGTGCCGGGCCCACATCCACAGCACCACCAGGACGATGCCGGAATATTCCAGCAGCAGCGCGACGCCGACCGGCAGGTATCGGACCGCGTTGAAGAAGCCCACCTGGGCGCCGCCGACGGCGAGCAGCCCGAACAGACCGACGCTGCCCACGGCGCGGCGGGCCACGTGCCACCGGCCGCGCAGCGCCAGCACGGCCGGCACGGCCAGGATCAGCGCGGCGATGCCGACCCGGGCGGCCACCGCGGCGTCGGCGGACCAGCCGGCGTCGATCAGCGCGCGGGCGAACGTGCCGGACGTGCCGAAGGTGGCCGCGGACAGCAGCGCCAGGGCGAGGCCGAAGCCGGCGGAACGGTCGGGTCGCATCGCAGATCCTCTGGTCATGTCATGAGTAAAACGGTGTTATGCTCATGACGCTACCCGCGCTGGTGACAGGAGTCAACGTGGTCTTTGCCCATGACACCGAGGTGGCGCTGGTGGCTGCGGCAGCGTTGGTCAACACGTCCGACCGCGGCGTCGAGCACCTGCCCGACCTGGCCGCACTGGACCGGTTCTTCGAGATGTACGGCTGGACCGGCCGGCGCGCCCGCACCCCGGCCGAGCTGCGCGCCGTGCAGGAGCTGCGGCCCCGGCTGCGCCGCCTGTGGGAGGCCGACGAGGACGAGGTTGTCGAGATCGTCAACACCCTGCTCCGCGAGGCGAACGCGCTGCCCCAGCTGGTCCGGCACGACGGCTGGCCGTACCACCTGCACGCCACACCGCCCGATGCGCCGCTGGCCTCCCGGATGGCGGTCGAGGCAGCGATGGCCTTCGTCGACGTGGTCCGGGACGGCCAGCTGGATCGGTTGCGGATCTGCGAGTTGCCGGACTGCGACAACGTTGTGGTCGACCTGACCCGGAACCGGTCGAAACGCTTCTGCGAGGCAGGCTGCGGCAACCGGGCGGCGGTCAGCGCGTACCGGGCCCGGAAGGCGGCGCTCGGCCGGTAGCGGTCAGTCCCGCTCGGCCGGTTCGACGCGCGCCTCCGGCCCCGGGAAGACCAGCACCTCGTGGTCGCTGTCCTGCCACCGGACCTCGTACGGCGGAGTGCCGTCCGGGTGGCGTACCGCGGTGATCAGGCCGATGCGGCGGGCGTCACCGACATGTACTCCCTCGACGACGAGACGGTCACCGACGCGTGCGTGCATCGTGGACTCCTGTCATGGGTCGTAGGAGACGTATCTCACACCAGTATCTCTCATCTACCATCAGCTCATGACATCGCTGTGGGTGCTCCTCGCCATCTTTGTGTGTGGATGCGCCGCGCTGATGGTGTACCTCAACGTACGTGATCGCCGCCGGCTGCCGTCCGGCGACGACGCTGCGGCGAGCCGGAACGCCACCTCGGCCGCGGAGCGCTACGCCGCCGAACGGTACGGTGAGCAGGGCACGAACGTCGTCCGGGATCAGATGCACGGCGGGCTGTAGAAATGTCGCCCGGGGCTTCGACCTGCGGGCATGGTGGTACGCATTCTGGTGGCGGTGGTGGCCGCCTTCGTGATCAGCAGTGTCTGGTACGTCGCGTTCGGCACGATGCTGGCGCGGCTGAGCCCGGCGTACGCCGGCGGCGGCAGGACCCCGCTCTGGGTGCCGGTCTTCGAGATCATCCGCAGCGCGGTGCTCGCCGTGGTGATCGCGGCCGGCATTGATCGGCTGGGGGTGGACGGCGCCGGGCCGCTGCTGCTCGCCGCGTTGGTGACCTGGATCGGCTTCCCGGTCGTTCTGCTCAGCGGGTCGGTGCTGCACGAACGTGTGCCATGGCGGCTGGCCGCGATCCACGCCGGCGACTGGCTGTTGAAGCTGATTGCCATCACGCTGATCGTTGGCTGGTTCTGACATCCGGGCACGTACGCGAGTCGAAGCGCCTGGAGGTCGGCTCCCCGCCTGCATCATCTTCCCGTGCAGGCGTACGGATCTGAGGATGCTGCTCGGTTTTCTGAGGAGCCGCTCCCGAGGCGGTTGAGGGGCGTTGCGGCGGAGCGTGAACGCCATGACGAACCCAACAGACATTGTCGTATTCGGTACGGGGAACAGTGAGGACCAGCCGTTGCGCCCGGGACGGGTGGCGGCATCTCGCCGGCTGCGCAGGTCCGTCGAGCCGATGCTGATGCTCGTGGTCGCGGCCGCGATGTTCCTGGTGGGACAGGCATCCGATGACCGCCGGCCGCCGGCTGCCGGTGCGGCGGTGACGGCCTCCACCGCCCGGGTCGCGACGGTCCGGGAGCACCTCATCGCGCCGCGGACGGCGGCGCCGGGCGAGCCGCTCACGGTGCTCGCCTATCGGAACGCCCGGCTGTGCGGGCCGATCGAACTCCGGTTCGACGGCGCGGCGATGCGGCATCGACTGGCCTGGTATGCCGGACCGCGGCATCCCGACAGGACGGAGATGGCGCTGGCCGTGTGGGTGCCGCGATCGGCCAAGGCGGGACGTCACGAGATTGAGTTGTGGGGACCGGTGCCCGGGGGACAGATCCACAATCTCTGCGGTGACCGGCCGGAACACCAGGCCCGGCTCGACACCACGACGATCATGGTCGTGGGCCGACTCCGCGGGTGAGTCATCCGCCGGGCGGCGATCGGAGCAGGCGGTGGGCGAGTTGAGACAACTCCACGCGGTTGGCGACACCGGTCTTGCGGAGCATGTTGGACATGTGCGCGCTGATGGTCTTCTCGCTGACGACCAGTGCCCGGGCCATCTCGTGATAGGTGCGGCCGGCCAGAACGTGGCCGAGGATCTCCCGTTCCCTGGGCGTGAGGCGATAGGGCGTGGGATCCGTCGGCAGGCTGACCGGTGGGGTCACCAGCGGAACTCGAGCCGACGAGGCCAGCGCCGTGATGTCGGCGAGGAGCGGCGCGGCGTTCAGGTCGGTGGCCAGCTCGGCGGCGCGCCGGAGGGCCGCCATGGCGCGGCGGCGGTCGGCCCGGTGCGGCAGCAGCGTTTGCGCCGTACGCCATCGCGCGTAGGCCTCGTCCCACGGCAAGCCGGCGGTGTGGCATGCGGCGGCGGCGTGTTCCCACGCTTCACCGGCGCCGGGGTCCTGCCGGCAGCGGGCGGTTTCGGTGTCGTACAGGGCTTGCATCGCCCGCAGGATCAAGCGAGCCTGCCGGCCCGGTCCGGGATCGACCACCACGTGCGGATGGTGCTGACGAAGGTCGTGCAGGCGCGCCATCGCCGGGCCGGGATCGGCTTCCCGGTCGCGGCGGCGCTGGGCGTCGTCGGCGAGGGCCCGAGCGGCCAGCGGCAACAGCCATTCGACCAGGGTGGGTGGGATGTCCTGGGCCAGACCGGCGAGCGCGGCGGCGACCGCGGAGTCGGTGTCGCCGGCCGCCACCGCCAGGTGGGCGCGGACCGCATCGAAGGTCAGCACGACGAAGCCGGACTGTTCGGCGAACAATTCCTCGGCCCGGCCAAGGTGCGCCCGGGCCTCGGCCGGCCGGCCCTGCAGGCAGGCCAGCAGGGCCGCGGTGAGGCGGGTATCGGTGTCGGCGAACCGTCCCGGTGCCGACCCGAGCGCCACGCGCAGCAGTTGTTCACAGCCTCGCCAGTCGCCGGACAACAGCAGACCCGCGGCGGTCGCGGTGTTGAGCCAGGCGATGTAGGGGTGCGGCGCATCGAGCGCGACCAGCTCGTCGCGGCATCGGGACAAGCGCTCATGGACGATCGCGCTGGTGAAGTAGTCGATGCAGTTCCCGGCCCAGAGCGCCGCGTGGACGAAGCCGAAGAAGTCCCGCTCCCGCGTGGCGGCGGCCCGCGCCTCGTCGGCCTGGACCACCCCCTGCGGCAGTTCGTCCAGGTCGCATGCCTCGAGACGCATGACCTGACCCATCACGTCGGCCACCAATGCGTATGTCAACGGGCGGTCCGCACCGCATGCCCGCGCCAGGCGGACCGCTGTGCGGGCACGCTCCGCGCCGGTGGGCAGACCGTGCCAGAGTTCAGCGTCAGCCAGCTCCGCCACGGCCAGCGCGTACTGCGGCGAGTGCGGGTCAGCGCCGGCCAACTGGACCGCCCGGTGCATGCCGGCGACATCGAAGAACTCGTCACCGGTGAGAAACCGCAGGTGCATCCGGCGTACGAGCAACTCGGCCGCCAGCAACGGCTGCTTCTCGACATCGATCCACGCGAGCAGGTCGTCGACCGCGGCCAACTCGTATTCGTGCAGGCCGGCGTTCTCCGCGGCCTGCCGGATCCGCTGCAGCAGGTCCATCT
>DASSAL010000251.1:0-1689 GCA_035685405.1 Actinoplanes sp. | reverse complement strand
AACTGGTGCGGCTGGCCGGCGCGGCGGCCGGCACGCTGCGGGACGTGACCGCGGGTGGCCTGGGCGGCCGGGCGGTCGGGCAGCGGGCCGTCCGCGACGCGCTGCTCGATCACATCGCGCTGACCGTCACGCCGGCCGGCGATCCGCCGGGACCACCGGTGGAGGTGCCGCAGCGACTGGTCCAGGCGGTGGTCCGAATGGGATTTCTCGGACCCTCTTCTGAGGACGCGCCGGAAACGCGCGTGTGTGTGGCAGGGCGATGGGTGGGAATTTCCGCACCATATGGAGTCGCGTGGTTACACACCGTCAAAGATTTGGCCGTTATGCCGACGTATGCTCATCCGTTCGGGTGATGCTGCCTCCGTCGTCCGGTCGCGCCCTCCGGTTGGGGGGATGACCTCGGCGACCGGTACGGGTAGCGTCGGCCCGGGTCTACCGCACCGTCGAAGCGGCGGATCTGCTGGGGAGCGAGGTGCACACGATGCCGTGGTGGTCATGGCGTCCCGGATCGTCCGGCGGCGGCGAACCGGAGGCCGGTGGTGAGGTGGCGTTGCAGAGCAGCGTCCGCATCGGGGTTCCGGCGCAGCGCGAGCCGAAACATCCCGGCGGCCTGGCTCTACCCGGCCCGGCCGACCGGTCCGCCGACGACGAACCCGACCGCATCGCCCCGGTCACGCTGACCCGCGTCGGCAAGGCACTCGACCTGCTCGACATCCGCTACCTGGCCGACGGCGGCGGCAGCCTGCTGGCCATGTGGGAACGGCACGCGGTGCTGTTCACGCTGGAGGGCCCGGACGACGAGATCCTGGTCATGCGCGCCCGCCCGCACTCCACCGTCCCGCCGGACTGGGCCGACCGCGCCTACCGCGTGGTGAACGAGTGGAACCACACCCGGCGCTTCTGCAAGGCCTATGTGGGCGACCCCACCGAGCGCGGCCAGCTGCCCATCTACGCCGAGCTGCAGGTCCCGCTGAACTCCGGCGCCCACGACGCGTTGCTGGTCGAGATGCTGGACTGCGGCGCCGCCGTCGCCACCTCGTTCGTCGACTGGCTGCACGACGAGGGCGCTCTGCTTTGATGGCCTCGCTCCGCTCGGCTGGCATTTCGCCCCGAGGAGCCGGTGACTTGACCACGGAAAAGAACCACGGCTTCGCCTAGTCCTTTTCCGCGGCCAAGCCACCGGCGTACGAAATGCGACTTCGGTCGCGCTCAACCACGGCGCGGCAGCCGGCGGTCACCGCAACGGGAAGGTCAGCTCAGCGGGAACATGCCGATTCGGCCGTGGTACTCCTTGCCCAGCTGGTCGGTGTCCGAGCCGACCAGGAGGCCGTTGGCCGTGGCGACGAACGCCCGCACGCCCACGCCGCGGGCCCGGGTCGGATTCCAGGCCAGTGCCTTGCCGGTGGTCGGGCTGACCGCGCCGATGCCGACCCGCGACACCGCGCCCGGGCCGGGGCCCCGCGCGTCGCTGCCGAGCGGGTTGTCCAGGTACCGCTGGTGCCCGCCCACATAGACCGCCGCGCCGGTGACCGCCACCGCGTACAGCGAGTCACCGCCGGTGCGCTGCACCCAGGTCGGGTTGTGCCGCCCGGAGCCGGCCACCTCGAACCGGGCAGCCGAGTCGCACAGCTTGGTCGGCGACGACGCCCGGCCGGTCGCGACCACCACGAAGTACCGGCCGTCCGGGGA
>DASSAL010000250.1:0-24327 GCA_035685405.1 Actinoplanes sp. | reverse complement strand
CGATGTCCAGTCCCAGGCCGGTCGATCCCTGGTTGCTTTCGCCGCGGCGCATCGCCCGCTCCGGGTCCGGAATGCCCGGGCCGGCGTCGTCCACCCGCAGCGCCACCCAGCCGTCGTGCCGCGAGATGCCCACCTCGAACGCGGTGCCCTGCGGGGTGTACCGGAACACGTTGCCCAGCACGGCGTCCAGCGCCGCGGCCAGCTCGGCCCGCTGCACCGGCACCGGGATGCGCAGGTGGGCGCCGATCACCCGGTACTGCCGGTTCTGGTCGCCGGCCAGCGCCGACCAGAACACCATCCGTTCGCGGACCACCTCAGCGGCGTCGCACAGCCCGCTCTCCGGCGCCGACGCCACCTGCGCGGCCACCGCCTTGCGCGTGGTGGTGATCAGCTGGTCGACCTCCTCCTCCAGGGTGATCACCGCCTGCCGGATGCGCCGGATGCCGCGTCGGCGGTCCAGCTCGGCCGGCGGCAGGCCGATCTGGGTGTCGTCGGAGTCCAGCGCCTCGACGTCCAGCCGCAGCACGGTGAGCGGGGTGCGCAGCCGGTGCGACAGGTCGGCCACCATCTCCCGTTCGCTGGTGCGCGACGTGATCAGCCGGTCGGCCATCCGGTTGAACGCGTACCCGGCCTCGGCCAGCTCCCGCGGCCCGGACGGCTGGATGCGCACCCCCAGGTCGCCGCCGCCCACCGCCATGGCGGCCTGCACCAGGTTGCGGGCCGACGCGACCGCGCCGCGGGCCAGCCGGTCGACCACGATGACCGAGCCGATCACCAGGGCCAGCGCGATGCCGAACAGGATCCACCAGGCGCGCGCGGTGCCGGCGGCGAGCCGGCTCTCCGGTACGAACACCTCCAGCACCGACGTGCGGTCGCCGACCGTCACCGGCTGCAGCCGGACGATGCCGTCGTCCACCTCGACCTCGACCGGCGCGGTGCCCCGGGCCGCCGCGGCCACCTCCGCGGCCGGGGCGCGGCTGCCCGCGCTGGTGTTCGGGGCGTGCACGACGACCTGGCCACCGGCCGCGTCCACGGCCTGCTCGATGCCCTCGCGCCGGGCGCCGGCGGTGATCGCGCCGGCCACCATGGCGCTCTGCGTCGCGGCCGCAGCCAGCGCGTCGTTGCGCTGATCGGAGCGCAGCTCCCAGCCGAGCGGGATCAGGAAGGCCAGGGCCGCGATCGCGGTGGTGGCGGCGCTGACGCCGGCCAGCCGCGCTCTCAGTCCGGCGCCACCAACCGGAATCCGACTCCCCGCACGGTGCGCAGGTAGCGAGGCTTCGCCGCGGATTCGCCCAGTTTCCGACGCAGCCAGTACAGATGCACGTCGATCGTCTGGTCCTCGCCGACGGACGGCTGTCGCCATACCTCCTCCAACAGCTCACGACGCGACACCACCCGGCCCGGACGGGCCGCCAGGTACGCCAGCAGGTCGAACTCCTTGCGGGTCAGCGCCAGCGGGGTGTCACCCAGGCTGGCGCTGCGCTCGCCGATGTCCACCCGCAAGTCGCCGACGGAGTGCACGGCCGGCTGGGCGGTGCGGCTGGCCCGGCCGACCCGGCGCAGCACCGTGGTGATCCGGGCGTCCAGATGTGCCCCGGTGAACGGTTTGACCATGTAGTCGTCCGCCCCCGCGCGCAGCAGCCGGACGACGGTCTGCTCGTCGTCGCGGGCGGTGGCGATGATGATCGGCACGTCGGTGATGCCGCGCAGCATCCGCAGCGCGTCCGAGCCGTCCAGGTCGGGCAGCCCGAGATCGAGGACCACCAGATCGGGAGTCTCCGCGGCGACCCGGCGCAGCGCATCTAGGGCGGTGCCGACGGCGTGCACGGCATGCCCCCGGTCGGCCAGCGACCGCAGCATGGCGCCGCGCACCACGTGATCGTCTTCGACGAGCAACACCGTGGCCATGCGAAGAAGGTACTGCCACTGGCAAGCATCACCTAAACCGTCATCGAGCGGGGTGTATTGGTGACGCTCAGTGAGGGGAGGCGGTGCGAAATCCGGTCGTCCGGGCGGATAGCATCGACACGATTCGCCCGAGACCGAAGGAGAACCGCCGTGTCTGCACCGCGTACGCTCGTCGTGGCCGATGCTCTCGTCGTGCCCGCCGGGACCACGGCGGGTGACGCGGTGGCAGCCGCCGGCCTGCCCTCGACCGGGCCCGCGGCGGTGGTCGTGGTGCGTGATCCGGGTGGCCGGCTGCGCGATCTGGACTGGATTCCGGACTCCGACGCCGAGGTGACGCCGGTTCGGATGAACGAACCGGACGGACTGAACGTGCTGCGGCACTCCGCCGCGCACGTGCTGGCGCAGGCGGTGCAGGACCTGTTCCCGGAGGCCAAGCTGGGCATCGGCCCGCCGATCACCGACGGCTTCTACTACGACTTCGACGTCGCCAAGCCGTTCCAGCCGGAGGACCTCCAGCAGCTGGAGAAGCGGATGCAGGAGATCGTCAAGGCCGGGCAGACGTTCCGCCGCCGGGAGTACGCGTCGCTCGACGAGGCCAAGGCGGAGCTGGCCGACGAGCCGTACAAGCTCGAGCTGGTGGACCTCAAGGGTGATGTGGACGCCGAGGCGGCGGCGGTCGGCGCCGGCGAGCTGACCCACTACGACAACCTCGACCGCGACGGCAGGCGGGTCTGGGGTGACCTGTGCCGCGGCCCGCACCTGCCGTCCACCCGGCTGATCCCGGCGGTCAAGCTGATGCGCTCGGCCGCCGCGTACTGGCGGGGCAGCGAGAAGAACCCGCAGCTGCAACGGGTGTACGGGACGGCCTGGCCGAGCCGGGACGAGCTGAAGGCGTACCTGCACCGCCTGGCCGAGGCCGAGCGCCGCGACCACCGCAAGCTCGGCACCGAGCTGGACCTGTTCTCGTTCCCCGACGAGATCGGCAGCGGCCTGGTGGTGTTCCACCCGAAGGGCGGCGTGATCAAGCGGGAGATGGAGGACTACGTCCGCCGCCGGCACATCGAGGAGGGTTTCCAGTACGTCGGCACCCCGCACATCGCCAAGGAGGGCCTGTTCCACACCTCCGGGCACCTGCCGTACTACGCCGACACCATGTTCCCGCCGATGCACATGGAAGGTAGTGACTACTACCTCAAGGCGATGAACTGCCCGATGCACAACCTGATCTACCGGTCCCGCGGCCGGTCGTACCGGGAGCTGCCGCTGCGGCTGTTCGAGTTCGGGTCGGTGTACCGGTACGAGAAGTCCGGCGTGGTGCACGGCCTGACCCGGGTGCGCGGGATGACCCAGGACGACTCGCACTCGTACGTGACCGCCGAGCAGGCGCCGGACGAGATCAAGCACCTGCTCGACTTCGTGCTGTCGCTGCTGCGCGACTTCGGGCTGGACGACTACTACCTGGAGCTGTCCACCCGCGACCCGGGCAGCGACAAGTTCATCGGCACGGACGACCAGTGGGCGGTGGCCACCAAGGTGCTCGAGGACGTCGCCGCCGAGAGCCGCCTCGACCTGGTACTGGA
Source organism: Actinoplanes sp. (assembly GCA_035685405.1). Classification (GTDB taxonomy): domain Bacteria; phylum Actinomycetota; class Actinomycetes; order Mycobacteriales; family Micromonosporaceae; genus Actinoplanes. The sequence continues at coordinate 20,839 of DASSAL010000250.1, read as the reverse complement.
CCCGGGCGGCGCGGCGTTCTACGGACCGAAGATCAGCGTGCAGGCCCGGGACGCGATCGGCCGCACCTGGCAGATGTCGACCATCCAGTACGACTTCAACCAGCCGGCCCGGTTCGGGCTGGAATACCAGGCGGCGGACGGCAGCCGCCAGGAACCGGTGATGATCCACTCGGCCAAGTTCGGGTCGATCGAGCGGTTCTTCGGGGTGCTGGTCGAGCACTACGCGGGCGCCTTCCCGGCCTGGCTGGCGCCGGTGCAGGCGGTCGGCATCCCGATCCGCGAGGACCATGCCGGCTACCTGTCGTCCTTCGTTGATCGGCTGCGCCGTGCGGGCATCCGGGCCGAGGTCGACCACTCCGACGACCGGATGCAGAAGAAGATCCGGACCGCGCAGCAGCAGAAGATCCCGTTCATGGTGATCGCCGGCGACGACGACGTGGCAGCCGGTACGGTGTCGTTCCGCTACCGGGACGGCTCGCAGCGCAACGGCGTTCCGCTGGACGAGGCGATCGCCCACGTCACCGAGGTGGTCCGGTCCCGGACGAACGCGGGGCCTACGGCAGCGGCGTGATCCAGGTGTTCGGGTCGCCGCAGTCGCCGATGGTCATCTCGGCGAGGGTCCGGTCCAGCTCGGCGCGGCTGATCGCCGTGCGGTCGGCGGTCCGGAGCCGGATCACGCAGCGCCCCGTGTCCACGGTCAGCGCACTGCCGTTGCCTTCCGGGCTGAGCATGTTGCGGCCCTCGGCATACCACGCCGGGTGCCCGGCGACCGTGCGCCGCCCGGTCAGCGTGCGCTTCTCGGCGGCCCACTCGGCGTCCGGCGTCTCGGCGAAGATCGAGACGGTGGCGCCGTACGGTGCGCCGTTGTAGACCGCCGCCGACGACGCCTTGCGCCGCGGGTCGCTCAGCGCCACCATGCCGCCGCGCCCGTCAGCCTGCTCGTTGGCGCGGACGTAGGTCACCGCCAGCCGGTCCGGCAGGGCACCGAGCCGGAACGGGAGGCGCACCTCGCGCGGCGGGGCCAGGGTGACCGACTCGGCCAGCCGGATCAGATCGTCGCGGGTGGCGCGCTCGCCCGGCGCCACGTAGACCAGCAGCCACACGCCGGACGGGTCGGCCCAGCCGACCGCCGGGCTGCTGTGCGGCGCGTCGTCCGGGCTGAGCGCGGCGAACCCGTACTCCGGCACGTACCGGGCATCGTGGCCGGACACGTCCACCACCTCGCCGTCCCGCAGCGGCGCGGCGTCGAACGAGCCCGGTTCGTACGCCGACACCTCCCCGGCGTACCGGCCGCCCGCGCCGGTGCCCGGCGACACGTCGCGGGTGCTGACGAACTGCCGGGTGGCGTCGGTGCCGCGCACCGTCGTGACGAAGCCCAGGACCGGGTTGATGTCGATGGTGAGCTGATCGGGCCGGCGCGGGGGCGGCGGGTCGACGGCGGCGACCGGCGGTTCCGGTTCGCCGTCGGGCAGCCGGGCGGCACCCACGGCCGCCGCGACGCCGCCGATCACCAGCACGGCCGCGGCGCCGGCCAGCCAGACGGCCCGCGACCGCCGTCGGTGCTGATGCATGGACATTCCTCCACCGTCGTTCCGGTACGACCTCAGGGTCTGTCTGGCGGATCATCGCGGGGGCCGCGGCGTGGCCCGGAGAACGCCTGACGGCGTCCGCAGACCGCCCACATGCACCCCGGTATGAGGGCTGCCTGCGGCCGACGCCAGCCGCCCTCCGGACCTCGCCTCGCACACGCGTCCTCCACCAGACAGACCCTAGAACGCCCGGGTTGCGCCGGCACGGCGGGCACCCGCCATCGGCGTGGCCTAGGCTCGGACAGGTGACCGAAGCAGGGGACCCGGACGGGCTGGAACGGTTGTGGACGCCGCACCGGATGACCTACCTCGCCGGTGACGACAAGCCCGACGCGACGACCGCGAAGCCGGCCGGCTGCCCGTTCTGCCGCGCGCCGTCCGCGCCCGAGGGGGACAGCCTGGTGGTGGCCCGCGGTGAGCGGGTGTACGCGGTGCTGAACCTGTATCCGTACAACCCGGGGCACCTGCTGGTGTGCCCGTACCGGCACGTGGCCGACTACACCGACCTGGACGAGGCGGAGACCGCCGAGCTGGCCGCCTTCACCAGGACGGCGATGCGGGCGGTCCGGCACGCCAGCAGCCCGCACGGCTTCAACATCGGGATGAACCAGGGCGCGGTGGCCGGCGCCGGCATCGCCGCCCACCTGCACCAGCACGTGGTGCCGCGGTGGGGCGGGGACGCCAACTTCATGCCGGTGATCGGCCGGACCAAGGTGCTGCCGCAGGTGCTCGGCGACACCCGCGTCCTGCTGGCCAAGGCCTGGTCGGCGATCGCTTAGCGGGTCCCTGCGTCCGGGCGGTCGAGCTGCCGCCGGCCGCGGGTGCCGGCGGCAGCATGACCGATCACCGGGAGGCGGCGTACTCCTTGCGGACCGCGTCGGCCAGGTGCGCCGGCATCGGCTCGTGCCGGACGTACGTGCGGGTGAACGTGCCCGCGCCGGAGGTCAGCGCGCGCAGCTCCACCGCGTACCGGACCAGCTCGGTGGCCGGCACCTCGGCCCGCACCAGGCTGTAGTCGCCGTTGCCGTCCGCCTCGGAGCCCATCGGCCGGCCCCGGCGGCCGGAGAGGTCGCTCATCACCGCGCCCACGTATTCGTCCGGAACCCGCACCACGATCTCGTCCACCGGCTCCAGCAGCGTCACCTGGCCGCTCTCCGCGGCCTCCCGCAGGGCCAGCGCGCCGGCGGTCTGGAACGCCGCGTCCGACGAGTCGACGCTGTGCGCCTTGCCGTCGAACAGCGTCACCTTCAGGTCCACCACCGGGTAACCGGCGACCAGCCCGCGGTCCAGCTGGGCCCGGACGCCCTTCTCCACCGACGGGATGTAGTTGTGCGGCACCGCGCCGCCGACCACCCGGTCCACGAACTCGAACCCGGACCCGCGGGGGAGCGGCGCCACCTCGATGTCGCAGACCGCGTACTGGCCGTGGCCGCCGGACTGCTTGACGTGCCGCCCGTGGCCCTTCGCGCTGCAGCCGAACGTCTCCCGCAGCGCCACCTTGACCGGCTCGGTGTCCAGCTCCACGCCGCCCGACCGCAGCCGGTCCAGCACCACGTCGGCGTGCGACTCGCCCATGCACCACAGCACCAGCTGGTGGGTGTCCGGATTGCGTTCCAGCCTCAGGGTCGGGTCGCCGGCCACCAGCCGGGCCAGGTTCTTGGCCAGCGCGTCCTCGTCCGAGCGGGACTTGGCCACCACCGCGATCGGCAGCAGCGGCTCGGGCATCCGCCACGGCTCCATCAGCAGCGGGTTGTCTTTGCTGGACAGGGTGTCCCCGGTCTCCGCGCTGCCCGACTTGGTGATCGCGCAGATGTCCCCGGCGATGCAATGGGGGACCTCGCGAAGCTGCGCACCGAGCGGTGAGTAGATGTGCGCGATCCGCTCGTCGGCGTCGTGGTCGGGGTGGCCGCGCTCGGCCATGCCGTGGCCGGAGACGTGCACCGTCGTCTCCGGGCGCAGCGTGCCGGAGAACACCCGGACCAGCGACACCCGGCCGACGTGGCGGTCGATCGTGGTCTTCACCACCTCGGCCACCAGCGGGCCGTCCGGGTCGCAGGTCAGCGGCGGGCGCGGCGACCCGTCCACCCCGGTCACCGTGGGCAGGTCGTGCTCCAGCGGCGACGGCGCGCCGGCCACCAGCCCGTCGAGCAGCGCGTCCAACCCCACGCCGGTCTCCGCGCAGACCGGGATCACCGGATAGAAGTGGCCCCGGGCCACCGCCTTCTCCAGGTCCGGTACGAGGATGTCCGGGCCGATCGGCTCGCCACCGAGGTAGCGGTCCATCAGCGACTCGTCCTCGCTCTCCGCGATGATCCCCTCGATCAGCTGGTTGCGGTCGTCCTCCACCGGCGCGAGGTGTCCCGGCTCGGCGTCGCCCGCCCGCGGCGGGTATCCCTGTGAATAGTCCAGGACCCGCAGCGTGACCAGGCCGAGCAGCCCGGCGACGGTGTGGCCGTCGTCGGCCAGCATGGGCTGATAGATCGGCATCACGTTGTCGCCGAACGCGGCCTGGCAGTCGGCCAGCGTCTGGTCGAAGTCGGCGCGCGGGTGATCCAGGCGGGTGATCGCGACGGCGCGCGGCATGCCCACCGCGGCGCACTCCTCCCATAGCGCGGTGGTGGCCGCGTCCACGCCGTCGACCGCCGACACGACGAAGAGCGCGGCGTCCGCGGCCCGCAGGCCGGCGCGCAGCTCACCGACGAAGTCGGCGTAGCCCGGAGTGTCGAGCAGATTGATCTTGACGCCGTCGTGCACGACCGGCGCGCAGGACAGCGCAACCGAACGCTGCTGGCGGATCGCCGCCGGGTCGTGGTCGGAGACCGTGGTGCCGTCGGTCACCGAACCGGCCCGGGGAATCGTCGCGGTGGCGGCGAGCAGCGCCTCCACCAGCGTCGTCTTCCCGGCACCGGAGTGGCCCACCAGCACCACGTTGCGAACCCTGCCGGGTTCGGTCACCACCGGCGCAACCGCGCCGGTGCCCCCTTTCTCCGAAGCTTTCTGCGCCATGATGGGCGCACCTCCTGTCCGGGTACGACGCTGTTGTACAGATCCCACACCCGCTGGTGTCCGGCCCGCAACCCCCGGTAGCGGGTGGCGGGCGGGTCGGTGACGGGTGAGCGGCACGCCGATAGGGTGGGACGGCCATGGCAAAGATCCTCAACACGTCGGCGCGCGCCGTGTTCTCGTACATCATCAACCCGGCGGCCCGGTTCCTGCTGCGCATCGGCGTCACTCCGAACGCGGTGACCGTGGCCGGCACGGTCGGAGTGGTGTTCGGCGCGCTGTTCTTCGGCGCCCGGGGCTACCTGGTCACCGGCGCGCTGGTCGTCACGTTCTTCGCGCTCACCGACGCGCTCGACGGCACGATGGCCCGGATGCGGGGCGGCTCCGCGCGATTCGGCGCGCTGCTCGACTCGTCCATGGACCGGATCGCCGACGCGGCGGTGTTCGGAGCGGTCATCTACTACCTGCACGGGCAGGACAACCCGTACAACGGCCTGGTCGCCGCGATCATCTGCCTGGCCGCCGGGCAGGTGGTCTCGTACGTCAAGGCCCGGGCGCAGAGCCTGAACCTGGACGCCGACGTGGGCATCGCCGAGCGCCTGGAACGCCTGATCATCGTCGGTATCGGCGGCCTGATCAGCGGCTTCGGCGCCGAGTGGGGCCTGCCCGCGGCGCTGTGGTTCCTCGCCGTGCTGTCCGCGGTGACGGTGTTCCAGCGGCTGATCCACGCGGCCCGCGACGACCGGAAGGCGACCGCCGCGTGAAGGACCGGTTGATCGACCTCGGCTACGCCGCGGGCTGGCGGCTGGTCCGCGCGTTGCCGCTGCCGGTGGCGCGGGCGCTGTTCACCGCCGCCGCCGACCGGGCACACAAGGCCAACGGGCCGGGCACCCAACGGCTGCGGCGCAATCTCCAGCAGGTGACCGGGGACGCGTTCACCGAGGACCTGGTCCGCGACGGGCTGCGGTCGTACGCCCGGTACTGGATGGAGGCGTTCCGGCTGCCGTCGAAGACCAAGCAGCAGATGCTGGCCGACTTCGAGCTGGTGCAGGCGGACGAGCTCCACAAGGTGCTGGCCGAGGGGAACGGGGCGATCCTGGCGCTGCCGCACGTCGGGAACTGGGACGCGGCAGCCGCCTGGGTCACCGCGAGCGGGCACAAGCTGATCACGGTCGCCGAGCGGCTCAAACCGGAGAGCGTGTTCGAGCAGTTCGTCGCGTACCGGGAAAGGCTCGGCATGGAAGTGGTCCCGCTGACCGGGGGACAGCGCGCGCCGCTGGACGTGCTCGCCGAGAAGGCCCGGCAGGGGTACGCGGTGGCGCTGTTGGCCGACCGCGACCTGTCCGCCCGCGGCATCGAGGTGGAGTTCTTCGGCGCCCGCGCCCGGATGCCGGCCGGGCCGGCGCTGCTGGCGCTGCGCACCGAGGCGCCGCTGTACGCCGCCGACATCAAGTACACGCCCGACCGGCCGGTCTGCGAGATCCGCCGGATCGAGCTGCCCGACCCCGCCGAGGGGCCGCTGGACGCGCGGGTCAAGCTGATCACCCAGCGGCTCGCGGACGCCTACGCGACCGGCATCGCCGACCACCCGCAGGACTGGCACATGCTCCAGAAGCTCTGGGTCTGAGGGGCCGGCCGTGCGGATCGGGATCGTCTCGCCGTACTCGTTCGACGTCCCGGGCGGCGTGCAGAACCACATCATCGACCTGGCCGAGGCGCTGATCGGACTGGGTCACCAGGTGAGCGTGCTGGCCCCGGCCGACGAGGACGCCGATCTGCCGCCGTACGTGGTGCCGGCCGGGCGGGCGGTGCCGTTGCCGTACAACGGGTCGGTGGCCCGGATCGCGTTCGGGCCGGTCTCCACCGCGCGGGTCCGGCGCTGGCTGGCCCGCGGCGCCTTCGACGTGCTCCACGTGCACGAGCCGATGACGCTCAGCCTGTCCATGCTCGCGGTGCTGTCCGCCCGCGGCCCGGTGGTGGCCACCTTCCACACCGCGATGCCCCGGTCCCGCGCGCTGGCCGCCGGTGCGGGCATGTTGCAGCTGGTGCTGGAGAAGATCCCCGCCCGGATCGCGGTCAGCGAACGGGCCCGCAAGGTGCAGGTGGAACACCTCGGCGGCGGCGCGGTGGAGATCCCGAACGGCGTCGCGGTGCGGAGGTTCGCCTCGGCTGCGCCCTTGCCGGGCTGGCCCGGCGACGGCGGTGCGCTGGGCTTCCTGGGCCGGTTCACCGAGCCGCGCAAGGGCTTCCCGATCCTGCGTACGGCGTTCGCCACGCTCGCCCGGCAGCGCCCGGGGTTGCGGCTGCTGGTGGCCGGGCCGGGCGACCGGTCCGTCCTGCTCGCCGGCGTGCCGCCGGACCTGCATCACCGGGTCGAGTTCCTGGGCCTGGTCAGTGAGCCGGACAAGGCCCGGATGCTGCGCAGCGTCGACGTGTACGTGGCGCCGAACACCGGCGGCGAGTCCTTCGGCATGATCCTCACCGAGGCCATGGCGGCCGGCACGGCCATCGCGGCCAGCGACCTGGACGCGTTCCGGCGGGTGCTGGACGGCGGGCGGGCCGGCGCGCTGTTCCCGACCGGTGACGCCGGCGCGCTCACCGCGCTGCTGGGGGCTCTGCTGGACGATCCGGAGCGGCGGGCCGGTCTGGCCGCCTGCGCACGCAGGGTAGTCGCCGCGTTCGACTGGCCGAGCGTAGCCAGCCGCGTACTGGAGGTGTACACCACGGCTATCGAGGCCACCGACGGCCGGGTGCTGGACGCGGAGTGGCCGGAACCACGCCCCCGGACGTGACTCTCTGACACGATTCGGCACTACGATGCCCGGCATGTGGTGGGTCGTGGCGGTGATCGCGGTGGTCGGTGTGCTGTCCGCGTACCTGGGCTGGACGGCCAGCCGGGTGGAACGGGTCCACCTTCGTGCCGCCTCCGCCGCCCGCGCCCTCGACCAGCATCTGCTCCGCCGGGCCGCGGCCGCCGCCGTGGTCGCCGAGCACATCGACGCGGCCGAGTTGTACGCCGCCGCCCGGCTGGCCCTGGACGCGTCGCCGGATGAGCGCGAAGCCGCCGAGAACGACCTCACCCGGCAGTTGCAGGCGGTCCCGCTGACCGGGACCGACCCGGCCACCCGAACGCTGGTCGCCACCAGCCGCCGGGTGGTGCTCGCCCGGCACGTGCACACCGACCTGGTACGGGACGCGCTGACGGCGCGCCGGCGGCCGTTGGTGCGGCTGTTGCGGATGGCCCGGCGGTACGAGCGGCCGCGTTACTTCGACATCGTCGAGCCCCCGATGCCCGAGGTCATCTCTCGGTCGGTCGCCGAATCCATACCCGTCGAAGCCGCCTGAGGCCGGCGGGGAGCGCAGCGACCGGCGTCCGCGCAGCGGACGAGGGGGACCGCTCACGCACATGGCAGTGAGGACGGCCGATAGCGCAGCGTTCGGCCGCCGGAGCGATGTCGGCGGGAGCAGCGGACTGCACCACCCACCCAGCCACGACATGGGTTTGATCTTGAATGCCAGCCGGACGCAGATAAGTGCCACTTGGGGGGTGATTGGCCATGGGTGGCCTCTGGTGGTCCGCCTAAAATCGGGCGCGACGACCGATCCTGAGGAGCGACATGTCTGAGCCGACGACAACTGGGACCGCGCGGGTCAAGCGCGGCATGGCCGAGATGCTCAAGGGCGGCGTGATCATGGATGTGGTCACGCCGGAGCAGGCGAAGATCGCCGAGGACGCCGGGGCGGTCGCGGTGATGGCGCTGGAGCGGGTGCCGGCCGACATCCGGGCGCAGGGCGGCGTGTCCCGGATGAGCGATCCGGACATGGTCGACGGGATCATCGCCGCCGTGTCGATCCCGGTGATGGCCAAGGCCCGGATCGGGCACTTCGTCGAGGCGCAGGTGTTGCAGTCGCTGGGCGTCGACTACGTGGACGAGTCCGAGGTGCTGACCCCGGCGGACTACGCCAACCACATCGACAAGTGGCAGTTCACCGTGCCGTTCGTGTGCGGCGCCACCAACCTGGGCGAGGCGCTGCGCCGGATCACCGAGGGTGCGGCGATGATCCGGTCCAAGGGCGAGGCCGGCACCGGCGACGTCTCCAACGCGGTGACCCACATGCGCACCATCCGGGCCGAGATCCGCCGGCTGCAGTCGCTGCCGGCCGACGAGCTGTACGTCGCCGCCAAGGAGCTGCAGGCGCCGTACGAGCTGGTCAAGGAGGTCGCCGAGGCGGGCAAGCTGCCCGTCGTGCTGTTCACCGCGGGCGGCATCGCGACCCCGGCGGACACGGCGATGATGATGCAGCTGGGCGCCGAGGGCGTGTTCGTCGGCTCGGGCATCTTCAAGTCCGGCAACCCGGCGCAGCGGGCCGCCGCGATCGTCAAGGCCACCACCTTCCACGACGACCCGGAGATGGTCGCCAAGGTGTCCCGCGGTCTCGGCGAGGCGATGGTCGGCATCAACGTCGAGGACGTCCCGCAGCCGCACCGCCTCGCCCAGCGGGGCTGGTGATTACTTGAAGTCGTCCGGCGTGAAGGCCTTGGGCTCGACCAGCACCAGCCAGTTACCGGTGTTGTCGCGCATCACGGCCTCCACGCCGTACGGGCGGTCGGACGGCTCCTGCACGAAGGTCACGCCCTTGGCGCTGAGCTCCTCGTAGGTCTTACGGCAGTCGTCCACCCGCAGCCCGAGGCCGCCCATCTGGCCGGACTCCAGCTGGCCGCGGACGAAATCGGCGGCCTCCGGGCTGAGCGGCGGCCCGGGCGTCATCACCGTCACCTCGAGCTCCGGCTGGTTCGGGTGGGCGATGGTGACCCAGCGGTAGTCGTCGCCCATGGTCTGGTCGACGCGCGGCTCGAAGCCCAGGTGGCGGACGTAGAAGTCCCGGGTGGCGGTCTGATCGAGGCAATAGACGGTGACCAGCGAAACGTTGAGAATCATGGTCCGACGCTACGGCGGCGGGCGTCGCCGGGGCTTCTCCGGAATTGCGGTGTCACGCCGCGCATGAAGAGATAACAGCCCGGGATGTGCGGGCCCTTGTCGGCCCAGCGGTCCCGGTACGCCACCGGCGACTCGCCGACCAGGTCGGTGAACTTGGCGGAGAACGAGCCGAGGCTGGTGAAACCGACCAGCATGCAGATCTCGGTGACCGTCAGGTTGGCCGAGCGGAGCAGGTCCTGAGCGCGTTCGATACGGCGCCGGTTGAGGTACCGCATCGGGGTCTCGCCGTAAGCGGCTCGGAAGGCGCGGACCAGATGGAACTTGGACATACCGACGAGGGCGGCGAGCTCGCTGAGGGTGAGCGGTTCGGCGTACTGACGGTCGATGTGGTCGTGCACCCGGCGCAACGCGATCACATCAGCAGCTTAGGGTGGTTGACATGCGGATCGGAGTGCTGGCCCTGCAGGGTGACGTGCGGGAACACGTGGCGGCGCTGTCGTCGTGCGGTTCCGGTGCGGCGCCGGTGCGGCGGCCGGCCGAGCTCGACGCGGTGGACGCGCTGGTGATCCCCGGCGGGGAGTCCACGGTGATGAGCAAGCTGGCGGTGACCTTCGACCTGCTGGAGCCGATCCGGAAGCGGATCGCCGGCGGCATGCCGGTCTATGGCTCCTGCGCCGGGATGATCATGCTGGCGAACTCGATTCTGGACGGGCGGCCGGACCAGGAGACCTTCGGCGGGATGGACGTCGTGGTGCGGCGGAACGCCTTCGGACGGCAAGTCGATTCGTTCGAAGGAAATGTTGAAATTTCCGATATTGGCCTTTTCCATGCTGTCTTCATCCGGGCCCCCTGGGTCGAGGAGGCCGGCCCGAGCGTGCAGGTCATGGGGCGCGTCGCCGACGGACCCGCCGCCGGTAGGATTGTCGCCGTTCGGCAGGGCAACCTGCTCGCCACGGCCTTCCACCCGGAGCTCACCGGCGACCTGCGCGTCCACCGGTACTTCGTCGAGATGGTCCGCCGGGCCGCTTCACACTGACCGCGGAGGTTACCCATGTCCGGCCACTCCAAGTGGGCGACGACCAAGCACAAGAAAGCCGTCATCGACGCCAAGCGCGGCAAGATGTTCGCCAAGCTGATCAAGAACGTCGAGGTGGCGGCCCGGGTCGGCGGTGCAGACCCGGCCGGTAACCCCACGCTGTACGACGCCATCCAGAAGGCCAAGAAGAACTCGGTCCCGAACGACAACATCGACCGCGCGGTCAAGCGCGGCTCCGGCCTGGAGGCCGGCGGCGCCGACTGGCAGACGATCATGTACGAGGGGTACGGCCCGAGCGGCGTGGCGATGCTGATCGAGTGCCTCACCGACAATCGCAACCGCGCGGCCACCGAGGTGCGCACCGCGCTGACCCGCAACGGCGGCACGTTCGCCGACGCGGGCAGCGTCTCGTACCTGTTCCACCGCAAGGGCGTGGTGATCGTCCCGAAGGGATCGCTGTCCGAGGACGACCTCATGCTGGCGGTGCTCGACGCGGGCGCCGACGAGATCAACGACCTGGGCGACAGCTTCGAGGTGATCAGCGAGCCGGGCGACCTGGTGGCGGTCCGCACGGCGCTGCAGGACGCCGGCATCGAGTACGACTCGGCCGAGACGTCGCTGGTGCCGACCATGACGGTCGCGGTCGACGAAGAGGCGGCGCGCAAGGTGTTCAAGCTGATCGACGTGCTCGAGGACTGCGACGACGTGCAGAACATCTACGCCAACTTCGACGTCAGCGACGAGGTCCTGGCGGCTATCGACGGGTAGGCGTCTCAGGTCGAGCTGGGCACCGCCTGCAGGAAGGCCACGACGACCAGCAGGACCGTCGCGGCCACCCGGGCGTAGCGGTGCCAGCTGGCGCGCCGCCAGGCGTAGGTCCAGGCGATCGCGGCCTCGGCGACCGGGCGGTGCAGCACCCGGTGCGTGTCCGGCAGCAGCGCCGCCTTGCGCAGGGCGAAGCTGGCCGGCAGGGCGGCCGCCCGTGGTGGCGGCGGGCGCAGCATCTGCACCTCCACCTCGTAGATCTGGTCCTCGCGCCACTGCTTGGCCCGCGCGGCCAGCCGCCGGGCCAGGAACTCCCCGGCCGCGTCGCGGTGCGTCAGCCGGCTCCGCCAGCGCAGCCGGCGCCAGTGCCCGGCCACGTCGCTGAGCACGGCCGGGTAGATCTCGTCGGCGTACTGGGCGCCGCCGGTCAGCCGCGCCGCCTCACGCTGCAGGTCGGTCAGCCGCGCCGTGACGAACTCCACGAAGTCGGCGGGCGGTTCCTCGGGCATCGGCGGCACCAGGTACACGTCTCATCGTCGGGGCGTGTCGCGGACCGGCGCAAGATGGCGCCCGTACTAGGGTGTCGAACAGACGTTCGTCCGTGGTTCGGCGTGGGGAGGGTCGTGCATGCGGGTGCTCGGCATCGACCCCGGCCTCACCCGGTGCGGTGTCGGCGTCGTCGAGGGCGTGCCCGGCCGGCCGTGCCGGTTGATCGCGTACTACGTGGTCTACACCGAACCGGACGACGACATCGCGCTGCGGCTCCTGCACCTGGACACCTCCCTGGCCGACCTGGTCGCCGAGCACCGGCCGGAGAGCATCGCGGTGGAGCGGGTGTTCAGCCAGCACAACGTGCGTACGGTGATGGGCACGGCGCAGGCCGGCGCGGTGGCGATCCTGGCCGGCTCGCGGGCGCGGCTGCCGGTGCAGACGTACACGCCGAGCGAGGTGAAGGCCGCCGTCACCGGGTCCGGTTCGGCCGGGAAGGCACAGGTCACCGCCATGGTCACCCGTCTGCTGGGGCTGGACGCGCCGCCCCGGCCGGCGGACGCGGCGGATGCGCTGGCCCTCGCCATCTGCCACATCTGGCGGGGCGGCACCCGGGCCCGGATCCAGGCCGCGGCGGCGGAACGGTCGCGCTCCTCAGGAGGACGAAGATGATCGCCAGCGTTCGCGGCGTTGTCGCCGCCGTTGCGCCGGACAGCGCCGTCATCGAGGTCGGCGGCGTCGGCCTGCAGTTGCAGTGCGCGCCCGGCACGCTGGCCGGTCTCCGGACCGGCGCCGAGGCCCGGCTGGCCGCCAGCCTGGTGGTCCGCGAGGACTCGCTGACCCTGTACGGCTTCGCCAACGACGACGAGAAACACCTGTTCGAACTGCTCCAGACGGCCAGCGGGGTGGGGCCGCGACTGGCCCAGGCGGTGCTCGCCGTGCATCAGCCGGACGCGGTCCGCAAGGCGATCAGCAGCGGCGACATCGCGGCGCTGACCCGGGTGCCGGGGATCGGCAAGAAGGGCGCCGAACGCCTGGTGCTGGAGTTGCGTGACCGGATCGGTCCGATCGGCGGCGGCCCGGAGGTCTCCGGCGGCGTGCTGGCCGGCGAGTGGCAGGATCAGGTCCGCCAGGGTGTGCTGGCGCTGGGCTGGACCGCGTCCCAGGCCGACCAGGCGGTGTCCGCGGTCGCCGAGACCATCAACGGTGAGGTGCCGCCGGTGCCGGTTCTGCTCCGTCAGGCCATCCGGCTGCTGGGCCGGGCCCGATGACCTTCGTCGTGCGACCACCGGGAAGGGGCCGGGCCCGATGAACGAGCACCTGGTCTCCGCCGAGGCCGACGACAACGATCTGGACGCCGAGGCCAGCGTCCGGCCCCGCCGGCTGGCCGAATTCATCGCCCAGCACCGGGTCCGCGACCAGCTCGAGCTGCTGCTCAAGGGCGCGATGGGCCGCGGCACTCCACCCGATCACATTCTTCTGTCCGGGCCGCCGGGCCTGGGTAAGACCACGCTGGCCACCATCGTGGCGGCGGAGCTCGGCACCGGCATCCGGACCACCAGCGGCCCGGTGATTGAACGCTCCGGTGACCTGGCCGCCATCCTCACCAGCCTGAGTGCGGGCGACGTGCTGTTCATCGACGAGATCCACCGGATCGCCAAGCCGGCCGAGGAACTGCTCTACAGCGCGATGGAGGACTTCCGGGTGGACGTGGTGGTCGGCAAGGGGCCGGGCGCCACCGCGATCCCGCTGGACGTGGAGCCGTTCACGCTGGTCGGCGCCACCACGCGGGCCGGCCTGCTGTCCGGGCCGATGCGGGACCGGTTCGGCTTCGTCGCGCACCTGGACTTCTATTCGCCCGCGGACCTGGACGCCCTGCTGCACCGGTCGGCGCGGATCCTCGGCGTACCGATCACGCCGGACGGCGCGGCGGAGATCGCCGGCCGCTCGCGCGGCACACCCCGGATCGCCAACCGGCTGCTGCGCCGGGTGCGGGACTTCGCCGAGGTACGCGCGGACGGCGTGGTCAGCGAACAGACCGCCCGGGAGGCGCTGGCGGTGTACGACGTCGACGCGCTCGGCCTGGACCGGCTGGACCGGGCGGTGCTGCGGGCGCTGATCGACTCGTTCCGCGGCGGGCCGGTCGGGTTGTCCACGCTGGCGGTGGCGGTCGGGGAGCAGTCCGACACGGTCGAGGAGGTGTGCGAGCCCTTCCTGGTCCGGGCCGGGCTGCTGGCCCGGACGCCGCGGGGCCGGGTGGCCACCGAGGCCGGGTGGCGCCACCTGGGCCGGACCCCGCCCGCCGAGGGCCGCGGGGGTGTGGTGCAGGCGGAATTGTTCGCACGTGACGCCTGAGCGCCCGAAATGTGCTCGTAATGTGAATGAGACGTGTGCCGTTGAGGGAGTTCCCAGTTAGAGGGACTAGACTCGCCGCCGTTCCAGCGGGATGTCTTCCAAGCCCGTGGTGGTCCCAGGGAAGGTCTTTTACGTGTTCTTGGCAGCACAGGCGCAGGGCGGCGGCAGCTTCACGCCCCTGCTCCTCATCGTCCTGCTCTTCGGCGTCATGTACTTCATGATGATCCGCCCCCAGCAGAAGCGGCGCCGCGAGGCCCAGGCCATGCAGGCCGCGCTCGGCCCCGGCGACCAGATCGTCACCATCGGCGGTCTGCACGGCACCGTGACGGCGGTCGACGACGACGTCGTCACGCTGGAGATCGCGCCCGGGGTGAACGCGCGGTACGCCCGCCCGGCCATCGCCCGGGTGGTCAACCAGCGGCCGGCCGCGGCCGAGGAGCCGGTCCCGGCCGAGCCGGACGAGCCGGTCAACCCGATCATCGAGACGCGCAAGAACGACTGAACCCGACGCACCGATCCCGGCCCTGCCGGACGAAGCATCACCGGACGGCCCGCGGCGCCTCGCCGACGGGCCGTTCGAACGCCCGAAACCGACCGGGCACCCGGATGCGCCGTAAACCTGGATAATCGTCGCCGGACGGATTATCCGCTACACCTACCACCGTCGCCGCGCGCCGCGGCGGCCGACTTGCACAGGGAGACACGCAGCCGTGGCACGACCACCACAGGGGCAACCGCATCCCGGGCGGCAACTCGCCGTGCTCGGCCTGATCTTCGTCGTCCTGTATCTGTTCGCCTTCTTCGGAGCCGGCGCGAGCGGCGGCATCGCCGAGCGGCTGCACCCGAAGCTGGGTCTCGACCTGGTCGGCGGCACGCAGGCGACGTACCAGGCCTCGTTGCAGAACGGCCAGCCGCCCAGCGCCCAGAGCATGGAGCAGTCCCGGGAGATCATCGAGAGCCGGGTGAACGCGCTCGGTGTCTCCGAGGCCGAGGTCGTGGTGGAGGGCAACCGCAACATCGTGGTGTCCGTCGCCGGCCAGGAGGCCGACGAGCTGAAGAACGTCGGCCAGGCCGCGCAGATGCGGTTCCGCAAGGTGCTCAAGGCCACCGGTGACGTGGCCGCCACCGCGGTGAACCCGCCGTCCGCGGCGCCCAGCGGCAGCGCGCCGGCCAACCCGGCGCCATCGGCGTCCGCGCCGGCCGCCGCGCCGTCCGGCGACACCGGCGGCCAGGGGGGCGGCGGACCGCTGGCGGCGCCCGCCCCCAGCACCCCGCCGTCCGGCGAGCCGGCCCCGGCGCCGTCCGCTTCCGCCCCGGCCCTCGACGCCGAGGAGCAGGTGCAGCTGGCCGCGGTGCAGAAGAAGGTGGGCGCGGCGGCCTGGGCGGCTGCGGAGAAGCTGACCGACCCGGTCGACCTGAGCCAGGACCCGAACGCGGGCAAGCCGTTCGCGAAGTTCGCCACGCTGACCCCGGAAGAGGTCGCCGTGCTGCCGGCCGCCATGCAGTTCAACGTGCCGACGATCAGCTGCGAGCAGCTCGACAAGCGGCCGCCGGGCTCGATCGACGACCCGCAGACCCAGGTGGTGAGCTGCCAGGCCGGTGCCAAGATGCTGCTCGACGTGGCCAAGGTGGTCGGCACCGACATCAGCAACGCCAGCCCGCAGCTCGACCAGCAGCAGGGCCAGTGGGTGGTCTCGCTGGACTTCACCGCCGCGGGCCAGAAGAAGTGGACCGCGCTGACCCGCGAGGCGTTCCAGCCGGCCGCCGGCGACACCTGCCTCACCGCCGCCCAGGCGGTCTCCTCCGGCGCCACCCACTGCCTGGTGGCCGTGGTGCTGGACAAGGAGATCATCTCGGCGCCGGAGATCCAGGGCGTGCTGACCGGCCAGTCGCAGATCACCGGCCAGTTCACCGCCGCGACGGCGCGCGAGCTGGCGAACCAGATCAAGTACGGCGCGCTGCCGGTCACCTTCGAGCCGGCCGCCGCCCAGACCGTCTCCGCCACGCTGGGCACCCAGCAGTTGGAGGCCGGTCTGCTGGCCGCAGCCATCGGCATGGCGTTGGTGGCGATCTACGCGTTCTTCTACTACCGCCTGCTCGGCACGGTGATCTTCCTCAGCCTGATCCTGTCCGGCCTGCTCACCTTCGCCGCTCTGGTGGTGCTGGGGCGGACCGTGGGCTTCACGCTGACCCTCGCCGGCATCGCAGGTTTCATCGTCTCCCTCGGTGTCGCCGCCGACTCGTTCGTCATCTACTTCGAGCGGTTGAAAGACGAGATCCACGAGGGCCGCTCCCCACGGAGCGCGGTGCCCCGGGCGTGGGCCCGGGCGCGGCGTACGATCATTTCGGCCAACACCATCACGATCATGGCGGCCGTGGTGCTCTACCTCGTGTCGGTCGGCGTGGTGAAGGGCTTCGCCTTCGCGCTGGGCCTGGCCACTATCCTCGACCTGGTCGTGGTGTTCCTGTTCCGGCACCCGATCATGACGGTGCTGGCGCGCAGTAAGGCGTTCCTGTCGCCTCGGGTCAGCGGCCTCGGCCGCGTGCTGAAGAACACCCAGACCGACGAGCCGGTGCCGAGCCGGCGTATGAAGGAGGCCTGACATGGCCAAGAGCGGTCTCGCCGACCGCCTCTACCGCGGTGAGGCGAACCTCAACATCATCGGCCGGCGCAAGACGTGGTTCGTCCTGGCCGCGGTGCTGGTGCTGATCGCCATCGGCAGCTTCGTGATCCGCGGTTTCCATCTGGGGATCGAGTTCTCCGGCGGCACACAGCTCATCATGCCGGCCAGCGTGGGTACGCAGGGCGACGCGCAGAACGCGGTGGAGCGGGCGATCGAGTCGGCCGGCGTCGGCACCGAGGCGCAGATCGGGGCGGCGCAGCAGGTGGGCAACGGGCCGGACGCCAGATACACGGTCCGCACCTCGTCGCTCACCCAGGAGGAGGCCAACCAGGTCAAGACCGCCCTGGCGGAGGACCTTGGCGTCCCCAGCGCTCAGATCAGTGACAACCGGGTGTCCGCGGCCTGGGGCGGGCAGGTGACCCGGCAGGCGCTGATCGGCCTGGGCGTCTTCCTGGTGCTGGTGATGATCTATCTGGTGATCCGCTTCGAGTGGCGGATGGCCGTGGCGGCGGTGTCGTCGCTGCTGCTCGACCTGGTGCTCACCGCGGGGGTGTACTCACTCGTCGGGTTCGAGGTCACGCCGTCGACGGTGATCGGCTTCCTGACCATCCTCGGCTTCTCGCTCTACGACGTGGTCGTCGTGTTCGACAAGGTGCAGGAGAACACCCGGGGAATCACCGCGGGCAGCACGCGGACCTACGCCGAGGCCACCAACCTGGCGGTGAACCAGACGCTGATGCGCTCGATCAACACCAGCCTGGTGGCCCTGCTCCCGGTCGGCGGCCTGTTGTTCATCGGCGCCGGCCTGCTGGGCGCCGGCACCCTCAAGGACCTCGGCCTGGTGCTGTTCGTCGGTATGGCCTTCGCCGTGCTGGCCTCGATCCTGTTCGCGTCGCCGCTGCTGACGGTGCTCAAGGACCAGGAGCCGCGGATCAAGTCGCACAACGCCCGGGTGCTGGCCCGCCGCACCGCGGCCCGCTCCGGTGACGTGGCCGCGCGCGGCGACCGCAAGCGCCCCGCTCCGGCCAAGGTGGAGCCCGAGGAGAAGGAGGTGCCGGCCGCGGCCGGTGCCGCTGCGCTGGCCAGTTCGGCGCCGCGGCCGGGCGCCCGGCCGACCGGCAACCGCAACACCAACCGGGGTGGCCGTCCGGGCGGCGCCGGCAACCGCCCCAGCGGCGGCAAGAAGCGCCGCTGACCGAGCTGTCGACGACCGCGATCTTGGACTTGTGGTGGGCGTTCGGTCCTTTCCGCCCGTTTCGTTCCCGCCACAACTCCAAGATCGCGGGGGACAGGGTGGGGACGTGACGAAGGAGATGAACGGGATCGACCTGGCTGGGCTGGTGGCCAGCCGGGTCGTCGACGTGCCGGACTTTCCCAAGCCGGGCATCGTGTTCAAGGACCTGATGCCGCTGTTCGCCGACGGGGCGGTGTTCCGGCAGGTGGTCGACGGGATCGTGGCGCATCACGGGGCGGATTCGTTCGACGTGGTGGCCGGCGTGGAGGCCCGCGGGTTCGTGGTGGCGGCGGCGATCGCGTACGCGGCCGACGCCGGCGTGGTGCCGATCCGCAAGGCCGGTAAGCTGCCGCGAGCGGCCTACTCCGCCGCCTACGCGCTGGAGTACGGCGAGGCGACCCTCGAGGTGCACCAGGACGCATTTGTGCCCGGTCAGCGGGTGCTGCTGGTCGACGACGTGCTGGCCACCGGCGGCACCGCATCCGCCGCCCTGGACCTGGTCGAGCAGGCCGGCGGTACGGTCGCCGGGTTCACCGTGCTGCTCGAGCTGGGGTTTCTGGGTGCGCGGGAGCGGCTGGCATCCCGCACCGTTCATGCGCTTCTGACCGTTTGATGGTCGTCTGACCCGCTCGGCCGGGCTGTTCTGCCGGTTCAGGCTTGACCATCGGGCAAGTACACCCGGGTAGGATGGCGTTCTCAGGCAGCTAGGCAGTGAGGTGAGGAGGCCGGTGTCCAGCGACGTCGCCCCTTCGACGGAGGACACGGTGCAGCCGAGCGACGCGGAAGCGACTACGGCGGAGTCCACGCGGCCTGCCACCCCCGGCCCGGAAACCGCCGCCGCATCGGACGAATCCGCGGCTACGGGTGGGGCCTCCAGGCCGGCCGCGATGACGACGCCCGCCGAGACGCCGACGCCGCCCGCCAAGCCGCGCAACAGTGATCCGGAGGCCACCCAGCCGCTGTCGGTGGCGGACCAGCCGGCCGCCCATTTCGGCGGCCTGGCCGCCGCACCCACCGGCCGCCGGGTCCGGGCCCGGCTCGCCCGGTTCAACGCGCCCTGGCAGAGCACGCAGGTCAGCGAGGTGCTGGAACCGCTGATCGCCACCCACCGGGCCAGCCACCCGAAGGCCGACGGGCGGGCGCTGCAACGGGCCTTCGACGTGGCCGCCCGCTGGCACTCCGGGCAGTACCGCAAGTCCGGTGACCCGTACATCACGCATCCGCTGGCCGTGGCGACCATCCTGGCCAATCTCGGCATGGACACCACCACGCTGGTGGCCGCGCTGTTGCACGACACCATCGAGGACACCGACTACTCGCTGGACGCGATGAAGGCCGACTTCGGCGCCGAGGTGGCGCTGCTGGTCGACGGCGTCACCAAGCTCGACCGGGTCAAGCTGGGCGACGCGGCCAAGGCCGAGACCATCCGCAAGATGGTGGTGGTGATGGCCAAGGACCCGCGGGTGCTGGTGATCAAGCTGGCCGACCGGTTGCACAACATGCGGACGCTGACCTTCCTGCCCCGGCCCAAACAGGAGCAGAAGGCCAAGGAGACGCTGGAGATCCTGGCGCCGCTGGCGCACCGGCTGGGCATGAACACGATCAAGTGGGAGCTCGAGGACCTGGCCTTCGGCACGCTGTTCCCGAAGCGGTTCGAGGAGATCAACCGGCTGATCGGGGAGCACCAGCCGCAGCGGGAGGCGCTGCTGCGCCAGGTGACCAACAAGGTCCAGCTCGACCTGAAGTCGGCGAAGATCAAGGCCGAGGTGACCGGCCGGCCGAAACACCTGTACTCGATCTACCAGAAGATGATCGTGCGGGGCCGCGACTTCAGCGACATCTACGACCTGGTCGGGGTGCGCATCCTGGTCGACACGGTGCGCGACTGCTACGCCGCGCTCGGCGTCATCCACGCGAACTGGCAGCCGGTGCCGGGCCGGTTCAAGGACTACATCGCGATGCCGAAGTTCAACATGTACCAGTCGCTGCACACGACGGTCATCGGACCGAGCGGCAAGCCGGTGGAGATGCAGATCCGGACGTTCGCGATGCACCGTACGGCGGAGTTCGGCATCGCCGCGCACTGGAAGTACAAGGAGCAGAAGGGTGCGACGATCGTCGGCCCGCCCGCGCACATCGACGAGATGACCTGGCTGCGCCAGCTGCTGGACTGGCAGCGCGAGGCGAGCGACCCGTCGGAGTTCCTGGACGCGTTGCGTTTCGACCTGTCCAGCCAGGAGGTGTACGTCTTCACGCCGAAGGGCGACGTCATCCCGTTGCCGACCGGCTCGACGCCGGTGGACTTCGCGTACGCGGTGCACACCGAGGTCGGCCACAAGACCATCGGCGCCCGGGTGAACGGCAAGCTGGTGCCGCTGGAGTCCACGTTGTCCAACGGCGACGTGATCGAGATCTTCACCTCCAAGTCCGCCACGGCCGGCCCGACCCAGGACTGGCTCGGCTTCGTGAAGAGCCCGCGGGCCCGCACCAAGATCCGGCAGTTCTTCAACAAGGAACGCCGTGAGGAAGCGATCGAGATCGGCAAGGAGGCCATCGTCAAGGCGATGCGCAAGCAGGGTCTGCCCCTGCAGCGCATGCTGACCAACGAGAACCTCACCACCATCGCCCGCGACCTGCACCTGCCCGACGTGGCCTCGCTGTACGCGGCGATCGGTGAGAACACCGTCTCGGCCCAGTCGGTGGTGCAGAAGCTCGTCGCCGGATACGGCGGCGAGGAGGACGCCGTCGAGGACATCGCCGAGACAGCGGTCGCGACCCGGCCACCCCGAGCGCGGACCACCGCG
>DASSAL010000249.1:0-12230 GCA_035685405.1 Actinoplanes sp. | reverse complement strand
CGCGGAGAGAGGGGAGGGCGCGGGAAGGGAGGGCGCGGAGAGAGGGGAGGGCGCGGGAAGGGAGGGCGCGGAGAGAGGGGAGGGCGCGGAGATATCGGCACAGAACAAAGCAGGCGGGCGAAGGGAAGAACGGCAGCAGCGCTGGACAACGGGATGGCGAAGCAACGTGGACAGCCGAAACCCGATGTGTGCGTGGCGTGACCGCCCGTACAAGGCGATCGGCTTTTCGGCCACGAAATGCACGGGAGGGTCACTCGAATGGCGACGCCCACCATGTCAGCACGTATCTTGGGACGCGCCTTGAGGACACCCCCCGAGAGGACCCCCGAAAGGATCCGCCCGCAATGCGTAAGGCAATGGCTGCCGTCGCCACCACCTCCCTGCTCGCCCTCGGCGGACTCACCGCCTGCACGGACGACGGCGGGGACAGCGGGAGCGGCGACGGCGGCAACACCCGCCAGGCGGCGGGCACCGGCAAGGTGGGCATCATCCTTCCGGACACCAAGAGCTCGCAGCGGTGGGGCAGCGACGACCCGAAGTTCCTGAAGGCGGCGTTCGACGCGGCCGGCGTACCGGTGGACATCCGCAACGCGGAAGGCAACAAGGCGAGCTTCGTCTCGATCGCCGACGACATGATCGCCGGCGGTGTGCGGGTGCTGATGATCGTGAACCTGGACTCGGTGTCCGGCAAGGTGGTGCTGGACAAGGCCAGGGCGGCCGGGATCAAGACGATCGACTACGACCGGCTGACGCTCAACGGCGGCGCGGACTACTACGTGTCGTTCGACAACTTCGGCGTGGGCGTGCTGCAGGGCGAGTATCTGAAGCGGTGCCTGGCGGAGAAGGGGTACGAGAACCCGGTGGTGGCCGAGCTCAACGGCTCCCCGACGGACAACAACGCCACCGAGTTCAAGGCCGGGTACGACTCGGTGCTCCAGCCGATGTACGACGACGCCCTCTACACCAAGGGCCCGGACCAGTCGGTGCCGGACTGGGTGAACGAGGAGGGCGGCGTGATCTTCGAGCAGATGCTGGAGCAGCAGCCGCGGATCCGCGGGGTGCTGGCCGCCAACGACGGCCTGGCCAACGCGGTCATCGACGTGCTCAAGAAGAAGAAGCTGAACGGCAAGGTGCCGGTGACCGGCCAGGACGCCACCATTCAGGGCCTGCAGAACATCCTCACCGGCGACCAGTGCATGACCGTCTACAAGGCGATCAAACCGGAGGCCGAGGCCGCGGCCAGCCTGGCGATCAAGCTGTACAACGGTGAGACGCCGTCGACCGCCGAGTTGGCCCAGCAGAAGGACCCGGAGTCCGGCGCCTACGTGTGGTTCATCAAGCTGCAGCCCAAGGCGATCGACCGGACCAACATCGACGACGTGATCAAGGACGGCTTCGTCGAGCGGGACGCGGTGTGCAAGGGCAAGTTCGAGAAGCTCTGCAAGGACGCGGACCTTTAGGCCCCGGTGCGCTTGCGGCGCCGGCCCAGCTCCCGGGCGATCTCCCGGCGGGCGTCGCGCTCGGCCAGGACCTGCCGTTTGTCGTACGACTTCAGGCCGCGCGCCAGGCCCAGCTCGACCTTGGCCCAGCCGTCCCGGAAGTACAGCGACAACGGCACCAGGGTGAGCCCGTTGCCGTCGCGCAGCTGGGCCAGGATCCGGTCGATCTCGGTCCGGTGCAGCAGCAGCTTGCGGGTGCGCCGCGGCGCGTGGTTCGTCCAGCTGCCGAAGCCGTACTCGGCGATGTGCAGCCCGTACAGCATGATCTCGCCCTCGTGCTCGCCGGCGAACGCGTCGCGCAGCGAGACGTAGCCGGCCCGCAGCGACTTCACCTCGGTGCCGGCCAGCACGATGCCCGCCTCGTACGTCTTGAGGATCAGGTAGTCGTGCCGCGCCTTCTTGTTGGTGGCGATGGGCTTCATGACGTCAGCCTGGCAGACAGCCGGCTCTTGATCGCCGGCCGGGAGCCGAAGACCAGCAGGAGCGCCGCCTCCCGGACCAGCCGCTCGGCCGGCCCGCCGTGCAGTGCGGCCCGGCTCCCGGTGCGGACGGCCAGCGCACCCGCGGCCCGGTAGGCCAGATCCGACGCCCACGCCCGCGCCGCCGGCACGTCGTCCGCGGCCAGCAGCGCCGCCCGGCAGTCCCGCAGATCGTCGCCGAAGGCGCCGTCGAGCAGCCCGCAGATGCGGCGGACCAGGCCGAGGGCGAGGAACCCGTTGAGCGGCGCTCCGGATGCGTCGCGTTCCGCCCACTCCGCGTAGTTCTCGGTGGCGACCAGCCGGTCCTCCGCCACCGGGTGCCCGTCGAAGGTCAGCGCTACCGTGCGGCTGGCCTGCACCGCGACCAGCCGGTGCAGCTCGGCCTCCAGGGTCGGGCCGGCCGTCGCCTCGATCAGGAAATACCGGATCACGTCGCCGTCGCGGACCGCCACCTGGACCAGATCGATCATGTCCCAGCCGGACACCCAGGGCACCTGCCCGGTCAGCCGGCCGGCGGCCAGGCGCAGGTCCGAACCGGGCGCCAGACCCGCGTACGCGATGCCGGCCCGCAGGTCGCCCCGGGCCAGCCGGTCCAGCCACGGCGACCCGGCCGCGGCCGCGGTGAGCACCGGCGCGACGTGCTGGATCCAGACGAACGTGGTGGCCAGGCAGCCGCCGGCGAGGAGCTCGACGATCTCGGTCCACTCCGGGTACCGATCGGTGCCGAGCCCGCCGGCCGCCGGCGGCGCGGCCATGCCGTAGAGGCCCTCGGCGGCGAGCCGGTCCAGGTGGTCCGCCGGGACGCGGTCGGCGCGGTCCACCGCCCCGGCGGCCGGGGCCAGCACCTCCTCGGCGATGCGCGCGGCCCGCGCCGGCAGTGTCACATCGGTCACCCGCTGACCATACCGGCAGCGGATGATCCCTTCGGGACATCCGGGCATGCCCATGTACCGCTACGCCCCGGGCGCCGCCGGGGAGCGGCGTGGTGAGCGACGGCCGCGGCCCCGTCCGGTCACTAACGCGGGGTGGGGATGCGGCGGCGCATCGAGTACGTCACCGAGGCCAGCCGGTGCGGCTCGTTGATCACGTGGATCGCCGCCCGGTCGTAGGCCTGCCAGCCCGCCGCACCGGCCCGGTTGAGGTGGCGCAGGTCGTCGAACCGTTCATCGGTGCCCCACCGCAGGATGCCGCCCGGGTGATAGAAGGTCGCGGTCCAGTCCATGAACCGGTCCGCTCCGAGCGTTCCCGCCGACCGGTACTCCAGCCGCGCGTACTCCCAATTCGCCACGCGACCGATTATGCCGCCGGACGATCACCGCCGCTGCGCCGCGACGGCGGTGACGAGGTGCACCTCGATCGGGGCGGCGATCGAGGAGTCCGCGGCCACGAACGGGGCCAGCGCCGTGCGGGCCGCCGCCACGATGGCCGGGCGGGACGGTTCGTTCGCCAGCGGGAGCAGCTCCGCGTCCAGGAACGTATCGATGTCCGGCAGCCGGGTGGCGCTCATCCACGTCTCGGCGGTCTCGACGTGCAGGCCGGCATCGGCGCACAGCTGCCGCAGGACAATCGGCTCCCCGACGGCGAAATAGCTCGCCACCAGGTCCCGGGCGGACCGGCCGGCGTGTTCGGCGACCACGTCGGCCAGGGCCACGTATCCGGGGCTGTGCGACAGCCGGCCCGGCACCTGCAGGCCGACCCGGCCGGCCACGCGGGCCATCTCGCGCAGCGCGGCGACCCGGTCGTCGAAGAACATCAGGGCCGCCTGTGACAGCGCCCAGTCGAAGGCGCCGTCCGGGAACGGCAGAGACTCCGCGGTGGCCGTCCGCCAGGTCAGATCCGGGCGCAACCGGCGGGCCACCGTGAGCATCGCCCCGTTGCGATCGATACCGGTCACCTGGGCGCCGCGCCCGGCGGCGGCGCGGGCCACCGCGCCGGTGCCGCACGCGACGTCCAGCACCCGGTCGCCGGGGGAGACCACCGCGGCCAGGCGAGCGGCCCAGGGAGCGAACAACGCGGGCACGAAGGTGGTTTCGTAGAACTCTGCTGCGGATTCGGTGAGCGAGTACGTCATGACTTCAGCGGACCACCGCACGACCGGCCGGTGAAGTCCGGAATCCGGACTACAGTGACACGATGCGGGGCTACGGGCAGTACTGCCCCATCGCGCTGGCCGCGGAGGTGTTCGCGGAACGGTGGACGCCGCTCATCATCCGGAACCTGCACCTCGGCTGCGACCGCTTCACGTCCATCCTGGACGGTGCGCCCGGCCTGCCCCGCAGCGTGCTCACCGGCCGGCTGCGCGGCCTGGAGCGGGCGGGCGTGGTGCGGCACGGCCCGGACGGCACCTGGACGCTGACCGCCGGCGGGCGCGAGCTCGCCGAGGTGTGCCTGGCGCTGGGTGCGTGGGGCGCCCGCTGGCGGTCCGCCCGGCCGGAGGACCAGGATCCGTACCTCGCCCTGTGGATGGTGGCCCGGCTGATCGACCGGTCCGCCCTGCCCCGGCCGCGGATCGTGGTGGGCTTCCGGATCACCGACCGCCGGCCGCCGAACCGGTACTGGCTGGTGGTGGCGGGCAGCGGCAACGAGGTGTGCGTGCACGACCCCGGGTACGGCGAGGACGGCCGGGTCGAGACCGACACCGCCCACCTGGTCCGGTGGTACGCCGGTGAGATCGGTCTCGGCACCGCGATGCGCGACGGCGGCATGACGGTCACCGCGCCGCCGTGGCTGGAACGGCAGCTGGCCGCCTGGGGACGGCTGAACCCGTACACGGTGCCCGCCGGCTGACCCCCGAAGCGTGTCCGGGATCACCCCGAACGACCCCTGACCTGTCGGTAATCGGCTTGGGCGACGTGTCCCGGCGGCCTTAGGCTCCGCCCGTCAAAGGGGGGACCGACATGGCACGTCTGGTGTGCGGGCGCTGGTCGAAATGGATCGTGCTGGCGCTGTGGCTGATCGTACTGGGCATCGCCGGGCCGCTGGCCGGCAAGCTCACCGGCGCCCAGCAGAACGACAACTCCGCCTGGCTGCCGGGCGGCGCCGAGGCCACCGAGGTGATGGAGCTGGCCGGCCGGTTCCAGCCGGACGACATCGCGCCGGCCGTGATCGTCTACGAGCGGCCGTCCGGCATCACCGCGGCGGACACCGCGAAGGCCACCGCCGACGTGGCCGCCCTGCGGTCCGTCGAGGGCGTCAGCGGCGAGGTGATCGGGCCGGTCCCGGCACCCGACCGGCAGGCCCTGCAGGTGATCGTGCCGGTGCGGGTGGACGCCGAGGGCTGGGACCGCATCGTCGGCGTGGTCGACGAGATCAAGGCGGTCACCGGCGCCGGCACCGGTGATCTGGGGATCTACCTGACCGGCCCGGCCGGTAACGCGGCCGATTCGGCCCGCGCCTTCGAGGGCATCGACAGCGCGCTGCTCTACACCACGCTGACCATCGTCACGGTGATCCTGCTGGTCACCTACCGCAGCCCGGTGTTGTGGCTGCTGCCGATCATCTCCGCCGGCGCCGCGCTGGCCGGCTCGCAGGCGCTGATCTATCTGCTCGCCGAGCACGCCGGCCTGGTGGTGAACGCGCAGAGCGCGGGCATCCTCACCGTGCTGGTGTTCGGCGCCGGCACCGACTACGCACTGCTGCTGGTCGCGCGCTACCGGGAGGAGCTGCGCCGGCACGCCGACCGGCACGAGGCCATGGCGCTCGCCCTGCACCGGGCCGGGCCGGCCATCATCGCCAGCGCCGCCACCGTCGCGATCGGCATGTCCATCCTGACCTTCGCCGAGGTCAACTCGACAAGCGGGCTCGGTCCGGTGGCCGCGCTCGGCATCGTGGTCGGCCTGCTCGCCATGATCACGCTGCTGCCGGCGCTGCTGGTGATCTGCGGCCGGTGGCTGTTCTGGCCGGTGCGCCCGGCATACGGATCGGCGGAACCGACCGCCACCGGGCTGTGGGCGCGGCTGGGCGACCGGATCGCGCGCCGGCCGCGGACCGTCTGGGTGATCACCGCGCTGGTCCTCGGTGCGATGTCGCTGGGCCTGGTGCAGCTCAACGCCAACGGCCTGGCCACCGCCGACGCGTTCACCTCCAAGCAGCCGTCGGTGACCGGCGAGGAGGCCCTGTCCCGGCACTTCGCCGGCGGGCAGGGCCAGCCGGTCACGGTGATCGCCGCGGCCGCGCAGGCCGGACCGGTCCGGGCCGCGCTGGCCGGCACACCGGGCATCTCGGCGGTCGCCGACCCGATCGTCCGCGGCGACCTGGTGCTGCTCGACGGGACCCTGCAGGCCGCGCCGGACCGCCCGGAGGCGCAACGCACGGTCGAGCGGGTCCGCGACGCCGTGCACGCGGTGCCGGGCGCGGACGCCAAGGTGGGCGGCTTGACCGCGATGACCGTGGACATCAACGCCGCGAACAAACACGACAACCGACTGATCATCCCGCTGGTGCTGCTGGTCGTACTGGTCATCCTGGCGATCCTGCTGCGGGCGGTGGTGGCGCCGCTGATCCTGATCGCCACCGTGGTGCTGTCGTTCGCCGCCGCCCTGGGTGTGAGCGCGCTGGTGTTCCGGCACGTGTTCGGCTTCGCCGGCGAGGACACCTCGTTCCCGCTGTACGTGTTCGTCTTCCTGGTCGCGCTCGGCATCGACTACAACATCTTCCTGATGACCCGGGTCCGCGAGGAGGCCCAGCAGCACGGGCCGCGCCGCGGCGCACTGATCGGCCTGGCCGCCACCGGCGGGGTGATCACGTCCGCCGGGATCGTGCTGGCCGGCACGTTCGCCGCGCTGGGCAGCCTGCCGCTGGTGGCGTTCGCCGAGATCGGTTTCGCGGTCGCGTTCGGCGTGCTGCTGGACACGCTGGTCGTCCGCTCGGTGCTGGTCACCGCGCTGAACCTCGACCTGGACCGGTGGATGTGGTGGCCGAGCCGGCTGTCCCGCCGGTCCGCGCCGGAGGTCCCGCCGCGCGCCGCCGAGTCGCCGGTGCCGGAACCGGTGGGATAGCCGTTGTCATCATCTGAACGCCGGCTTGGGTGACGGCTCCCTCGGCTTGCAGAGTCCGGACAAGGACCTGCGAGACGAGGGAGTCGAGGCCCATGAAGGCAGTCCGCGTCCACGCGTACGGGAAACGACCATCGGTCGACGAGATCCCGGAACCGACCGTCAGCGGCCCGCTGGACGTGCTGGTCCAGGTCGGCGCCGCCGGCTTGTGCCGCACCGACCTGCACATCGTCGAGGGGCAGTGGGCGGAGAAGTCCGGCGTGCACCTGCCCTACGTGATCGGCCACGAGAACGCCGGCTGGGTGCGCGAGGTGGGCAACGCCGTCACCAACGTGCGGCCCGGCGACGCGGTGATCCTGCACCCGCTGGCCACCTGCGGGCTGTGCCGGCCGTGCCGGTCCGGCGACGACGTGCACTGCGAGAACTCCAAGTTCCCCGGCATCGACACCGACGGCGGGATGGCCGAGCTGCTGCTGACCAACGCCCGGTCGGTGGTCAAGCTCGCCGAGGGGCTGGAGCCGGAGGACGTCGCCGCGCTGGCCGACGCCGGACTGACCGCCTACCACGCGGTGCGCAAGGCGGTGCCGCTGCTCTACCCCGGCACCACGTGCATCGTGATCGGGGCGGGCGGGCTCGGCCACATCGGCATCCAGTGCCTGCTGGCGATGACGGCGACCCGGGTGGTCGTGGTCGACCCCAACGACAAGGCTCGGGAGCTGGCCCGGGAACTCGGCGCGCACGACGTGCTCGCCGACATCAGCGAGGCCGAGCCGGCGCACGTGGTGCTGGACTTCGTGGGGGAGCAGGGCGCGGAGAAGGCGGGACTGGCGATGACCCGCCGGGCCGGCAGCTACTACGTCATCGGGTACGGCGGCACCGTGAACATCCCGACCATCGACCTCATCTCCACCGAGCGCAACATCATCGGCAACCTGGTGGGGTCGTACAACGACCTGGATGAGCTCATGACGCTCGCCGCCCAGGGCAAGGTCACGCTGCACACGCGCACATACCCGCTGACGGCGGTCAACGAAGCCATGGACGATCTCGAGGCCGGCCGGCTCCAGGGCCGGGGAATTCTGGTGCCCTGATGTACAGCAAAGACGGACAGAGCTACTACGTCGTCGACGGCCACACCCATTTCTGGGACGGCAGCCCCGCGAACCAGATCAACCGGTACGGCGAGGGCTTCATCAAGTGCTTCTACGACTACCACGCCAACCTCTCCCCGGCGGAGTACAAGTGGACGCTCGAGGAGTTCGAGCGTT
Source organism: Actinoplanes sp. (assembly GCA_035685405.1). GTDB lineage: Bacteria > Actinomycetota > Actinomycetes > Mycobacteriales > Micromonosporaceae > Actinoplanes. The sequence goes on along the minus strand of DASSAL010000249.1, from coordinate 3,990 downwards.
ACCCCGAGGAGCGGATGATCCACGACCTGTTCGAGGTCGGGTACGACGACGTGGCGATCCTGCAGTCGACCTACCTCACCGACTGGTACGTCAACGGCTTCAACACCACCGCGCAGAACGGTGAGATGGCCGAGCGGCACCCGGGCCGGTTCATCGTCAACGGCCGGTTCGACCCGCGCGACGGCGAGAACGGGCTGGCCGAGCTGGAACGGCTGCACGAGCGGTGGCAGCTCAAGGGCGTGAAGGTCTACACCGCCGAGTGGAAGGGCGACTCCAAGGGCTGGAAGCTGTCCGACCCGTGGGCGTACCGCTACCTGGAGAAGTGCCAGGAGCTGGGGATCCGCAACATCCACGTGCACAAGGGCCCGACCGTGTACCCGATGAACCGGGACGCGTTCGACGTGGCCGACGTCGACGACGCCGCCACCGCCTTCCCGCAGCTGCGGTTCATCGTCGAGCACGTGGGCCTGCCCCGGCTGGAGGACTTCTGCTGGATCGGCACCCAGGAGCCGAACGTGTACGGCGGGCTGGCCGTGGCGATGCCGTTCATCCACAGCCGGCCGCGCTACTTCGCGCAGATCATCGGCGAGTTGCTGTACTGGCTCGGCGAGGACCGACTGCTGTTCGGCAGCGACTACGCCATCTGGCAGCCGAAGTGGCTGGTGGAGAAGTTCGTGGACATGCAGATCCCGGAGGACATGCAGGGCGAGTACGGCACGATCAGCGTCAACCAGAAGAAGAAGATCCTCGGCCTGAACGCGGCCCGGCTGTACGACCTGCCGGTGCCCGACGAGTTCCAGGTCCGGGAAGAGCCCGAGTCGGTACCGGTGGGGTCGTCCCCGGAGCCCGAGGCGGCCACCGCATGACGTCGGCCGAGGCGGCCTGGGCGGCGCTGGACCGGGTGCGCGATCCCGAGCTGGACCGGCCGATCACCGATCTGGGTTTCGTCGCCGCCCTGACCGTCGAGGACACCGGGGTCCGGGCGGAGCTGCGCCTGCCGACGTACTTCTGCGCGCCGAACTTCGCCTGGCTGATGGTCGCCGACGCCCGGGACGTCCTGGCCGAGGTCGCCGAGCACGTCGAGGTGGTGCTGCTGGAGCACTTCGCGGCGGCCGAGATCAACCGGGGCGTGGCCGCGGCCGGCGCGTTCGCCGCCGCGTTCGACGCCGACGGGCGCGATCCGGAGCTGGCCGAGTTGCGCGCCACCTTCGAGCGCAAGGCGCACGTGGCCGCCCAGGAACGCCTCGCCCGGGCCCTGATCGCCGGCGGGGCGGAGGTGGCGGCGCTGGCCGGGATGCCGGTGGCCGAGGCGGCCGCGCGGGCGCCGGACGAGACGGCGGCGGTGCTGAGCCGCCGGGAGCGGCTGGGCCTGCGCAGTGCCGCCGCGCTGTGCGCCGACGACGGCACGGCGCTGGGGGTCGAGGCGCTGCCCGGGTGGCTGCGGTTGGCCCGTACGGTGCGGGTCAGCATCGACGGCAACGCGGGCTTCTGCCGGGGGTTGCTGGAGACCCGGTACGGCCTGGCGCGGGCCGGTTAGCCGATGCGACCGGTGCGGGCGGCCGCGCGCAACGCGACCGCCCGCGTCGCCCGGACCGCCCCGAGCCGGACCGCCCGCTCCACCACCCACCGGCGTTCGCGCAGGTGGGCGGTGGGCATCGAGATCGCCACCGATCCGACGAACCGGCCCACCGCGTCGGTCACCGGTGCGGCCATGCAGCTCAGCTCGGACTGGAACTCGTCCACCTCGACCGCCAGCCCGGTGGCCCGGACCTGGTCGAGCTGGCGGCGCAGCAGACGCCGGTCGGTCACCGTGCCGGGCGTCACCGGCGGCAGGCCGCTGGCCTCCAGCAGATCCTCGGCGGTGTCCCGGGCCAGCCGGGCCAGCATCAGCTTGCCGAACGCGGTGGCGTGCGGCGCCTGGTGGAAACCCACGTCGAGGAGCCGGATCCGGGGATGCTCGGGGCACTCGGCAACGTGCGCGACGATCATCTCGGTGTCGCGCAGGGTGGCATAGTAGGCGGCCGCACGGGCCTCCTGGTGGGTCACCTGGGCCACCCGCTCCACCTCGGGCGGGACCGCGATCTGCCGGTGCAGGCCGCGGGCCAGGTCGTCGACCCGGTGGCCCAGCGCGTACGCCTTCTCGTCCGCGAGGTGCACCAGGTAGCCGCCGTTGACCAGGGTGGCGAGCAGGTGGTACGTGGTCGGCAGGGTGAGCCCCAGCGCGCCGGCCACGGCCTTGGCCGGCACCGGTCCGGGCGCGGCCGCGATGTGGTCCAGCACCCGCATCGCCCGTTCCACCGACTGCAGCAGCCCGCTTCCCTTGCCGTTCATGTAGCCAGCATGAGCGTTACGCCGGTGGATGCGAAACCATGGCAGGCGAATGCTCCGGAAGACGAAAGGACTCGACATGATCTTCATTACCGCCAAGTTCCCGGTGCGGCCGGAGGACGCCGACCGCTGGCCGGAGATCGCCGGACCGTTCACCCGGGCCACCCGCGCCGAGACCGGCTGCCTGTGGTTCGACTGGTCGCGTAGCCTCGACGACCCGAACGAGTACGTCCTGGTCGAGGCGTTCCGGGACGGCGAGGCGGGCGCCGCGCACGTCAACTCGGCGCACTTCAAGCAGGCGCAGCAGGATCTGCCGCCGCACCTGGCGGCCACCCCGAAGATCATCAGCCAGACCGTCGACCAGGACGACTGGTCGGAGCTGGGGGAACTCCGGGTCGGCTGACCCCACTTGACGGAAACGGTTTGCAGCCGCAGAGTGGGAGCGCTCCCACCCGCTGACGCCTGTCGATCCGAGGTCCGTCATGCCGATCCTCCGGAAAGTCGCCGCCGGCGCCGCCGCCCTGCTCGCGGGCGGCGCCGGCCCGGTCTTCGCCGCCCAGGCCCGGGCCGCGGCCGGGTGCCAGGTCACCTGGACCGTCACCAACCAGTGGCAGGGCGGCTTCGGCGTCAACGTGGACATCCGCAACCTCGGTGACCCGATCACCGGGTGGACGCTGGGCTTCGCCTTCCCCGGCAGCCAGACGATCAGCCAGCTGTGGAACGGCGCGCACACCCAGAGCGGCGCGCAGGTGTCGGTCCGCGACGCCGGCTACAACGCGGCCATCGCGACCAACGGCAGCACCAGCTTCGGGTTCAACGGCGCCGGCTCGGCGGCGACGCCCACCGCGTTCACCCTGAACGGAACGGCGTGCACCGGCGGCGTTCCGAACCCGACCACCCCGCCCACCGATCCCCCCACCACCCCGCCCACCGATCCCCCCACCACGCCGCCGACGACCACGCCGCCGGCGCAGAACGGGCGACAGATGGAACGGCTGGACCGGGGGCTGATCAGCGTCCGCTCCGGCAGCGGCAACCTGGTGTCCTGGCGGTGGCTGGCCGCCGACCCGGCGACCGTGACGTTCAACGTGTACCGGGCCGGCGCCAAGGTCAACAGCGCCCCGGTGACCACCACGACCTTCCTCGACGCCGGCGCGCCGGCCGGGGCGGCGTACACCGTCCGGGCCGTCCACGACGGCACCGAGCAGGCCGCCTCGCCGGCCGCGCTGCAGTTCCCCACCGGCTTCCTGGACGTGCCGATCCAGAATCCCAACGACGCGGCGTACGCGGCCAACGACGCCAGCGTCGGCGATCTGGACGGCGACGGCCGGCTCGACCTGGTGCTGAAGTGGGAGCCGCTGAACGCCAAGGACAACTCCCAGTCCGGCGTCACCGACCCGGTGTACGTCGACGCGTACACCCTGACCGGCGCCCGGCTGTGGCGGATCGACCTGGGCCGTAACATCCGGGCCGGCGCCCACTACCCCCAGTTCCAGGTGTACGACTACGACGGCGACGGCCGGGCCGAGGTGGCGATGAAGACCGCCGACGGCACCACCTCCGGTACCGGCCAGGTGATCGGCAACGCGAGCGCCGACCACCGCAACTCCAGCGGGTACGTCCTGGCCGGCCCGGAGTTCCTGACCGTGTTCGACGGGCGTT
>DASSAL010000248.1:0-2639 GCA_035685405.1 Actinoplanes sp. | reverse complement strand
GGATCGTCATTCTCGTATGGTATACGAGAATGATGCCGGAGTTCAGTGGTCGCGCGGCGCCCGACCGGATCCTGCCGCTGCTCTGGCGCCGGCAACGGCCCGCCATCCGGGCCAAGGGCCGCCCGCCGCGGCTGAACGTGGACGCGGTCGTCGAGGCCGCGATCGACCGCGCGGACGCGGATGGGCTGGCCGCCGCCTCGATGGCCCGGATCGGCAAGGACCTCGGTGTGGGCACGATGACCGTCTACACGTACGTGCCATCCCGCGACGAGCTGATCGACCTGATGGTGGACGAGGTGCTGAACCGGCGGGCGCTGCCCGGTCCCGGGGAGCACCGGCCGGCTGCCTGGCGGGATCAGGTGCAGCTGTATGCCGACCGTACCCGCGCCATGTACGCCGCCCATCCCTGGCTGGCCCAGGTCTCCCAGGTCCGCCCGCCGGTCGGGCCGGGCATGCTGGCCGAGCGGGAGTACGTGCTGTCCGTCGTACGCGGGCTGGGCCTGCCGGTGGACCGGGTGAACACCGCGGCGGTGACCATCCAGGCGTTCGTCACCGCGGCCGCGCGATCGCTGGCCGAGATCGAACTGGTCCGGCAGGCCACCGGCGAGACCGACGACGCCTGGTGGCTGCAGCGGCAGGACCTGTGGGAGACCTGGTTCGACGTCGACCGGCACCCGGCGATGACCGATCTGTGGAACGCCGGCGGCTTCGACCGCGGCCCGGACGAGCAGGTGCTGGACGCGTACCGCTATGGCCTGGAATTGATCCTCGACGGCCTGGACCGGGCTAGTCGAGAGTGACCGCGGTGTTCTCGATGGAGCCGATTCCCTGGATGCTCACCGACACCGTCTCGCCCGCCTCGATCGGCCCGACCCCGGCCGGCGTGCCGGTCAGGATCACGTCGCCGGGCAGCAGCGTCATCACGTGCGAGACGTACGAGATCAGCGTCGGCACGTCGAACACCATGTCCTTGGTGCGGCCGAGCTGGCGTACCTCCATCGCCTCCGGATCGCGGCCCACCTCGCACCGCACCTCGAGGTCGCTGACGTCCAGGTCGGTGACGATCCACGGACCGAGCGGGCAGAACGAGTCGAAGCCCTTGCCCCGGGTCCAGGTCTTGTCCTGGCGCTGCAGGTCCCGCGCGGTGACGTCGTTGGCGCACGTGTAGCCGAAGATGGCCCGTTCGGCGCCGGCCCGGTCCACCCGCCGGGCGCCGGTCGCACCGATCACCACGGCCAGCTCGGCCTCGTGCTCGACCTGCTTGGACTGCGGTGGCAGCCGGATCGCGTCGCGCGGCCCGATCACCGTGGTGGACGGCTTGATGAAGATGAGCGGCTCGGCCGGCACCTCGTTGCCCAGCTCCGCGGCGTGGTCGGCATAGTTGCGGCCCACCCCGATCACCTTGCTGGAGAAGATCGGGGCGAGCAGGCGGACGTCGGCCAGCGCCCACCGCTGACCGGTGAACCGCACCTGCTCGAACGGCAGGCTGCCGATCTCGGCGACCGTCGTGCCGCCCCCGCCGTCACCTTCGACGACCCCGAACGACACCCCACCGGCGTGCACAAACCGAGCGAACCGCACGTGACTGTCCCATCCCTCGACCGCTGAAAGCCACCGTCCAACCTACGCGGTACGGCGGACCGTCGTACCGGCTGGCTACGCTGTTTCCGTGCTGACCACGACACTGCCGCCGGTGACGTGGATGCCGCTCGCCCGCGCCCACGCCGAGCGCGCCGACGCGATGACCGCCGGATACCGCGCCCGCCGCGCGACCGGCGAGAGGCACGCCATCGACGACTTCCTGTACGACTACTACGGCACCCGCCCGGCCCAGCTGCGCCGCTGGCACCCCGGCGTCGGGACCGGCCTGGTCCCCGCTCCCGGCGGGCCGCCGGAGCACGCCGGCTGGAAGTGGTACAAGACCTTTCCGGACGGCGTCGTGACGCTGGACACCGAGGTGTTCATGCAGGCCCGGGGCGAGAGCGTGCGATACATCCACGGGCTGCTCACCGCGACCGCGTCCCGGCCGGTGTTCTCCGGCTGCTTCGGCCTGCATGAGTGGGCGATGGTCTATCGCCAGCCGCAGCACCGCCACCCGCTGCCCCTGCGGCTGGGCCAGGAGGCCACCGACCGGGTGGTGGAGTCGCACCCGATCCGGTGCACCCACTTCGACGCGTTCCGGTTCTTCACCCCCGAGGCGGTCGGGCTGAACCGCCTGCAGCCGACCCGCGCAACCCAGGTCGATCTCGACCAGCCCGGCTGCCTGCACGCCGCGATGGACTGTCACAAGTGGGCGAGCAAGCTCGGCCCCGCGGTCCCGGGTGCGCTGGCGCTGGACTGCTTCGCGCTGGCCGCCGACATCCGGCTGCTGGACATGCAGGCGTCGCCGTACGACCTCAGCTCCTACGGCTATCCGCCGGTGAAGATCGAGACGCCGGAGGGCAAGGCCGAGTACGTCGCCCGCCAGCGCGAGTTCGCCCGCCGCGCGGCCGCGTTGCGGGCCCGCCTGATCCGCGTCTGCGACGAGTTGCTCGGTCCCCGGGCGGCGGCCGCCAACCGCGAAACGGTCGCGCCGTTCAACCGATGAAAACCGTGGGAGGTACGCGCTGTCCGTCCGGTCCCCGGCGTCGCGGCGACCT
>DASSAL010000247.1:0-6374 GCA_035685405.1 Actinoplanes sp. | reverse complement strand
GGGGAGACGGCGGCTCGCCCGGTCGAGCCCGACGACGAGCCGACCGTGGCGGTGACACCGCCGGGCGGCGACGCGCCGGCAGGGACGGTGAAGCGGCCCGCCGGGGACGAGGCCACGACCCGGTTGAGCCGGCCGGCCACTCCGCCGGGCACCGCGGCCGGCGATGAGGTGACGAGGCGATTGCCGGTACCGGCCGCGGACGACGAGCCGACGGTGGAACGGCCGCAGCGCCCCGACCTGGACGGTGAGACGCGCCGCCTGCGGCCGCCGGCGGTGGTGCCGGGCGTGGAGCAGCGAGCGGAACCGGTCATCGGCGCCGGGCCGGCGGAGGAGGCGCGGGCCGAGCGATCCGCGACCGGCACAGCGCCGGCTGACGCAGAGCGAGCCGACGCACGTGCGGGCGGCGCGGCCGGGGGTGACGCAGCACCGGCCGGCGCCGGTCCGGCTGCCGCATGGCCGGCTGCCGCAGGGCCGGCTGCCGCAGGGCCGGCTGACGCAGGGCCGGCTGACGCAGGCACGGCTGAGACAGGGCCCGCTGACGCAGGCACGGCTCAGGCAGGGCCCGCTGACGCAGGCACGGCTCAGGCAGGGCCCGCTGACGCAGGGCCGGTCGAGGCAGAGCCGGCTGACCGGGGGGCGGCGCAGTCACCCGATCCTGTGATCGGTGGCAAGGACGCCGCCCCGGAGTCCGGCGGGGCGGAACCGAGCGTACCGGGCAGCGTCACGGCCTCGACCGGCACCGAGCGTGCCGCTTCGCGCCCGGCCCCGGCACCGTGGCGGCGGCTCTCCTCGGCCGGCGCGCTGATCTGGGTGCTGCTGGCGTTGTTCGGGTTCACCCTGGTGGTGCAGCTGCGCAGCAACAGCACCGACGACGGCCTGGCCTCGGCGCGGCAGGAGGACCTGGTGCGGATCCTGTCCGACCTGGAGGCCCGGGACACCCGGCTGCAGGCCGAGATCACCGCGCTGGAGACCAGTCAGCGGCAGCTCACCTCCGGGGTCGCCGGCCGGGAGGCGGCGCTGGCCGAGGCCGACAAGCGGGCCGCCGAGCTGGGGCTGCTGGCCGGCACGCGGCCGGGGCGGGGGCCGGGGCTGGAGATCACCATGCGGGCGGTGAAGGCGTCCGACGTGCTGAACGCGGTGCAGGAGCTGCGCGGTGCCGGCGGTGAGGTGATGCAGCTGGCCGGCGCCGGCGGTACGGCGGTGCGGGTGGTCGCGTCCACCTACTTCGTCGACGCCCAGGGTGGCGGCATCGTGGCCGACCGCGTCCGGCTCAGCGGGCCGTACCGGCTGTCGGTGATCGGGCCGCCGCAGACCATGCAGACGGCGCTGCAGATTCCCGGTGGGGTGGTCGCGTCGGTGAACGGCGACGGCGGTAGCGTGACCATGGAGCAGCGATCGTCGGTAGACGTGACCGCGGTGCGGGAGGCCGGCAGCTTGCAGTACGCACGCCCGGTCTCCTGAGGCGCTGCCACGACCGGTGTCACTACGGAGGAACGTGTGATTCCTGAGGACCTGCGGTACACGGCCGAGCACGAGTGGGTGGCGTCCGACGGCAGCGGGCCCGTGCGGGTGGGCATCACCCACTACGCGCAGGACGCGCTCGGCGACATCGTCTACGTGCAGTTGCCGGACGAGGGCACCGAGGTGCAGGCCGGCGACTCGCTCGGCGAGATCGAGTCGACCAAGAGCGTGTCGGAGATCTACGCGCCGATCGCCGGCACCGTGGTGGCCAAGAACGCCACGCTGGCCGACGAGCCGGAGCTGATCAACGCGGAGCCGTACGCGGCGGGCTGGCTGGTGGAGATCGCCCCGGCTGACCCGGCGGCGGTGGACGGCCTGCTGGACGCCGCCGGGTACCGCGCGCTGACCGAGAGCTGAGCCGATCGTGTCGAGGGGTGCGATCGGTCGCCACGGGCCACCCGCGCGTCCGGTTGCCCCGCACTTCCGGGGCTGACTAGGCTCGCCTGGCACGTGTAGAACTTCTGTTGTCTCCTTCGTTACCGATAGTCGTGCGTCCGGGCCTCCGGGCAGCGGCAGGGGGTGCCGCGCCCCGGGCGTCCGGTCCGGTTCCGCTCACCCCGTGCCCCCGCCCAGTTCGCCTCGAGGCGCGGCGCGACCGCGACAGATCCGTGAGGTGGTCCCATGACGCGCCCAGACGACGAGTTTCCCCCACTCGACGTCACGTCCACGCTGAACCTCGGTGCGCTCGACGAGGTGCTCGAGGGGCCGGAGACCGATGTGGTGCCGAGCCGGATGTCCGGTTCGCTGCCGCCCGGCATGGCCCTGCTCGTGGTGCGCCGCGGCCCGAACGCGGGAGCCCGGTTCCTGCTCGATCACGACGTGACGACCAGCGGCCGGCACCCGGACAGTGACATCTTCCTGGACGACGTGACCGTCTCGCGCCGGCACGCCGAGTTCCACCGCGACGCCGGCACGTTCACCGTGCGCGACGTCGGCTCGCTGAACGGCACGTACGTGAACCGGGAGCGGGTCGAGGCGGCCACCCTCAGCAACGGCGACGAGGTGCAGATCGGCAAGTTCCGACTGGTGTTCATCGCCGGACCCCGGCCGGAGGGCGAGGGCGGAGCGTGAACCTGTCGGGGGCGGCGGCGAGTAACCCGGGCTCGTCCCGGAACCGCGACAGCGCGCTGAGCCCACCCGCGGCGGAAAACCCCAGAAGGAACCCCGTGATGAGCATCGGCGAGGTGCTCGCCCATCTGCGCACCGAGTTCCCCGACACCACGATCTCCAAGCTGCGGTTCCTCGAGGCGGAGGGACTGGTCGAGCCGCAGCGTACGCCGTCCGGGTACCGCAAGTACTCCTGGGACGACGTGAACCGGCTGCGGTTCGTGCTGACCGCCCAGCGCGACCAGTACCTGCCCCTGCGGGTGATCCGGGAGCAGCTCGACGCACACCGGTTCGATCCGCCGCAGCGGCCCGCTCTGGTCGCCGTCGGCGCCGGCCAGGCGTCGGATCCCGCGGACACCCGGGTCCCGCGGGACGATCTGATCGCCCGCACCGGCATCTCCGCCGAGATGCTCACCGAGTTGGAGAAGATGGGGCTGGTCACCGCCCGCCCGCCCGGGTGGTACGACGGCGACGCGGTGGTCATCGTCGAGGCGGTGGTCGGGCTCAGCCGGCACGGGCTGGAGCTGCGCCATCTGCGGCCGATCCGGGCCGGCGCCGACCGTGAGGTGGGCCTGTTCGCGCAGCTGCTGGCGCCGCTGGTGCGCCAGTCCGATCCGGCCGCCCGGGCCCGCGCCGCCGAGACCGCCCGCGAGCTGCAGGCGTTGTCGCAGAAACTGCACGCTGCCTTGGTTCGCGCCGGTCTGCGTGATGAGCTGAGCCGCTAACGGGGTATGCCGCTGCGACCGGTGGCGGAGGCCAGGCGTGTACGGTTCAGAGAAGGGCGACCGCTGTCACGGGGCGGTGGTCGGCAACAGCGACACACGGAGGCGGCGGTGCGCGAGCTGAGCGTGGTCGGGGTTCGGGTGGAGCTGCCCAGCAACCAGCCGATCGTCCTGCTCAGAGAGGTCGACGGCGATCGGTACCTGCCGATCTGGATCGGCGCGGTGGAGGCGACCGCCATCGCGTACGAGCAGCAGGGGGTCAAGCCGGCCCGGCCGCTGACCCACGACCTGCTGCGCGACATCCTGTCCGCGGTGCAGCAGCCGCTGAAGGCGGTGGAGATCACCGAACTGAAGGAGAACGTCTTCTACGCCGATCTGCTGATCGGGGACAACCTGCGGGTCTCGGCGCGGCCCAGCGACTCGATAGCGCTGGCGTTGCGGGTCGGTGCGCCGATCCGGTGCGCCGACCAGGTGCTCAGCGAGGCCGGCATCGTCATTCCGGACGAGCAGGAGGACGAGGTGGAGAAGTTCCGGGAGTTCCTCGATCAGGTGCGCCCCGAGGACTTCGCCGGCTAGCCGTCGTCCGTACGCGGCGTGTCGGTGGATTGCCTCCCTGTTTCCGGACGCGCTGAGATATAGGCTCGAGACGTCCAGGGTGAAGGGGAGGTAGTCGGGTGCACGATCAGCCTCTTGAGGGCCCCCTCGTCGGCGAGGACGGTGCGGTCGGGTACCGCGGCGTCACGGCCTGCCACGCGGTCGGCATCAGCTACCGTCAGCTCGACTACTGGGCCCGCACCGCGCTGGTGGTGCCGAGCATCCGGGACGCGTCCGGTTCCGGCACCCAGCGGCTCTACTCGTTCCGCGACCTGGTGGTGCTCAAGGTCGTCAAGCGCCTGCTGGACGCCGGCGTCTCGCTGCAGAACATCCGCAAGGCGATCGACACGCTGCGCTCCCGCGGGGTGGACGATCTGGCCGGCATCACGCTGATCTCCGACGGCACCACGGTGTACGAGTGCCGGTCACCCGAGGAGGTCGTCGACCTGCTGCAGGGCGGACAGGGTGTGTTCGGCATCGCCATCGGCGGGGCGTTCAAGGAGATCCAGGGCTCGCTGTCGCACCTGCCCGCCGAACCGGCGTCCACTCCGCAGCCGGTCGGCACCGACACGCCGGCCGTGGCCACCGGCGACGAACTCGCGGCCCGCCGGGCGAAGCGCCGCGCGGGATAACGTCTTGCCGATCTGGCAAGCAGATTTGCTCGTCAGTGCCCGGTCCTCCACGATCGGGTGATGAGCGACTTCTGGGACGACTTCTGCGCCTAGCGGGACCAGGTCTGGAGCGGCCGGCCGAACGCCGTGCTGGCCCGGGAGGCGGCCGGTCTGACGCCGGGCACCGCGCTCGATCTGGGCTGCGGCGAGGGTGCCGACGCGGTGTGGCTCGAGCAGCGGGGCTGGCGGGTGGTCGCCGTGGACATCTCCGGCGTGGCCCTCGCCCGGGCCGCCGGCCACGCCGCGGCCGCCGGTGTGGCGGACCGGATCGACTTCCAGCGCCGGGACCTGGCCGAGTCGTTCCCCGGACGGCCGCTTCGACCTGGTGACCGCGCAGTTCCTGCCGGAGGAGAAGGTGATGCGGGCGGCCGCGGAGGCGGCCGCGCCGGGCGGCACCCTGCTGATCGAGGGGCACCTCAACGACACTCCCGGCGGGCACCGGCACCACGAGCACCACGGCCGGCCGGTCCGGTTCCCGGCCCCGGCGGAGATCGTCGAGGATCTCGGCCTGCGCTCGGCCGAGTGGGAGCTGGACGTGGCCGAGGTGCACGATCGGGCGCACACCGGCAGGGACAGCACGGTCAAGGCCCGGCGCCGGCGGGCATGATGGAGGGCCGGAGCATGCGCAGCAGCAGCGCCAGCGGCGGCCAGCCAGCCCGCCCGCGGCGCGTCACCGCGTACGCCCGCAGCAGCACCGGCGGATCGCTGAGCGGCATCAGCCGCACGCCGGCCTGCACCGGATGGTCCGCCGGCAGCATCCCGACGCCCAGCCCGGCCACGATCAGATCCTGCACCAGCTCCAGGCTGTCCGCCTCGTGCACGATCGCCGGCGTGAACCCGGCGATCGAGGCGAGTGTCCGGACGACGTCGGCGTCCGCGGTGTTGCGGGAGTTGACGATCCAGTCGTGGCCCCGGAAGTCGCCGTCCTCGCTGCCGGCCGGCACGCCCAGGCTCCACGGCACCGACCACAGCGGGCGCGCCACCAGGGTGGCGTCGAACGCCGCCGGGGCCAGGTTGTAGTCGTACGTCAGCGCCAGATCGATGTCGTCCGAGGCCAGCAGCGCGAACTGTTCGAACGGCTCGTGCTCGCGGATCGCCACCCGGACCCGGGAGTCGCGCGCCCGCAGCTCGGCGACGATCGGCAGCAGCGACCGGCGGATCGCGGTGGCGAAGCCGGACACCCGCACCGTGCCGGCCGGGTCGGCGTCCGGGTCCAGGTCCAGCCGCGCCGCCTCCACCGCGGCCAGGATGTCGACGCTGTGCTCGGCCAGCCGCCGCCCGGCCGGGGTGAGCCGGATGCGCCGGCCGACCGGTTCGATCAGCGCCGTGCCGGTCTCCCGGGCCAGCGCGGCGATCTGCTGCGACACGGTCGAGGTGGTGAGCCCCATCTCATCGGCGACGGCGCGCATCGACCCGAGGCGGGACAGTTCGAGCAGTATCCGCAGGCGGCGCGTCTCCATCCCGTCATCGTCCAGGATCAGTGAACGGTGTGTCCACGATTATCGCGTGGACGTGGGCAATGAAAGAACGTGTACTGAGCGGCATGAGGAACTCGGCACGGACCGGCACGACGCTCGCCGTCGGCTCGATGATCCTGGTCCAGATCGGCCTGGCGGCATCGGTCGGCCTGATCGACGACATCGGCGCGCAGGGCGCGGCCTGGCTGCGGCTGGCCTGGGCCGGCCTGCTGCTGGCGGTGCTGGTCCGGCCACGGCTGCGCGCGTTCGGCCGGCGGACGCTACTCACCTGCGTGGCGCTC
>DASSAL010000246.1:0-15422 GCA_035685405.1 Actinoplanes sp. | reverse complement strand
CGCATTGTTGGCAACTGGGACCAAGGGCGGCCTAGGCACGCATGCGAGCCACCGGGGGACTGCTCGGCCGGAAGGACTCGAACCTTCAAAACCGCCTTCAAAGGGCGGGGTGTTGCCAATTACACCACGGCCGATCGGGGTGCCACCGACAGACTAGCGCCTACTCGACACCCGCGAGGAACCGGACGAAGCCACTTCGAAGACCGAGATCGGGTGAGAGCGGGACAGACCGGGGTCACCGCGGAGGCGGCGGGCTTCGTCGCGGCGGGGCCTAGTGCGACCCCGTTGGGCCGAGTGTTCGCACCAGGTATCCACCCCCGTTCGAGATGCAGCTTACGGACCCGTAGGTTACGGTGACGTAGGCGTAACTTCTTGATCTCCAGATCCCCCACTGTGAGGTGCCATGACATCTGTGCTCTCCGAACCCACCGAGCAGGTCGGCCCCAAACCGCTGACCGAGGGGCCGCAGTCCCGCGGCATCCTGATCGCGCTGTACGCGTTCGTCGTCATCCCGTTCCTGGCGCTGATCGCCGCCGTCCCGGTCGCCTGGGGTGGCTGGCTCAGCTGGACGGACATCGCAATCGGCGCCGTCTTCTATCTGGTGTCCGGTCTGGGGATCACGGTTGGTTTCCACCGGTATTTCACGCACGGCTCGTTCAAGGCCAAGCGCTGGCTGCGGATCGTGCTGGCGCTGGCCGGCTCGCTGGCGATCGAGGGCAACGTCATTCAGTGGGTGGCCGACCACCGGCGGCACCACGCGTTCAGCGACCAGGAGGGCGATCCGCATTCGCCGTGGCGGTACGGCACCGGGTTCTGGGCGCTGACCAAGGGTCTGTTCCATGCCCACCTGGGCTGGATGTTCCGCCGCGAGTTGTCCAACCGGGCCCGGTTCGCGCCGGATCTGCTGGCCGACAAGGACATCAACCGGATCGACCGGCTGTTCCCCGCCCTGATCGCGTTCACCCTGCTCGGGCCGGCGCTGGCCGGCGGGCTGATCACCATGTCCTGGCGGGGCGCGCTGACCGCGTTCTTCTGGGCCGGGATCGTCCGGATCGGCCTGTTGCACCACATCACCTGGTCGATCAACTCGGTCTGCCACGTGTACGGCGAGCGCCCATTCGAGGTGCGCAGCGGTGACAAGGCCGCCAACTTCTGGCCGCTGGCGATCGTCTCGTTCGGAGAGAGCTGGCACAACCTGCACCACGCCGATCCGACCAGCGCCCGGCACGGCGTGCTGCGCGGCCAGATCGACATCTCGGCCCGGGTGATCTGGCTCTTGGAGAAGACCGGCGCGGCGTACGCGGTGAAGTGGCCGAAGCCGGAACGACTCGCCGCGAAGATGGTGGCCACGCCCTGACCCGCCACGCAGTGACCCCGCCTTCGCATGACCGTCCTGGCAGGATGGTCGGGTGACCGACTACGAGACCTCCGAGCCCCGCGGCCGGCGCGCGCGATCGGCGCGCGCCGCCGCGGCCGCGTCGGGCCGGGCCGCGGGCACACCGGCGACCTCGCGCGTGCGGATGTCCGCGACGCAGCGCCGGGGACAGCTGATCGCCATCGGGCGGCAGTTGTTCGCCGAGCGCGGCTTCGACGCGACCAGCGTGGAGGAGGTGGCGGCGCGGGCCAAGGTCTCCAAACCGGTGGTGTACGAGCACTTCGGCGGCAAGGAGGGCCTGTACGCGGTGGTGGTGGACCGGGAGGTCCGGGCCCTGCTCGACCGGGTGGCCGCCGCGCTCACCGCCGGGCATCCGCGGGAACTGCTGGAACAGGCCGCTCTGGCGCTGCTGGACTACATCGAGCAGGAGCCGCACGGCTTCCGGGTGCTGGTCCGGGAGTCACCGGTGCTGTCCCCGGCGGGCAACTTCTCCAGCGTGATGAACGATGTGGCGCACCAGGTCGAACACATCCTGGGCGACGAGTTCAAGCGGCGCGGCCTGGATCCGAAGTTCGCCGAGCTCTACTCCCAGGCGCTGGTCGGCATGGTGGCGCTGGTCGGCCAGTGGTGGCGTGAGGTGCGCAAGCCGAAGAAGGAGATGGTGGCCGCCCACCTGGTCAACCTGGCCTGGAACGGTCTGTCCCACCTCGAGACCAAGCCGTCCCTGCTCACTCGCAAGACCCGCTGATCCGCCGTCAGGCCGGGCGACCTTCGCGCACCTGACGGGGCTCGCCGGCCTCGGACGGCGGTGCCACCTTGGTGTAGTACGCGGACATGATGAGCGCCAGGCCGACGAGGTACGTGACGATGACGGTGGAGATGGTGAACTTGAGGAAGTTCGCGTCGGTGCGGCTGACCGCGAGCTCATAGGTGCCGATCACCAGCAGGGCCCATCCGATCACCTTGTTGACCTCGGTGTCGAGGTTCCGTCCGATCACCGTGACCGCCAGCACCACGGCGCCGATGATCAACGAGACGATGCACCAGAAGAGGTTGGCGCCCTGGCCCAGCACCCGCTCGTCGGGTTGGCCGAAGAGGCCGTTGCCGGGGGTGACGATGATGCCGATGACACCGAACGCGATCAGGTAGACACCGACCAGCGCGGCGAGGGCACGGTAGAGCGGCCGCAGCGGGTGATTGACCGGATTATGCATGTGTCCGTCTCCGTGGTCGGCGGGAAATCTGTTGCAGCCGATTCTCGCGTATCCGCCGGGGCGGCGCAGGAGCACCCCCGGATCAATGGTCGGGCACCTGCTCGGCCAGCTCCAGCCAGGCTTCCTCGACCTGCGCCCGCTCCCCCTGGACCGCCGTGAGCTGCGCCTCCAGCTCGAGGATCTTCTCGTAGTCGCTACCGTGCTCGGCCAGGCTCTGGTTCAGCCCGGCCTCGCGCTCCTCGAGCTTGGCGAGCTGCCGCTCGAGCCGGGTGAGCTCCTTGCGGGCGGCCCGCATCGCACCGGCGTTCCGGCTTGCGCGCTCCGGCCGTGAGGACGTCTGGCCGGTGGCCGGCGCCGGCTCGGTGACCCGGGCCAGGTATTCGTCGACGCCGCCGGGAAGGTGTACGAGGCGGCCGTCACCGAACATCCCGTACGCCGTATCGGTGACCCGCTCCACCAGATACCGGTCGTGGCTGGCCACGATCATCGTGCCCGGCCAGGAGTCCAGCAGGTCCTCCAGGCTGGCCAGGGTGTCGGTGTCCAGGTCGTTGGTCGGTTCGTCGAGCAGCAGCACGTTGGGTTCGGTGGCCAGCAGGCGCAGCAGTTGCAGGCGGCGCCGCTCGCCGCCGGAGAGGTCGCCGACCGGCGTCCAGATCCGCTTGTCGGTGAAGCCGAACACCTCGGCGAGCTGTGCCGCGGACAACTCCCGGTCCCCCAACCGGACCCGCTTGGCGACGGCTTCCACGGCTTCCAGCAGGCGCTGGTCCTCGGGCAGCTCCTTGAGTTCCTGGGACAGGAAGGCGGCGCGGACGGTGGAGCCCACCTTGACCGTGCCGTTGTCCGGCCGGAGCAGCCCGGCCAGCAGGCGCAGCAGCGTGGTCTTGCCGGCACCGTTGGCGCCCAGGATGGCGAACCGGTCGCCCGGCCCGACCTGCCAGGTCAGGTCGCGCAGGATGGTCTTGCCGCCGGCCTTCAGGTCGACCGCGGTCAGGTCGTACACCTGCTTGCCCAGCCGCGCGGTGGCCAGCCGCTGCAGGCTCACCGTGTCGCGGACCGGCGGGACGTCGGCGATCAACGCGTTCGCGGCGTCGATCCGGAACTGCGGCTTGGACGTGCGGGCCGGCGGGCCGCGGCGCAGCCAGGCGATCTCCTTGCGCAGCAGGTTCTGCCGCCGTGCCTCGGCCGCGGCGGCCACCCGGGCGCGTTCGGCGCGGGTCAGCGTCCAGGCGGCGTACCCGCCCTCGTACAGGTGCACGGTCCGCTCCACCACCTCCCAGGTGGCCGAGCACACCGCGTCCAGGAACCAGCGGTCGTGGGTGACCACCACCAGCGCACCGCGCCGGGTGAGCAGGTGCCGGGCCAGCCAGTCGACGCCGGCCACGTCCAGGTGGTTGGTCGGCTCGTCGAGGATCAGCAGGTCGGCGTCCCGGACCAGCAACGCGGCCAGGGCCACCCGGCGGCACTCGCCGCCGGACATCGGGCGGACCCGGGTGTCCAGGCCGAGGTGACGCATGCCGAGCCCGTCGAGGACGGTGCGGACGCCCGCGTCGCCGGCCCATTCGTGCTCGGCGCCCATGCCCGCGGACAGCCAGCCGGTGCCCAGCACGACGTCCCGGACGGTCGCGTCCGGCGCCAGCTCGAGCGTTTGCGGGAGGGCGGCGACGCGGAGGTCACGGCGGTGGGTGACCCGGCCGGCGTCCGGCTCCTCGGACTTGGCGAGCAGGCGCAGGAGGGTGGACTTGCCGGCGCCGTTGAGGCCGACGATGCCGACCCGGGCGTCGTCCTCCAGGCCGAGGGAGACATCGGTGAGAAGCTGACCGGCGGCGCCGTACCCCTTGCTGACCCGGTCCAGATTGACAATGTTCGCCACAGTGCCTATCAGGTTACCCGCGCGCCGGGCATCGGTCCCCGGGCCGTACGGGCCTCGCGGCACAGCCCGGAGGCCGCCAGTCCGTCCGCCACCCGTTCGGCGTGTGCGCCGTCGGTGGCCAGGAACACACAGGTCGGGCCGGACCCGGAGACCAGGCCGGCCACCGCGCCGGCGGCCTGCCCGGCCTTGAGCACGTCGGTCAGCTCCGGGCGCAGCGACAGCGCGGCGGCCTGCAGGTCGTTGCCGAGCGCCTCGCCCAGCACCTGCGGGCTGCGCTGCCGCAGCGCGGTCATCAGGCCGTCCGGCTCGGCCAGCGGGGCGGGCGCCCGGCCACCGGCCCGCAGCCGGTCGAGTTCCCGGTACACGTCCGGGGTGGCCAGGCCGCCGTCGGCGATCGCCAGCACCCAGTGCCAGGTGGTCGGGCGGGCCAGGATCGGGCTGATCGCCTCCCCGTGGCCGGTGCCCAGCGCAGTGCCGCCGTGCAGCAGGAACGGGATGTCCGAGCCGAGGGTCGCGCCGATCTCGGCCAGTTCGTCGCGCGGCACGCCGGTGCCCCACAGTGTGTCGCAGGCCAGCAGCGCGGCGGCGGCGTCGGCGCTGCCGCCGGCCAGGCCGGCCGCGAGCGGGATGGACTTGCGCAGGTGCAGGCGGGCGTACGCGGGGACGCGGGCGTGCGCGGCCAATGCCCGGGCGGCCCGGATCACCAGGTTGGTCTCGTCCAGCGCGAGCTCGCCGGCGCCCTCGCCCTCCATGGTGAGCGCGAGCGTGTCACCGGGGCTGGCCCGCAACTCGTCGAACAACGAGACGGCGTGATAGACGGTGTTCAGCTCGTGGAAACCGTCCGGCCGCAACGGCCCCACACCGAGGTGCAGATTGATCTTGGCGGGTACGCGCACCCGAACCGGCCCACCGGGCCGCCGCCCGCCGTCGTCCGGCCCCCACGCCTCCGTCACGGAGTCATGTCCGCGATCGGCAACCGAATCTCGAACGGGCTCTCCAGCACCAACCCGGTGTCCGGGTCAGTCGCCTTCACATCGGCGTCGTCAACCAGGTCGGCGTGGCGTTGCCGGTCTGGGTCGGGCGACCACGGGACGGAACCGGTCGGCTGTGCCGTCACGGGTTCACCTCCTCGCGCCGATTGCCGGACTGGCTGATCGTACCGCCGCACCCCGACGCTCTTGCCGCCGCCGCGATCGCGGCGAACTCCCGCACCGACAACGACTCACCCCGGGCCCGGGGGTCGATCCCCGCCGCCACCAGCACCCGCTCGGCCCGGTCCGGGCCACCGGCCCACCCGGCCAGCGCCGCCCGCAGGGTTTTGCGCCGCTGCGCGAAGGCCGCGTCGACCACCGCGAACCCCGCCACCCGATCGGCCTCGGCGGGCGGCGGCCGGCGGGTGAACGCGACCAGGCCGGAGTCGACGTTCGGCACCGGCCAGACCACCGCGGGCGGGACCCGGCCGGCCGGGCGCGCGTCGGCGTACCAGGCCAGCTTCACCGACGGGACACCGTAGATCCGGGAACCGGGTGCGGCGGTCAGCCGGTCGGCGACCTCCTTCTGCACCATCACCAGCCCGCCGCGCAGGGTGGGCAGCTCGGCCAGCAGGTGCAGCACGACCGGCACCGCGACGTTGTACGGCAGGTTCGCCACCAGCATGGTGGGCGCCGGGTCGAAGTCCGTGCCGGAGACCCGCAGGGCGTCGGCCGGGTGCACGGTCAGGTTCGCCGCGGCCACCGTGGCGGGCAGCTCGGCCGCCAACACCGGGTCGATCTCCACCGCGTGCACGTGGGCGGCGACCCCGACCAGCCCCAGGGTGAGCGAGCCCAGGCCCGGACCCACCTCGAGGACCACGTCATCCGGACGCAGGCCGGCCGCGGCGACGATCCGGCGGACCGTGTTGGGGTCGTGCACGAAGTTCTGGCCGAGCTTCTTGGTCGGCGCGACGCCGAGGCGCGCGGCCAGCTCCCGGATCTCCGCCGGGCCGAGCAGAGCGTCAGCCATGGGCCAACAGACTAGCCCGGGTGCGGTAGAACGAGTTCCATGACCGAACTGCTGGAGCTGCGGGGCGTGGTGGAGGCGTCGCCGGACGCGGTGGCCGAGCTCCTGTTGGACGTGCGGCCCGGCGGACGGTCGCCGATCGCACCGGCCGGATCTGCCGAGCCACCGGACGGTGACGAGTTCGCGGTGCTGCAGCAGGGCAGCAAGATCACAATTACCGTGGACCGGCCCGCGCGGTCGGTCACCCAGCAGGGCGAGTGGTGGTATCGCGGGATCACGTCGGTCGAGCCCGACCCGCGCGGCGCAGTGGTCGTCCACCGGATCTTCAACATCGCGCCCGGGCACCGGTGGGCGGTGCGGTTCGTCTCCCGCGGGCCGTTGGCCGCCGCACCCGGCACCTTCGCCGAGCACATCGCCGAGCTGGGCCGCCAGCTCGGGGTGAGCGCGTGGGTCGAGGACACCTAGCGCCAGGGACCGAGGACGCGCTCCCCGGTGGCGGAGATGGCGGCGCACAGCTCGTCCAGATCGGTGCCGGTGGTCTCGGCCAGCGACCGGACCGTCAGCGGAATCAGGTACGAGGCGTTCGGCCGGCCCCGGTGCGGCATCGGCGTCAGGTACGGCGCATCCGTCTCCACCAGCATCTGGCCGATCGGCGTGCCGGCCGCCGCCGCGCGCAGGTCGCGGGCGTTGGCAAAGGTCACCGTACCGGCGAAGCTCAGCAGATAGCCGCGCCGCACGCACTCGGCGGCGAACTCCGCGTCACCGGAGAAACAGTGCAGGATCACGGTTTCCGGCGCGCCCTCGTCGTCCAGCACCCGCAGCACATCGGCGTGCGCGTCCCGGTCGTGCACGATCAGCGCCTTGCCGTACCGCTTGGCGATCGCGATGTGCGCCCGGAAGCCGGCCTCCTGCGCGGCGCGGCCGTCCTCGCCGGTCCGGTACGTGTCCAGCCCGGTCTCGCCGATGCCGCGCACCCGCGGTTCGGCAGCCAGCGCCTCGATCTCCCGCAGTGCCTCGTCCAGGTCGGACACCAGCGGCGCGTCGTTCGGGTGGATCGCGACGGTGGCCAGCACGCGGTCGTCCCGGGCGGCCAGGTCGGCACCCCACCGCGACGACGGCACGTCCACGCCGACCTGGACGATCCGGTCCACGCCCGCCTTGACCGCCTGGTCGATCAGCCCTTCGACGGTGTTGGTGCCGATCTCCTGGACGGTGATGTCCAGGTGGGTGTGGCTGTCGAAGACCGCCACGGCGAGTGGTTCGGGCGGCGGCGGGAACTCTCCGGCACGCCGAGCGGCGCGCTCCTTCCGGCTGTTCATCCCGGCCAGCGTGTCACACCCGGCCGCCGGTCGGTCACCGGAGATCCGCCTCAGGCGCGCCCGTTGTCGAACCGGTAGCTGCTGACCAGCGCCTGCAGTTCGCTGCCCAGCCGGGCCAGTTCCGCGGTGGCCTGCTGCGATTCGGCGATCCCCGCGGCGGCCGCCCGGGTGGCCTCGGCGACCCCGGAGATGTTGTTCGCGATGTCGCCCGAGCCGGTGGCCGCCTCGGTGACGCTGCGGTTCATCTCGCTCGTCGTCGCGGTCTGCTGCTCGACCGCACTGGCGATCGCGGTCTGGTACTCGTTGATCTTGCTGATCACGTGGGTGATCTGTGCGATGGCCTCGACGGCTCCGCGGGTGTCGCCCTGAATCGCCTCCACCCGCGCGGAGATCTCCTCGGTGGCCTTCGCGGTTTCCTGCGCCAGGTCCTTGACCTCGCTGGCGACGACCGCGAAGCCCTTGCCGGCCTCGCCGGCCCGGGCCGCCTCGATGGTCGCGTTCAGCGCGAGCAGGTTGGTCTGCTCGGCGATGGACGTGATCACCTTGATCACGTTGCCGATCTCGAGCGAGGACTCGCCGAGCTTGCCCACGGTCTCGTTGGTCCGCTCGGCGATCGTCACGGCACTGTCACCCACCCGGGCGGCCTCGGCAGCGTTCTGCGAGATGTCCCGGATCGACGCGCCCATCTCCTCGGCGCCCGCGGCCACGGTCTGCACGTTGTGCGAGACCTGGTCCGCCGCGGCCGACACCACCCCGGCCTGGCGGCTGGCCTGGTCCGCACTGGCCGCCAGATGTTCGCCGGTGACCGACAGTTCGTGCGCCGACGACGCCAGCACCTGGGCGTTGTCGGCGACGGCCCGGACCAGCTCCCGCCGGCCGTCCAGTTCCCCGTTGAACGCCCGCGCCAGGCCCTGCAACTCCCGCGTGCCGGCCGGCTCGAGCCGGAAGGCCAGGTCGTTCCGATCCCGAGTTCGCAGCGCATCGGTGTACCGCACCACCACCCGTCCCACCTGGCTCTGCAGCAGGTACAGCACGCCGCCAAGCGCGATCGGCAGCAGGATCGCGAGCCCGATGAGGAGCACGATCGCGAAGGAGACCGCCTTCTCGCCGGCCGCCACCTCCTCTTCCGCACGCGTGCTCATGACCTGCTGGAACTCGACCAGCGGCGCGGTGATGACGGCCTTGTCCGCGTCGTACTTGCGGTCGAACATGATCGACCGGGCGATGGCGAGCTTCTCCGCCGCGGGCCGGGCCCGGTCCGCGGCATCGAGCTCGAACTCGCCGATGGCCGGAGGCATCTGATCCGGCGACACGCCGTTGGCCTCGAGGACCAGCCGCTGTGCGCGGCTCTCGGTCTGCACCAGCGCGTCAGAGTTGGCTTTCGCCTCATCGACCAGGGCCAGCTCCTCCGGGGCGGCACCCAGGTCGCGCAGCCGGGCCACGGCTCGGTCGCGGGTCTTGGTCTCGTCGATCTCCCGCCAGTAGTTGTCGAGATGCCGGCGGTCGGTGGTCACGGCGTACTTGCGGGCTTCGTCGGTGAGGAGGTCGGAGGCGTCCTGCAGCTCCAGGCCCAGCGCGTTGAACTCGGCCTGCCGCTGGAACGCCCGCTGCTCGTCGGCGTTGGCCGAGCGCAGGAGCAGCACGCCGACGATGAGCATGGCCGTGATCAGGGCAAGGGTCACGGCGGCGGCGATGCTGATGACGGACTGGCGCAGGCCCCGAGCACTCTCTCCGGACACGACGAACGACCCTTTCCCGTGCTGATCTTCCCCGTTGCCCTGAGTGTGGCCCGGCGGAGAACAGCTCGGCAGGCGAATGCCGCAATTCGCAGCGGTGACGGCCTAGTCGTGGTCGCCGGCCAGGCGGGCCAACTCCTCGTCCACCACCGAGGGGTCCAGCTTGCGGAAGACCGGTTTGGGCGCGGCCAGCGGCGTACCCGGCACCAGCGGCACTGATCTCCACGTCGCCCCGCCGGAGTAGTCACCGGTGAGCACCGGGTACGACGGCCCGCCGTCCAGGTCCTCGACCTCGACGATGGACGGCATCGGCTGGTGCACGCCGGTGTTGCCGAGCAGCTCGTGCACCCGCTGCGCGCTGTGTGGCAGGAACGGGCTGAGCAGTGTGTTGGCGTCGCTGACCACCTGCAGCGCCACGTGCAGGATGGTGCCCATCCGGGGCTTGGACGCCTCGTCCTTGAGCTTCCACGGTGCCTGGTCGGAAAGGTATTTGTTGGCCTCCGCGACCACCCGCATCGCCTCGCCGATCGCGGCCTTCTGCCGGTGCCGGCCGATCAGCTCGCCGACCGAGACGAAGCCGGCCCGCGCGGTCTCCAGCAGCGCCTCGTCCGCGGCGGTCAGCTGATCGGCAGCCGGAATCGACCCGAAGTTCCTGGCCGCCATCGAGATCGACCGGTTCACCAGGTTGCCCCACCCGGCCACCAACTCGTCGTTGTTGCGCCGGACGAACTCGGCCCAGGTGAAGTCGGTGTCGTTGGCCTCCGGGCCGGCCGCCGCGATGAAGTAGCGCAACGCGTCGGCGTCGTACCGCTCGAGGAAGTCCCGGACGTAGATGACGACGCGGCGGGACGAGGAGAACTTCCGGCCCTCCATGGTCAGGTATTCCGAGGAGACCACCTCGGTGGGCAGGTTCAGCCGGCCCAGCGACCCGGGCTCACCGCGGCGGTCGCCCTCGCCGGAGTAGCCGAGCAGGATGGCCGGCCAGATCACCGAGTGGAAGACGATGTTGTCCTTGCCCATGAAGTAGTAGGCCAGCGTGTCCTTGCCCTCGCCGTCCGCGCTCCACCACCGGCGCCAGGCGTCCGGGTCACCAGAGCGGCGCGCCCACTCGATGGACGCCGACAGATAGCCGATCACCGCGTCGAACCACACGTAGATCCGCTTGTCGGCGCGGTCGCGCCAGCCGTCCAGCGGGATCGGCACACCCCACTCCAGGTCCCGGGTGATCGCCCGGGGCTGCAGGTCGTCGAGCAGGTTGCGGCTGAACTTCAGCACGTTCGGCCGCCAGTTCTCGCGCTGGTCCAGCCAGTTGCCGATCGCCTCGGCGAAGGCCGGCAGGTCGAGGAAGAAGTGCTCGGTCTCGACGAACTCGGGCACCTCGCCGTTGATCCGCGAGCGCGGGTTGATCAGCTGCTCCGGGTCGAGCTGGTTGCCGCAGTTGTCACACTGGTCACCCCGGGCGCTGTCGTAGCCGCAGATCGGGCACGTCCCCTCGATGTAGCGGTCCGGCAGCGTGCGGCCGGTGGACGGGGAGATCGCGCCGAGCGTGGTCCGGCGGACGATGTAGCCGTTGGTCAGCAGCCCGGTGAACAGCTCCTGGGTCACCGCGTAGTGGTTGCGCGTGGTGGTCCGGGTGAACAGGTCATACGACAGCCCGAGGCCGTGCAGGTCCTCGACGATCACCCGGTTGTACCGGTCGGCCAGCTCCCGCGGCGTGACGCCGTCCGCGTCCGCCTGCACCTGAATCGGCGTCCCGTGTTCGTCGGTGCCGCTCACCATGAGCACGTCGTGACCGGCCATCCGCATGTACCGGCTGAACACGTCGGAGGGCACCCCGAAGCCGGACACGTGACCGATGTGGCGCGGGCCGTTGGCGTAGGGCCAGGCGACCGCGGCGAGAACGTGACTCATGGTGGTCCAGCGTAGTGACCGAATCAGTGGCGTCGCGCGCGGATCGCTCGCGGTGACTTTTGCCCCGACACGCCCCATTAATACGTGATCTTGGCGGCGATCTGTGGTGCGCTGCCACGGTGACCGGAAACGTGCCGCAGCCAGGGGACAAGCCGCGGAACGAGGGTGAGCCGTGGGCCTACACGGACGCCAACATCGCCTGGTGGCGGGTCGAGGAGGAACGCGACGAGGCGGAGGCGATGGCCGACGCGGTGGCCGCCCGGCCCCGCCACCCGCGCCGTCGGGCCACCTCGAACACCCCGGCTCCGGGCAGCTCGGCCTCGAACTCGCCGGATGGGGACGCCACACCGGCGTTCGCGCCGGAGGCCCTGGACGCGCACGCGGCCGGCGTCCACGACGTGACCCGCCAGCTCAACCCGCCACCGGCCGCGTTGGTCGAGGCGGAACAGGAAGCCCGGATCGAGACGGTCGAGGCGGCCGCCGCGGCCGCGACGATCGCCGACGTCACCACGTCGGAGCCGGTCGAGCGCCACCACGACCGCAAGCCCGCCGAGCGGTACCTCCCCACGATGACGACTGCGGGGTCCGACGTGAGCACCGCGGACGAGGCCGACCACGGCACCGACGAGGACGTGATGGTCCTGCCCGAACCCGGCCCGAACCGGCCGACGGTGGTGCTGGACCCGGGCCGGATGCCGGATCGACCGCAGCCGGCCCCGTCGCTGCCGGGCCAGACCCGGCCGGCCCAGATCCAACCGGCGCAGCCCCGGCTCAGCGAGGCGGCCCGGGACCGGCTGGAGAACTCGCCGTTCTGGCTGACCGACGAGGAACGGGCCGCCACGGGGGCGGCCGGGCCCGCGGCGGAGGACGAGCAGCGGACGGCCGGCGGGCGCCGTACCGGTCGACCCGCGGGCGAAGCGCGCTCGCCCCGCCGCCCGCTGCCCGGCCTGGTGGCCCTGGTCGCGCTGGCGCTGATCGCGGCGTTCTTCTCCTGGGTCAGCGCGGAGCCGTTCTGGCTGGCGGCCGGGCACGGTGACCGGGGCACGGCCACCGTCGGGCACTGCGCCGGCTCGGGACTGACCCAGCGCTGCACGGGTGGGTTCGCCGCCGGTGACGGCAGCTTCACGGTGCAACGGGTGGCGCTGCTCGGCGTCGGCCCGGACTCGCGTGCCACCGGCTCGACGGTGCCGGCCCGGATGGTCAGCCCGGACAGCCGGCAGGCGTACGTCGGCGAGCCCGGATGGATGCTGCACCTGCGCTGGGTGCTCGGCTTCATCCTGGTCCTGATGTGCGGGTACGGCGTCGCCGGGATGACCGGGGCCCGGCGGCTGGAGACCGCGTCCGCCCGGCGCAGCGCGGTGCTGATCAGCGTGGCCGGTCCGGTGGCACTGCTGCTGGGATTCCTCGCCGCCACCTACTGAGTCCGGTGGACCAGCGCGTACACCTCGCGCTTGCGCAGGCCGTACTCGCGGGCGACGGCCGCGATGGCGTCCCGCCGGGAGTCGCCGGCCGCCTCCCGCCCGGCCACCGCCGCCCGCAGCACGTCATCGCCCGGCCGCTCCGGCGCGGTCTGCGGCGCCCCGGCCACCACCAGGGTGATCTCGCCGCGGGGATCGCCGGTGGCGGCCCAGCCGGCCAGCTCGGTCAGCGGGCCGCGGCGGATCTCCTCGTACGTCTTGGTCAGCTCCCGGCACACCGCCGCGGGCCGCTCCCCGCCGAAGGTGGCCACCAGATCGGCGAGGGTGTCCGCGATCCGGTGCGGCGCCTCGAAGAACACCAGCGTGCGCGGCTCGGTGGCGAGGTCCCGCAACCGGGCCCGCCGGCCCGCGCCGGTGCGCGGCAGGAACCCTTCGAAGACGAACCGGTCGCTGGGCAGCCCGGACAGCGCCAGCGCGGTGGTCACCGCACTGGGCCCGGGCGCGGCGGTGACCGGGAAGCCGGCGTCCAGCGCGGCCCGCACCAGCCGGTACCCCGGGTCGGAGACGCTCGGCATGCCGCCGTCGGTGACCACCGCGACCACCGCGCCCGAGCGCAGCGCATCGACCAGGTCGGGGGTACGGCGGTCCTCGTTGCCCTCGAAATAGGAAACGATCCGCCCGGACACCGTCACCCCCAGGTCCCGGGCGAGCCGGGCCAGCCGGCGGGTGTCCTCGGCCGCCACCACGTCCGCGGCGGCCAGCACCTCCCGTAACCGGGTGGACGCGTCACCGACATTTCCCAGCGGCGCGCCGACGAGGATGACCTTGCCGTTCGTCACCGGTGCAGTCCACCACACCGGACTCCGCCCCCCGGCACTCAGCCGGGCGGCTTACGATCGCGGGGTGACGTTGGCGACAGACAAACCGCCCGCCCCGGTTCAGGACAATCCGGAACCGGCGGGCGTCCGCAGGGTGCCGGACGCGGTACGCCGGCGGCTGTCGACCCTCGACAACTGGCTGAATCCGTACTCCTGGCTGGTCACCGCCGCGATCGTCATCGTCGCGGCGATCCTCCGGCTCAGCGGCTTGAACCGGCCCAAGGGCTACATCTTCGACGAGGTGTACTACCCGACCGACGCCTGGGACATGCTGCAGCACGGCGTGGAGTGGGACGAGAAGACCAACGGCCCCGCGTACGTGGTGCACCCACCGCTCGGCAAATGGCTGATCGCCCTGGGTGAGATGGCGTTCGGCAACACCGAGGTGGGCTGGCGGGTGCCCACCGCCATCGCCGGCACGCTGATGGTGCTGATCGTGATCCGGGTGGCGTACCGGCTGTTCCACTCGATCGTGCTGGCCGGTACGGCCGGCCTGCTGATGACGCTGGACGGCTTCCATCTGGTGCTGTCCCGGACGTCGCTGCTGGACATCTTCCTCGCCCTGTTCATCCTGGCCACGTTCGCCGCCATGGTCGTCGACCGGGACGCCTACCGGAGACGATGGCTGCGCGCCCTGGAGAACGGCTACGACCCGGACACCGCGCGGCGGCTGCCGGTCTTCGTACCGTGGTGGTTGCTCGTCGCCGGCGTGCTGTTCGGCATGGCCTGCGCGGTCAAGTGGAGCGCCCTGTTCTTCGCGCCGTTCTTCGCCGCGCTGGTGATCGTGTGGCGGGTCGGCGCCCGCCGCTCCGCCGGGGTCCGCCGCCCGGTCGCCGCCGGCCTCCGCGGCGACCTCGGCTTCCTGGTGCTCAGCTTCGTCCTCACCGTGCTGACCTATCTGGCCACCTGGACCGGCTGGTTCGTCACCGACGTCGGCTACTTCCGGCACTACCGCGAGGCGAACGGGCTCAGCGAGCCGCCGGTGCTCGGCGCGCTGCTCAACCTGATCCACTACCACCAGGAGGCATACAGCTTCCACAGCGGCCTGACCGACCGGCACGTGTACCAGTCGTGGCCGTGGCAGTGGCTGCTGCTGGGCCGGCCGGTCGCGTTCTACTGGAACGGCAACGGCCCCTGCGGCGCGCCCAGCTGCGCGTCGGAGATCCTGCTGCTCGGTACGCCGGTGCTGTGGTGGTCGTTCATCCCGGCGCTGGCGGCGTTGGTCTGGTTCGGCATCGCCCGCCGGGACTGGCGCGCGTTCGCCATCGGCACCGGTGTGGTGGCCGGCCTGCTGCCCTGGTTCTATTACGCGATCGCGGACGGCCGCACGATGTTCGCCTTCTATGTGATGCCGGCGCTGCCGTTCCTGATCCTGGCCGTGGTGTACGCCCTGGGCGCCGTCATGACCCCACCGACCGGAATAGCGTCCGGCGCCGCCCGCACCGATCGCCAGATGATCGGCGTCGTGGCGGCCGGGATCTACGTGTTGCTGGTGGCGCTGTGCTTCGCGTACTTCTATCCGATCTTTGTTGGGCAGACGATCCCGTACGAGGCGTGGCAACACCGGATGTGGCTGGGCAACCGCTGGATCTGAGCAGCCGGCGCGGAGCTGACCAGCGGCCGCTGAGACGACTGGCCGCTGAGACGACTGGCCGCTGAGACGACTGGCCGCTGAGACGACTGGCCGCTGAGACGACTGGCCG
>DASSAL010000245.1:0-5584 GCA_035685405.1 Actinoplanes sp. | reverse complement strand
GAGCCGGCGGCTGTCGCGGGCCGGGCGGGCGGACAGGTAGATCTTGCGGCGGCCGGTCCCGGTGCGGTACGAGAGCACTGAGCCGTACCGGGTGTTGAAGTGGCGGCGGGGCAGCGGCACGTGCCTGGTCCAGCGGCCCCGGCCGGTGGTGGAGAACAGCAGATCGCTACGGCGCCCGCAGACCGGGCCGTGCACACGTACGGCCAAGCCGAGCACGTCCGGACGGCCGGGCCGGGTGCCGATCCCCTTCGAGATGCGCACCGTCACCGGGTGCTGCCCGGGTCGGTCGATCAACGCCGCACCGGTGGCCGAGCCGCCGGCGCCGGGGCCGTCCATCACCGGGCCGTCCATCACCGGGCCGTCCATCACCGGACCGTCCATCACCGGGCCGTCACCCACCGGGCCGTCACCCACCGGGCCGTCAAGGGCCGAGCCGCTGGTGCCCATGCCGGTGACGATGAGTACGCCGTCGAAGGAGCGGCCGTCCGGATGCATGAACCGGCGATGCCGGGACCGGACGATCCGCATCCCCAGCGCACCCACCACCACAGCACCGACCAGATACCTCACGGATGCTCGATACCCGGATCGCGGGCGGGCAATCGCCGGTCGCGCCGGTACGCCACGATGGTCGGCATGTGGATGAGGAGACGCCGCCGGACGGGCCGCCACCACCGCAACCCGCCGCCGAGCCGGAGCCGCCGCCGCGCGGGGACCTGGCCCCGGTACGTCTCGGCGCGCGGCGGTCTGGCGCCGGTGCTGCCGACCAGCGCCGTCGAGGTCGGCCCGGACGGGGGGCCGGCGCGCGTGGGGGCGGGCCGGTTGATGGCGGTGGACGACACGTCGACTACCGTTCTGCAACGCGATGGGGAGGTGACGTTCCTTGCCAACGACGAGGTCCGGTCCAAGACACTCGGTCCCGAGCCGCTGCGCGGCCCGGACAGCGTGGTGGTGGTGCGCGGGTGGCCCGCCGAGTCGTCGGCGCTGGACTGGGCGGCGCCGAAGCGGCGGGTCGCCGAGGTGGATCCGAGGCGCATCCGCCGGCCCCTGGCGGAGCCCGGATGAGGCCGGTCGCCGTGCCTTCCGGACCGACTTCTGCGGCGCGCCGCGTACCGCGTGCAGACAGGCTGGACCCGACCTGGCAGGCTGCACGCCATGACCTTGCACCTGCGATGGGCGGCCGTCACCGATCAAGGACACGTCCGGAGCAACAACCAGGACGCCTACTACGCCGGTGACCGGCTCCTCGTCGTGGCCGACGGCATGGGCGGGATGGCGGCCGGCGACGTGGCCAGCCGGCTCGCCGTCGACGCGATGGCCTCGCTGGACGTGCCGATCGACGACGAACATCAGATGGACGCGCTGCACAAGGCCCTCGAGGTGGCCAACGGGCGGATCGCCGAGACGGTCTCCGCCGACGCATCCCTGCAGGGCATGGGTACGACGCTGACCGCGGTGATCTTCTCCGGTGACCGGGCGGCGCTGGCGCACGTCGGTGACAGCCGCGCCTACCTGCTGCGCGACGGCCGGCTGAACCAGCTGACCAAGGACGACACCTACGTGCAGATGCTTGTCGACCAGGGGCTGATCCGGCCCGAGGAGGCGGCCGGGCACCCGCGGCGGGCGGTGGTCACCCAGGCGCTGCAGGGCGAGCCGGTCAGCCCGTCGTACGTGATCGTCGAGCCCGAGCCCGGCGACCGCTGGCTGCTGTGCAGTGACGGCCTCACCACGGTGGTGCCGCCGGACCGGATCGAGGCCGAACTGGCCCAGGTGGCCGATCCGCAGGATTGCGCCAAGCGGCTGCTGGAGCTGGCGTTGCAGGCTGGCGGCCCGGACAACGTCACGGTGATCGTCGCCGATCTGACAACCGACTGACCGGCGCGAGCTGCGGTAGGTTACACCGAGCCCGGACGCGGGCGCTTCGGATCCTCGGGCGGTGATGACGACGGCACGGCTCCTCACGGTGCGGCTCCCCGTGACGCTGGCGCTTGTCGCCGCCGTCGTGGCGGCCGGTCAGCTGCTCGTGCCGGACGGATCGGCACAGCGGCTGTTCCTGCACGCCACCCAGGTGCTCGCCGGGGCAGCCGCGGCGTGGACCTGCCTCGCCACCGCCCGGGCCCGCACCGGCACCGGCCGGCGGTGGCGCGAGCTGCTCGGCGCCGGCCTGGTCGGCTGGACGCTGCTGCGCTGCTGGTGGCTGGTGCAGGCGATCGCCGACCCGGACCGGGACACCGGGGTGCGGCGGATCGCCGACGTCGGGTTCCTGGTGCTGCCGGCCGGCGTGCTGCTGGCCCTGATCGTCATCGCCGTGTCGCTGCCCCGGCCGGCGCGCGCCGGCGCCTCTCGGCGCGACCTGTTCGTGCTGCTCATCGATGGCGTGCTGATCTCCGGCTCGGTGCTGGCGCTGGTCTGGTCCGCGGTGTCCCCGCCGACCGCCGCGGCCGCCCGGGCGGGGGAGAGCCTGGCCGCGGTGGTGGTCGCGGCCGCGTACCCGATCGCCGATCTGATCCTGGCCGTGATCACCGTGCTGCTGCTTCTCACCCGTCCGTCGTCGGCTGCCGGGCGCGTGCCGCTGCGGCTGATCGGCGGGGCGTTGCTCGCCTTCGGCGTCGCCGACACGCTGCGCTGGCTCGGCCCGGACGGGGCGGTGTCGCCGCTGGCGGCGGCCGGTTGTCTGCTCGGCCCGGCGTTGCTCGCCCTGGCCGCCGCCCAGCCACCGGCACCGCCGGGCGCGACCGCGGTGGTCCGGGCCGAGGCGGACTGGCTGCACCTGCTGCTGCCGTACGTCCCGGTGGTGGCGACCGGCGTGGTGATCGCGGTGCGCACCGGGGCGGGCGACCGGCTCACCTCGTTCGAGGCATACCTCGGCTGGCTCGGCCTGGGTCTGGTGGTGGCCCGGCAGATGTTCACCATCGTGGACAACACCGTGCTGCTGGCCCGGGTGTCCGAGGGCCAGCGGCGGCTGCATCATCAGGCGTACCACGATCCGCTGACCGGCCTGGCCAACCGGGCGCTGTTCCGGGAACGGCTGAGCCGGGCGCTGGAGACGCACCGGCGCGACGGGCAACCGGTGGCGCTGCTCTTCGCCGACCTGGACGACTTCAAGCTGATCAACGACAGCTTCGGGCACGCCATCGGCGACCGGTTGCTGCGGGCCATCGGGGAGCGCCTGCTCGGCTGCGTACCGCCCGACGACCTGGTGGCCCGGCTCGGCGGCGACGAGTTCGCGGTGCTGCTCGACCACCGGGCCGGCGAGGCCGAGCTGATCGCCCACCGGATGCTGGCCGCGATGCGGGAGCCGTTCGAGATCGACGGGCACACCGTGGCGGTCGGCGTCAGCATCGGCCTGGTGCTGCCCGAACCGGCCGACGCGGACCTGACCGCGGACGCGCTGCTGCGCCGGGCGGACGCGGCGATGTACGCCAGCAAGCGGCGGGGCAAGGGCACGATCGCCCGGTACGCCGGTGGCGCCGACGGCGGCCCGCACGCCGATCTGCCGCACCTGCTGGCCCAGGCCCTGGCCACCGATCCCGCGGCGGCCGGATTCGAGGTGTATTACCAGCCGATCGTCCGGTTCGCCGACGGCGCGATCGTCGCCGTGGAGGCGCTGGCCCGGTGGACCGACCCGGTGGTCGGCCCGGTCGACCCGGACGTGTTCGTCACGGTCGCCGAACGCACCGGCCTGGTCGCCGCGATCGACGACTTCGTGCTCGACCGGGCCTGCGGGGACGCCGCGGTGCTGGCCAACGTGTTCGGCCGGCCGATCGACGTGCACGTCAACGTGTCCGCGGCCCGGCTCGGGCAGCACTGCCTCGCGGACGCGGTGGCGCGGGCCCTGCAGCGGTACGCGGTCCGCCCGTCCCGCCTGGTCGTGGAGATCACCGAGACCCGGCACATCCCCGACCTGCCGCGGGCGGTCGCGGTGGCCGGGCAACTGCGCGCCCAGGGCATCCGGTTGGCGCTGGACGACTTCGGCAGCGGATACAACGCGCTGGCCCAGTTGCACTCGCTGCCGGTGGACATCGTGAAGCTGGACTCCACGCTGACCGACGTGGACGTCACGCCGGACCGGGCCGGCGCGCTGTGCCGGTCGGTGCTGGCGATCTGCGCCGACCTCGGCGTGACGGTGGTGGCCGAGGGCATCGAGACGGTGTCGCGGGCGCATGCGATGGCCGATCTCGGCTGCCCGCTGGGGCAGGGTTACCTGTTCGGCCAGCCGGTGCCGCTGCACCTGCTGGCCGCGCCGTCGGCGCCGCTGAGGCCGCACGCCGTCCGGCCAGTGAACCTAGCCTCCTAGGACGCCCTGCGGGATGAGCCGTGCGGGCGGATCATCCGCGTGCCCGGCGGTTGGTGCGGGCGGTCGGCTCCGCCGTCGCCGGGTCCTCCGGCCACGGATGGCGCGGGTAACGGCCGCGCAGCTCGGCCCGCACCTGCCGGTAGCCGTGCGCCCAGAACGACGCCAGGTCGCCGGTCACCGCCACCGGCCGCCCGGCCGGCGACAGCAGGTGCAGCAGCACCGGCACCCGCCCGCCCGCCAGCCGCGGCGCCTCCCGCCAGCCGAACGCCTCCTGCACCTTCACCGCAAGCACCGGCGCCTGCGGGTCCGCATAGGACACCCGGACCCGGGACCCGCTGGGCACCGGCAACCGTTCCGGCGCCACCTCGTCCAGCCGGCCGGCCACCACCCACGGGAGCCGGCGCCGTAACGCCGCGGCCACGTCGATGCTCGCCAGGTCGGCTCGCCGGCGGGCGTGGCTCAGTTCCGGTTCCAGCCAGTCGCCGGCCGTCTCGATCAGGGTGGCATCGTCCATCGCCGGCCACGGGTCGCCCAGGGCCGCGTGCGCGAAGGCCAGCCGTTCCCGCAGCTCGGTCGCGCTCCGGGTCCAGGTGAGCAGGCCGAGCCCGGCACGGCGGAGCCCGTCCAGCAGGGCCGCCCGGACCTGCTCCGGTACGGTGCCGTCGCCCGGTCCGCCGGCGCGCACCGCCCGGGGTGACCGGTCGATCGGCCGCTCGGCCAGCGTGATCGCGCCCAGCCGCTCCACGAACCGGGCCACCACGTCGCCGTCCGCCCAGCCGATCTCGGCGGCCGAGGTCAGCAGCGGACCCGCCACCTCGCGGGCGGTGGCCTCGTCGATCGCCACCGCGGACCGGATGCGGGCGCTGCTCGCGCCGGCCGGCCGGTCCGCCGAGGACACCGCCAGCCACGGTGATCCGGCCAGCCCACTGCCGGCGGCGAGGTCGGCGGCGGTTCCGCCGGCCATCAGGTAGGCGCGACCGCCCGGTTCCCGGGCCCGGGCGACCCGTTCCGGAAAGGCCAGCCCGACGATCAGGCCGGCCGCGAGGTCATCCGTCGGCCGGCCGGTTACGCCCGGCTCGCCCTCGGCCGGCGTGATCATCGCTGTCAGGCGGCGCACCTCGGCCCGCCAGGCCCGGTCGTTCTCCCGGCGGGCGCGGCGCCACGCCGCCACCAGATCGTCGGTGCCGCCGGCGCGGTCCTCCGCCAGGAGCGCGGTGATCTCGGCGGCCCGGGCCGCGCCGATCCGGGGCGCGCCGTCCACCAGCGCGCGGGCCAGCCGCGGGTGCA
>DASSAL010000244.1:0-16277 GCA_035685405.1 Actinoplanes sp. | reverse complement strand
CAGGATCTCGGCATGGGCTGTGGGATCGCCGGTGGCCTCCCGCTCGTTCCCGGCCGCGGCCAGCTCGGTGCCGGCCGCGTCGTACACCACCGCGCCGACCGGTACGTCCTCCGGGAATGACGACGCCACCGTGAGCGCGCGGCGCATCCACCGCTCGTGGACCGGCCGGGGGTTCACGCCTCGCGCAGCTCGTCCAGCTCGTCGGCGCAACCCAGCCGGCGGCAGATCTCGGCGGTGATGTCGGACGGCATCAGGCCCTCCTGGGCACACAGCGACAGCAGCCGGTTGGCGCTGATGCCGAGGTCGGCGAGCACGTCGGCGTCGCCCACCGGGTCGGCGTCCGGATCCGCCGCCGGCCGGTCCGCCGGCTCCTCCTCGTCGTCGTCCGCGTCGTCCGCGGACGGTTCCAGGTCGTGGATCTCCAGGGCCGGCGCCTCGATGTCGCCCAGCAGCAGCGCACCGATACGGGACTCCTCCGCGTACGCCGAGTCGGACCCGAACACCCGCAGATCCTCGCCCTCGTCGAGGCGCAGGATCACCAGATACAGATCGTCCGCCTCGACGAACAACAGGGAGACGTCGGCGTCCGGATCGGCGTCCTGCAGCCGGTCCACCACTTCGTCGATGTCGGCGAGCCCGGTCAGCTCCAGCTCCGACGCCGTCCAACCGTTCTTGCCTCTAGCCACGGCGGCAGCGAATGTCGACACGTATTCCCCCAACGCGATGTCCTCAGCGACAGACGGTAGTCGCTGGGCTGGCGCGCGCGCCGCGCCACGCCCCGACGGACGTCAGGAAACGATGTACCCACCTCGGTTGGCAATAGCCCACCGTGGTGCGGCAGCCCGCGGGTCAGGAAACGACCCGCCGGCGGCGGTTGGCGATCAGTTCACGGATGCGGGCGCCGCGGAGTCGCTGCGGTTCGCTCAACTCGCGGGCCGACTTGGCGTCGGCGAGCGCCGCGAGCAGTTCGAGCCGTCGACGGCGCCGATCGGGGTCTAGCCGCTGTGGGGACGGGGCCATGACGCCGAGGTTGCCCAGCGCCGGACCGTTCGTCAAGGCCAAGTGCGCTGTGCCACGACAACCGTACGCCTGGTCAATGTAAAAGGCGTCCAGAGCTGGACATTCACCACATCGGCCAGTCGTTTGTGGTGATCCACCGCACAGTCACAAATCCCATCGCGACGGACAGGCCGACACCGCCGATGATCGCTACACCGACCGCCACTCCGCGGTCGCCGAACGCGGTCAGGATGAGCGCCACCAGCCAGGCGCTGACCGCCGCGGCGACCGTCCACCACGCGTACGCGACCAGGTTTCGGCCGATGCTGCCGAACAGTGCGAACCACAGCAGGGTCGAACCCATGCCGGCCAGCACGGCCGCGGCCGTGACCGGATGCGCCTCGCGATAGAACGGGCGCAGCGTCCCGCCCGGGAACAGCCCGGACGACGGCGGTGGACGCTCCCCCGCGGACGCCGGTGTCCAGCCCGGCGGTGGCCGTTCAGCCATCGGATCACCTCGCATCGTGCGAATCAGCCTATCCACCCGGCCGGGACACCGGGGCCCATCGACTTCTGCCACGATGGCTCGGTGGTTCGTGTCCGTACCCTGGCGTCCGCCACCGTGCTCGCCGTCTGCCTGACCGCCTGCGGCGCGCCCGCTGACGACCCGTCGCCCGCGACGGAGCCGCAGTTCGTCGAGCCCACCCCGACCGAGTCGGCGGTGCCGGTGACGCCCAGCGCGAGCCCGTCGGCCGGTCCGTCGGCGTCGGCCGTCCCGTCGCGGTCCGCCCCGTCGCGGTCCGCCCGGTCGACCTCCGCCACACCGAAAGCCGGGCTCACGTCGGTCCGCTATGTCTTCCCGGTCAAGGCGTCGAACGTCGACTTCCACCCGACCCACGCCAAGTACCCGGCCACCGACCTGTTCGCCGACTGCGGCGCGCCGGTGGTCGCCACGACCAGCGGCGTCGTCCTCGAGGTCAGCCTGGCCGACCGGTACGTCGAGGGCAGCCCGGACGGCCCGGACAACGGCGGCCTGTCGGTGTCCCTGCTCGGCGACGACGGGGTGCGCTACTACGGATCACATCTGAGCCGGGTGCAGCCGGGCATCCGGGCCGGCGTCCGGGTGACCGGTGGCCAGCGGCTGGGCAGCGTGGGCCGCACCGGCAACGCCAACAACGTCTGCCACCTGCACTACGGCATCAGCCCGCCGTGCGCCCGCACCGGCGACTGGAAGGTCCGCCGCGGCGTGGTGTGGCCCGCGCCGTACCTGTCGTCGTGGCGCAAGAAGGGCGGTCTGAGCCCGGTCGCCAAGGTGAGAGCTTGGCAGAAGTCCCACAACTGCAAGGCGTAGCGCAAGCAGTAGGCCGCACCCCTCGCCCGGAGGTGCGGCCCCGACCCAACAACGCTGTCCCACGGGACTCGAACTAGCGGGACCGCATTTCGCCCGTCGAGCGAAGCGAGGCCATTAAGCAGAGAACTGAGCGAGCCGCTTGGTGGACTTTCCGTTGATCGTCGTGAACGCGCCGCCGGCGGCGAGGGCGCCGAAGCTCGTGTTCGTCGTCATCGTGAGCACGCCCTCGACGCCGTTGCCGTTGGCCTTCCACGGCAGCAACGTGCCGTTCGCCGGGCTGAATGCAGCCAGCTTGATCCGATCGTCGGAGCCGTCCAGGCAGACACCCTGCGCGCCGGTGCGCGGGGTGCGGCACGCCTTGTCGAAGTGGCCACCGACGTACACCGCGTCATTGTGGACGGCGACCGCCTGGGCGTCGCCGTCGAAGGTGGCCGTCCACCGCAGCGACCCCGAGGTGGAGTACGCGTTCGCCTTGCCGCCCTGCCCCCCGGTGGCGGTGTAGACGCCGCTCGCGTCGACCGCGATGCCGTACGTGATCACCGTCGCCTTGGGTTTGAATCCGGTCACGATCTTGCCGGTGGCCGGGTCGAGTGCCACCAGCCGGTTGTATCCGCTGGTGCTGTTCACCTTGTGAAACCGCCCGCCGACGTAGATCCGGCCGCCGGCCGCGGTGATCGCTTCGACCTGGTCGTCGGCGGTCGGCTTCCAGGTGCCGTCCAGCGCGCCGGTGCTCAGGTGGAACGCGGCCAGCCGGGTGCGGGCCTGGCCGTTCACCGCGGTGATGGTGCCGCCCAGGTAGAGCCGGGTGCCGGCGGCGGCGACCGCGTACGGCTTCCCGCTGATGTTGTGCTTGAACGTGCTCGCCACCGCGCCGGTGGTGGCGTCGAGCTTGGCCAGGCTGTCCCGCTTCTGCCCGCCGACGGTGCTGAATTCGCCGGCCGCGTAGACCGCGGAACCGCTGACCGCGAGCGCCTTGACCCGGCCGTTGGCGACCGGCGCCCAGCTCAGCAGTTCGCCGGTGCTGGCGTTCACCGCTGCCAGCCGGCTCCGGGCCACGGTCTTGCCCTTGACCACCACCGAGGTGAAGTCCCCGCCAACGAACAGGGTATTGCCGGAGTACGCGACCGCCAGCACCGTGCCGTTGAATCCGGGCAGCGCGTCCGGGGTGGTGGCGAAGGCGGCCTGCGCGGGTGTCGTCCACCCCGCGACGATCACGGCCACGGCGCCGACCACCGCAGCGATCTTGTCCCGATTACGGTATTTGTCCCTATAAGCCACAAGGTCGACCGTACCGGTGTCGATTAGCCTTATCCAGCGCGAAACGGACGAAAATCACGTCGGCCGTACGGACGACCTGCCCGGGTGTGCGAGAGTTCCGGCGTGCACGTCACGGTGATCGGACTTGGGCTGATCGGTGGCTCGCTGGTGCAGGCCCTGGCCGCGGCCGGGCACCACGTGGTGGGCTTCGACGCCGATCCGGCCACCCGCGGCACCGCGCGGACCGCGGCCGCGCGCGCCCGGCCGGACGCCCGCTGGCAGATCGCCCAATCGGTGCCGGTCGCCATCGCCGACGCCGACCTGGTCGTGCTCGCCGTGCCGCTGCCCGCGCTGCCCGCACTCTTCGCCGAGCTGCGCGGGTTCGGCGGTCTGGTCACCGACGTCACCTCGGTCAAGACACCGGTGCTGGAGCTGGCCGGCGACCTGACCTACGTGGGCGGACACCCGATGGCCGGCAAGGAGAGCTCCGGCTTCCCCGCCGCCGACCCGCGGCTGTTCGACGGCTGCGCCTGGGTGTTGTGTTTGGAGGACGGCACCAACACGGCGGAGTGGCTGATGCTGGCGGAGCTGGTCACCAGGCTGGGTGCCCGGGTGGTGCCGGCCACCGCCGCGGACCACGACCGGGCGGTGGCGTCGGTCAGCCACGTACCGCATCTGCTGGCCACGGCCCTGACCACCGCCGTGGCCGCCGAACCGCTGTTCGCCACCCTGGCCGCGGGATCGTTCCGCGACGGCACCCGGGTAGCGGCCACCCGGCCGGAGTTGATCGCCGCCATGTGCGGTGGCAACGCGGCCGCCGTCGGTCCCGCCCTGGACGGGCTGCTGCGGACCTTGGACGACCTACGCGCGGCGCTGGACGCCGACGATCCGGTGACGGCGGTACGCCGGTTGGTCGCGCCGGCCAGTGCCGCCCGGGCGGCCTGGCCGCCGGTCCCCGGTGCTGCGGCCGACCTCCCGGCGCGCCGCGACGTGCTGCTGCGCCTGGGCCGGGTGGGCGGCTGGGTCACCGCGGTGAATCGAGATCGTCGGACGGTGACCGCCATGCGGCCGGAAACCAACCGCGATAGCTCATAGGCTGACCACATCACTCACCATCAAGGGAGATGCCATGCCTGGTCAGACCCGGCCCGTCACCGACGAACGCGACGGCCGCCGAGGGCTGGCCGGAGCACCCGGCGGTCGGTGACGATCGCGGTGATCAGGTCGGCCGGGGTGACGTCGAAGGCCGGGTTGGCCGCGGGCAACCCGGGCACCACCTCGTCCGCCGCCCGGTCCTCGATCTCCACCGCGGCACCGTCCGGTGTGTCCGGATCGATGGTCGACTCCGGTGCCACCACCAGGAACGGGATCCCGGCCCGTCGCGCGCCGAGCGCGTGCGCGTACGTCCCGATCTTGTTGATCGTGTCGCCGTTGGCGCAGATCCGGTCGGCGCCCACGATTACCGCATCCACCTCGCCGCGGGCCATCAGGAACGGCCCGGCGCCGTCCACCGCCACCCGGAAGTCCACGCCCGCGTTTTGCAGTTCCCAGGCGGTCAGCCGGGCACCCTGCAGCAGCGGCCGGGTCTCCGAGGCGATCACCGCCTGCACCCGCCCCCGCCGATGCAGTTCGAGCACCACGCCCAGCGCCGTCCCGCCGACCACCGCGGCGAGCCCCCCGGTGTTGCAGTGGGTCAGCATCCGCGGCCGCGGACCGCACAACTCGGTGACCAGGTCGGCGCCGCGGGCCGCCATCGCCGCCGACGCCGCGACCTCCTCGTCCCGCACCCGGCAGGCCTCGGCCAGCACGGCGTCGAACCCCTCCGGCAGCCGCTCCGCGGTGCGCCGGGTCTGGCGGGCCAGGTTCACCGCGGTGGGGCGGGCGGTCTCGATCCGGCGTACGGCGGAGGCGACGTCACCGGCCTGCTGAGCGGCCAGGGCGACGCCGAACGCACCGGCGACACCGAGAGCCGGAGCACCGCGTACCGCCAGTCTCCGGATCGCGGCGATCAGTTCGTCGACCGTGGTCAGCCGCAGCATCCGCAGCTCGCCGGGCAGCGCCGTCTGGTCGATGATCTCGATCGCACCGTCCACCCAGTCGATCGTCCGCATACCCATATTCTGCTCACATGGCTGCCCGAGACCCCGTCGCCGACCTGCGCCGCATCGCCTTCCTGCTGGAACGGGCGAACGAGGCGACGTACCGGGTACGGGCGTTCCGGTCGGCGGCCACCGTGATCGCCGGGCTGGCCCCGGACGAGCTGGCCGAACGGCTGGCGGCCGGCACACTGTCGAAGCTCCAGGGCGTCGGTGACGTCACCGCCCGGACGGTGGCCGAGTCGGTGGCCGGTGAGGTGCCCGCGTACCTGCGCCGGCTGGAGACCACCGAGGGCACTGACCTGGACGACGCGGCCGCGGCCCTGCGGTCGGCTCTGCGCGGCGACTGTCACCTGCACTCGGACTGGTCGGACGGCGGCTCACCGATCGAGGAGATGGCGCTGGCCGCGGTCGAGCTGGGGCACGAGTACATGGTGCTGACCGACCACTCGCCGCGGCTCACCGTGGCCCGCGGGTTGCCCGCGGCCCGCCTGCGGCGGCAACTGGACCACGTGGCGCAGCTGAACGAGGCGCTGCCGGACGGCTTCCGGATCCTCACCGGCATCGAGGTGGACATCAACGAGGACGGGTCGCTGGACCAGGAGGACGAGCTGCTGGAACGCCTTGACGTGGTGGTCGGATCGGTGCACAGCAAGCTGCGCGACGAGGCGCCGAGGATGACCCGGCGGATGCTGACCGCGATCGCGAACCCGCATCTCGACATCCTGGGGCACATGACCGGGCGCAAGGTCGCCGCCGCGGGCGCCGGCGACCGCGGCCATCGCGCCGGGCGTACCCGGCCGGCGAGCGACTTCGATCTGCCCAAGGTGCTGGCCGCCGTGGTGGAGCACGGCAAGGCCATCGAGATCAACTCCCGGCCGGACCGGCTGGACCCGCCGAAACGCATGCTCACCGCGGCGCTGGAGGCGGGCTGCCTGTTCAGCATCGACACCGACGCGCACGCACCGGGCCAGCTGGACTGGCTGCGGTTCGGGTGCGAACGCGCGGCGGTATGCGGTGTGCCGGCCGAGCGGGTGGTGAACACCTGGCCGGCGGAACGCCTGCTGGAGTGGACCGCCCGTTAGGGTCGGCACCGTGGGACACGTTGATGATGTTGCCAACCGTTATGTCACCGAGTGGGCTGCGCTCAATCCCACCGGCGCCACCTTCGTCGGCATCCCTGACTATGACGACCAGCTGGACGACCTCTCGCCGGACGGGTTCGAGGCGCAGGCCGAGCTGACCCGGCGCACCCTCACCGAACTCGACCTGACCGAGCCGGCGACCGAAGCCGAGCAGGTCGCCAAGGACGCGATGCTGGAACGGCTGGGGCTCGAGCTGGCCCGGCACGACGCCGGCTACACGGCCAGCGAGATCAGCGTGATCACCAGCGGCCTGCACGGCCTGCGGATGGTGTTCGATCTGATGCCCACCGAGGGCGAAGCGGCGGCGGCGAACATCGCCGCGCGGCTCATCGCCTTTCCCGCCGCCCTGTCGCAATACCCGCGGACCCTGCGGGAGGCGGCCGATCGGGGCAACGTGAGCGCACGTGCCCAGATGCTCGCGGTCGCCGAGCAGTGTGTCGCGTGGACCGACCCGGACCGGGACAACTTCTTCCTGGCACTGGCCGACCGGGTGCCCGCCGACGGCGCGCTGGCGGCCGACCTGCGCCGGGGTGCGGCCGCGGCGACCGCGGCGACCGCGGCCTTCGGCGAGTTCCTGCGCACCGAGCTGGCGCCCCGCGGCCGGGACAAGGAGGCGGCCGGGCCGGAGCGGTACGAACTCGCCTCGCAGTACTTCCTCGGCGCCAAGGTGGACCAGCTCGAGACGTACGCCTGGGGTTTCGAGGAGCTGCACCGGCTGGAGACCGAGATGCGTGCGGTGGCTGCCCAGATCGCCGGCACCGGCGCGAGCGTCGGCGCCGCGGTGGCCGCGCTGGACGCCGACCCGGCCCGCCGGATCCCCGGCAAGGAGGCGTTCCGGGACTGGATGCAGCAGCTCGCCGACAAGGCGATGACCGAGCTCAACGGCACCCACTTCGACATCGCCGAGAAGATGCGCAGACTGGAGTGCTGCCTGGCGCCGACCAGCGACGGGTCGATCTACTACACCGCGCCCAGCGAGGACTTCTCCCGCCCGGGCCGGATGTGGTGGGCGGTGCCGGCCGGGCAGACCGAGTTCTCCACCTGGCACGAGACGTCCACCGTCTATCACGAGGGGGTGCCGGGTCATCACCTGCAGATCGGGCAGACGCAGCTGCTGGCCGACCGGCTCAACCGCTGGCAGCGGCTGCTCGGCTGGTGTTCCGGCCACGGCGAGGGCTGGGCGCTGTACGCCGAGCGCCTGATGGACGACCTGGGTTACCTCACCGATCCCGGCGACAAGCTCGGCATGCTGGACAACCAGGCGCTGCGGGCCACCCGGGTGATCGTGGACATCGGCATGCACCTGGAGTTGCCGATCCCGCGGGACAACCCGTTCGGCTTCCACCCGGGCGAGCGGTGGACGCCGGAGCTGGGCTGGGAGTTCCTGCGGGCACACTGCCGGATGGACGAGCGCGTGCTGCGGTTCGAGTGGAAGCGGTACCTCGGCTGGCCCGGACAGGCGCCGTCGTACAAGATCGGTGAACGCATCTGGCTCCAGGCACGGGATGATGCCAAGACACGCAAAGGCCCCGATTTCGATCTGAAAGCCTTCCACCGGAATGCCTTGAGTCTGGGGTCCCTGGGACTTGACCCGTTGCGCAAGGCGCTCGCCCGGTTGTGACCGCCCAATTACATCCAGTTACTTATTAGCATGGCGTGATAGAGCCACAACAATGCGTGTGATCGATCGCTTGCTCCTCGGGCGCGCCCGTGTCTTGACGCGAGCGCAAAACCTCTGAACCCTCGTTACAGCCCTTTCGGCGTCGGGGCGTATCCCCCGAATAGCCGACTGAAATCTGACCCTCGGGAAGGGGTCGCATGATTGTTTCTCGGCTAGATTGACCCGGATCGGTGCGCTCGTATGGCTACGTTCCGTAGCCGCCCACCAGGTCCATGGCGCGTGCATGGCGGAGGAAGAACGTAATGGCACTCTCGGTGGGCAGTCGCCCGTCCCGGTTACGGCCCGCGCTCGCGGCCATCCTGACCATCCTGATTCTCGTGCCCGCCGGTCTGCTGTTCCTGCGCGTCTGGCAGGACATCGAGGACCAGCGCGACCGCACCGAGCGCCAGCGCCAGGGCGTGGAATACCTGACCGCGCTGTCCCCCCTGGTCAGTGCACTGGCCGAGGCCCAGTCCTCGGCCTTGCAGACCGAGCCCGCCGCCCCGGCCTCGTTGGCCGCCGCGGTGTCCCGGGCGGCCGCCGCCGACCAGCGGCTGGGCGAGGACCTGGGTACCCGGGAGCGCTGGACCGGCCTCCGGGAGAAGATCAGCGCGCTGCCCGGCGCCGGCAACAACCCCTTGCAGGTGTTCCAGGCGCACGTGGAGGTCAGTGACCTGACCTTGGCGCTGTACCGGACCGTGCTGACCAACTCCGAGCTCAGCCGCGACCAGGACAACGACGTGTCCCATCTGCAGGCGGCGCTGGGCGTGGATCTGCCGACCACCGTCGTGCAGGTGAGCCGGATGGGCGACCTGAGCCTGCTGACCGCCAACATCAGCGGCTCCGCCCAGCAACGCCAGCAGGCGCAGGCCATCCTGGTGCCACAGTTCGGTGCCGCGGTGCAGTCGGTCAACGCCGCGGTCAACAGCCTCACCGACAACCTGCAGGCGGCGGTCGACGACACCGAGAGCACCACGCTGAGCGGCAGTCTGGTCACCACCGTGGACTCGTTCCGCCGCGGCGTCGAGTCGTTCATCCGCGGCGCCAGCCCGGGTGGCACCGCGCCGCCCAACCCGGCCGCCATGGCCACCGCGCAGAGCCAGTTGCAGACGTCGCTGAGCAGCCTGGCCGGCGTCATGGTCCGGGAGATGACCGGCCTGCTCGACGACCGCCTCGACGGGCTGGACAACCGGCGAATCGAGACGCTGGCGCTGGCCGGCCTGATCCTGCTGCTCGCCCTGGCCGCCGTCCTCGTCCCACTGCTGGGCCGGCGGCACCGGGCGGGGCTGCCGCCATCCGGCGCAGAGGCCGGCCGGGACATGTCGGTCAGCCCGGGCGGCGGGCCGCCGGGCGCCTACGCCCACAGCCATCTGGACCCGGTGCCACCGTACGGCGGCGACCAGGTCTACCCGACACGGCGGGAGCGGTCCGGTGCTCTTCGGTAAGTTCCGCATCCAGGGCAAGCTCGCCCTGCTGATGCTCATCCCGCTGATCGGCGTGGTGGCGCTGAGCGTGCCCATCATCGTCAACCGGATCGACACGGCCCGCGACGCACAGCGCACCTCCGACACCGTCGATCTGGCCAAGCAGGTCGGTTCCGCGGTACAGGAACTGCAGGAGGAGCGACTGCTGTCGATCGGCTACATGCTCAATCTGGTGCCGGCGCCGGAGCTGGTGACCCAGAGCGCCAAGGCGCAGGACCGGCTCGCCCAGCTGACCCGGCTCGACGTGTCCGATCAGATGCGCCAGGCGATCGCCAACGCCACCCGGCTGCGCAACACCCGCACCCAGGTGCTCGACCGCTCCGCTCGGCCCGACCTGGTGATCGCCGATTTCACCAATGTGGTGCAGCCGATCGTCGACGCCCTGGACCTGCGCCGCAGCGCCGACCTGACCACCTCGGTGGGCCGGCAGGTGTTCGCGCTGGATCAGGCGCTGCGCAGTGACGACCAGATCAGCCAGGCATCGGCATACCTGACCACGGCGGCGATCACCGAGCGCCCCGAGTTCATCGGCTTGTTCTATTCGATCCTGGTCAAGCTGCAGGCCGACATCGTCAACGGGCAGACCTTCTTCACCCCGGAGCAGTACCGGCTCTACCTGGCCACCCAGGAAGCCGTCTCGGCCCGGGTCGGCACCCAGTTCCTCACCCAGGCCGCGGTGGATCCGACCAGCGCGGTGCAACTGATCAACAAGGAGACCATCTTCCCGTCGTTGCGGTCGGTGAACGTGCTGGGCGGCTTCGTTGAGAAGCGCATCGCCGCCGACGTGGACGCGGCCACCACCCAGAGCCGCGACGACGCGCTCCGCACGGCGCTGCTGGTCGGTGGCGCCTCGCTGCTGCTGCTGCTCATCGTGTTCGCCCTCAGCATCGGGATGGCCCGGGCGGTGGCGCGGCCGCTGCGCCGGCTCACCGCCTCGGCCGACCGGATCGCCCGGGCCGCC
This sequence comes from Actinoplanes sp., assembly GCA_035685405.1. Classification (GTDB taxonomy): domain Bacteria; phylum Actinomycetota; class Actinomycetes; order Mycobacteriales; family Micromonosporaceae; genus Actinoplanes. Next base: position 5,324 of record DASSAL010000244.1, on the reverse strand, counting down.
GAGACCGAGCTGGAACGCGTGGCCGACGACGACGCCGAGTCGGTCCGCCCCATCCACCTGGACCCGGTGGACGTCGCTGCCCGCGACGAGATCGGCGACCTGGCCCGGGCCTTCGAACGGGTGCAGGCCACCGCCGCCCGGCTGGTGGAACGCCAGGTGATCGGCCGGCGCAACGTCGCGCAGATGTTCGGGCACGTGGGCCGGCGTACGCAGAACCTGGTCGGCCGCCAACTGGCGCTGATCGACAACCTGGAACGCCGGGAGACCGACCCGGAACGCCTGCGCGAGTTGTACCGCCTCGACCACATGTCCAGCCGGCTCCGGCGCAACGCGTCCAGCCTGGTGGTGCTCTCCGGTGGCGCCGGTGCCAACGAGCACATGTCGCCCCTGCCGCTGAGCGACGTGGTCCGCCTGGCGCTCGGCGAGATCGAGGACTACACCCGGGTGGACGTCGACATGTCCGACGAGATCCTGGTGGTGCCGTCCCTGGTGGCGGACCTGACCCTGCTGCTGGCCGAGCTGATGGAGAACGCCACGTCGTTCTCACCGCCGCACACCCGGGTGACGGTCACCGCCGCCGAGCTGCGCGGGGGCGCCCGGCTCGCGGTGGTGGACCACGGCCTGGGCCTGTCGCCGGATCGGCTGGCCGAGGAGAACGCCCGGCTGACCCGCCGGGAACGACTGGACCTGGCCCCCACCGAGGTGCTCGGCCTGTTCGTGGTCGGCCGGCTCGCCCGCCGCCACGGCATCGAGGTGACCCTAACCGACACCCCCGAGGGTGGGGTGACCGCGTGGGTCGACCTGCATTTGGCGCATCTGGTCTCGCGGGCCGACGCGGTCCCGGCGCCGGCGCCGATCCACGCCACGGTGGGCCCGCAGCACGGCGAGTACGGGTCGCTGCTGGCCGGCGCGTCCACCCGGTCGGTGCCGGGCAGCGCGCAGCCGTTCGACGCGAACATGCTGAACCGGGCCACCCGGACGCTGCAGTCGGCCCGATCCTGGAACGCCTTCCTACCGGTGCAGTCGCGGGCGCCGGAACTGGAGGCGGGGCCGAGCTCGTACCCGGCCGCCCGCCCGTTGACCGGACCACCCGCACCCGGGCAGCCGGTCCACCCGGGCACGCCGATGGCGGATCAGCCCCGGTACGACCCCGGACAGCCGATCGCCGGCCGCCACCCGGCGGCCATGCCCGAGCTGTCGCCGGTGGTGATGGAGGGCCCGATCGTGATGTCGGCGCCGGCCGACGCGATCCAGCTGCCGCGCCAGCGCACGCCGGACAGCCAGCGCGCCGGTGGCGCCGGGCCGCTGCGCCGCCGGGTTCCGGGCAGCCAGCTGCCGGCCGAAAGCGGACCGCACCCGGTGGCCGCCCCACCGTCCACCGACGACGCGGTGGCCGCCCGCGAGGCCTTCGAGGCGTTCGAGGCCGGCGTTACCCGCGCGCAGTGGGACGTGATCGAGGCGGACATGTCGTCGCCGCCGGCCGCCGGCCATCCCCCGCTGGCCCGCCGCGTGCCAGGCGCTTCGCTGCCGGTCACCGAGCCGATGAACCCGACTCCGGTGGCCACACCGGCCCAGCCGCTCGACCCGGATGCCGCGCGGCAATTGATCGAGCAGTTCGAGCACGGGGTCGCCATGGCCCTGCACGAGACTCAACACGAGGGACAACCGCGATGACTACCCCTTACAGCACCGACACCGGTAACGGGCGCGACTATGCGCACTCGCAGCTGAGTGCCGAGGCGAAGACCTTCAACTGGCTGCTGGACTCGTTCACGTCCGGCACCGCGGGTGTGGTAGAAGCCATCGCCGTCTCCTCCGACGGTCTGCTGATGGCCATGTCGGCGATCAAGGACCGGCCGAACGCCGAGCGGCTGGCCGCCGTGGTGTCCGGCCTGACCAGCCTCGCCGGCGGCGCCGCCAGCTGGTACGCGCTGGGCAGCTTGAACCGGGTGATCATCGACATGCAGGAGGGCTACCTGCTGGTCACCGCGATCAGCTCCGGCTCGGTGCTGGGCGTGATCGCCGACCGGACCGCCAATCTCGGCACGCTGGCATACGAGATGACCCTGTTCGCCACCCGGGCCGGCGGCGCGCTCAGCCCCCGTCTCATCGCGGAATTGAAGAACGCCGTTCAGCAATGAGGTTCCCGGCCGGACCCGACGAACCCAGGCGCCGCCCGCCGGCGTCCGGTGTCCGGCCGTTCCTGCACGGCTCCACCGAGCCAAGGCAGCCGCCGACCACCCGGATGGCCGACCCCGGCCCCCCACCGGGCGAGCACACCACCGCACTGCGTCCGTTCGTCATCACGTCCGGGCGGGTGGAGGGCCCGGACCCGGCCATCGGAGTGGAAACGCAGGTCACCGTCCACCCGGGAGCGGCACCGGCCCGATTGCCGCCGGAGAAGCGTGCCATCGTCACGTTGTGCGTCGAGCCGATGTCGGTCGCGGAGATCTCCGCCCGGTTACGCCTGCACCTGGGCGTCACCCGGATTCTCGTCGGCGACCTGCGCGCCGCCGGGCAACTCGACGTCCACGTGCTGGACAACGACTTCCCCGACCCCGAGACCATCATGCGAGTGATCCGTGGACTTCGAGCGCTCACCTGATCACCACGTTCGCCCCGAGTTCGTACTGCCCGACCAGCGCGTCGTGGGCACCGCGCGGGTGCCGGGCGAGCGCGCCGCGCCCCCGGTACCCGTCAAGATCATCGTGGCCGGCGGCTTCGGGGTCGGCAAGACCACCACGGTCGGCGCGATCTCGGAGATCTCCCCGCTGACCACCGAGGCGGAGATGACCATGGAGGCGGTCGGGGTGGACAATCCCGGTCCGGCGTCCGCCAAGACGACCACCACGATCGCCATGGATTTCGGCTGCGTCACCATCGACAAGACGCTCAAGCTCTACCTCTTCGGTACGCCCGGACAGGCGCGCTTCGCCTTCATGTGGGACGACCTGATCCGTGGCGCCCTGGGCGCCCTGGTCGTCGTGGACACCGCGCGGATCGACGAGTGCTATCCCGCGGTGGACTACTTCGAGCGGGCCGGGCTGCCGTTCGTGGTCGGCGTGAACACCTTCAACGGTCAGCTCGGTTATCACCTCGACGAGGTGCGCTGGGCTCTCGCAGTGCGGGACGACGTGCCGGTTCTGTCGTTCGACGCACGCTTCCGCGGATCGGTCCGAGACGCCCTGCTCGTGGTGCTCGACCAGGCACTGGACAAGGCGATCAAGCTCAAGTCGCCATAGCTGTGGGCGGGGTCGCCCGAGTTCGTGGTTCCCAAATCCACCGTCGACCGGGCACAGTTGTACGGGGCAGCTTCGCGGACGGAAGGACGGTGACGTGCGAGGCGGACTGGACGATGCGCTCGACAAGCTCGCGCGTCGCGATGAGCTGCGCCGTCGCGTCGCCGGCGAGGCGATCGGCACGCCGCCCGCGGTGCACGATCTGGTCGAGGCGATCGCCGCGGTGGTCGGGCGCAACCCGAAGCTCGAGGTGACCGTCGGCGTCGAAGGTGTCGGGGATCCGACACTGCTGCACTTCTCCGTGCAGGACGGCCACGTGCACGTGAATGCCGACTCCTCGGTGGCGTCCCGGGTCACCGACGCCGCGCCGGCCTCGCCCCGGCACGCCGACTTCGACATCGACATCGACGATCCGATCGGCGAATCGACGGTCACCACCGCGCCGCCGCCGAGGGCGGCGCATGCCGAACCGGCGGCATACCCGCACGCCGCCGAAGCCGGCCAGCAGACCCGCCGGATCAGCTACGACGACCGCGATCGCTACGACCCCGGCACCGGGTACGGCACCACGCCGTTCGGCGAGCCGGACCCGTATTCGGAGCCGTCGTACGAGACCAGCCGGCACGCGAGTCGCGAGTCGACGCCGGCCGACGACACGGTGGTGGATGATGATCGATACCGGTCACCGTTCGCCGCCACGCCGCCGCCGCAGGTGCCTCCACAGACGCCCAGGCGGATCCGCGCGGAACACCATCGCGCTCCGGAGGAGCCCAGCGCGGCCGAGCGCAGCCGGTCCGCGGACCGCCATCGATCCACCGAACCGGACCGGCGGGCCGGCGAACGTCACCGGGCCACCGACCACAACGGGCACACCGACCACAACGGGCACACCGCCGACCGGAACGGTTCCCCCGACCGGAACGGGTCCGCCCACCGCACCGGGGCCGCCGACCGGAACGGGTCCGCCCACCGCAACGGGTCCGCCCACCGCAACGGGTCCGCCGACCGGGACTGGGCCGAGCCGGACCGGCTGGCCGACCGCCGGAGCGACCACGATCGACGCGGCGAGCCGGACCGCGGCTGGATCGGCGCCCAGCACCACCCGGCCCCGGCGCACGGCATGCCGACCCCGCTGCCGGAGCCGATCCCGCTGCACGTCGACAGTGCGGAAACCGAGATGGCGGCCAAACGCCTGGCCGCGATGCTGCGGGACAATCCCTCGCTGCTGCGCCCGGCACCGGACTAACAACCGGTTGTTCTGCCCCCTTTTATCGGCTCATCGGTCGATACGCCCCCGGGCTTGGACCGCCCTAGCCTCCCGAGGGTGCACCGAGCACTGCGCGCGCTCGCGCGGTTCGCCGCCCTGGTCCTCGTCGTGGCCGGGCTGTCCACGCCGACCCGGGACGCCGGAGCGACCTGGATCGAGCCGGCTGCGCCGCCCGCGGCGTACCCCCTGGCGGTGATGTCCTTCAACGTCTGCGGCGGGGTCTGCCGGCGCGGTGAGGTGGCCCGCACCGCCGCTTTCACCACCAGCACCGCACTGCGCCACCAGGCGTCCGTGGTGCTGCTGCAGGAACTGTGCCTACGGCAGTACCGGCGAATCAGGTCGGTCCTGGCCGGCCACGGGTACATCGGGCGGTTCGCGGCCACCACCCGCTCGCGGGCCTGCGGCGGTGCGTTCGGTGTGGCCCTGCTGGTCCGCGGCTCCACCTCCGGCACGCTGGTGAATCGCTTGCCGGTCCGGCGCGGGCTGGAGCCCCGGGTGCTGCTCGGGACACATCTGGACGTGGGCGGCCGGCGCACGCTCGTCGCGGTGGTGCACCTGTCCCCGTCCGCGCACGCCGGGCTGCCCAACCAGCTCCGCGCCGTCGCCGGCTATCTGGACCGCCCGGCGATCATCGGGGGTGACTTCAATGCCGTGCCGACCCACCCCGGGATGCGGCCGTTCTACGCCAGGTGCGTCGAGCTGGACGGCCGCCGCCGGGCACCGACGTACGACGCCGGCGCCAAGAAGATCGACTATGTCTTCGGCTCGGCCGGCCTGGTCGCGGCGGCCGGTGCGGAGAGCGTCTCCACCACCATGTC
>DASSAL010000243.1:0-6104 GCA_035685405.1 Actinoplanes sp. | reverse complement strand
GGGCTGCTGGACCTGGACTTCGAGGTGACCGGGCCGCCGGAGCTGGTGGCCTGGCTGGCCAAGCTGACCGCCCGGTACGCCGCTAGTGTCCCCAGCGCAGTTTCGCCACCCGGCCCTGCTCGCCGGAAGCCCAGCAGGACCGGTCGGGCGCGCAGATGACGGCGTCGAAGCTGCCGCCGTCGAATTCCCGCCAGGTCCGCCCGCCGTCGTCGCTGACGTCGCTGCCGGTCGGCCCCACCGCCAGTGCCACCGGGCCGACGCCGACCCAGTCCACGCCGGAGCGGTACTCGCCGGGCACGATCCGCGAGGTGGTCCACGTGCGCCCGCCGTCGCGGCTGGTCGCCGAGCCGGCCGGCGCCGCGTCCGGGACCGCGAAGTCACCGCCGACCGCGATGCCGCGCCACGGGTCCCGGAACGCCAGGCTGTAGATGCCGGCACTCGGCCCGCTGTGCACCGGGGTGTCGGCGACGGTCCAGCTGCGGCCGCCGTTGGTGGTGGCGAACACCCGGGCCCGTTCCCCGCCGCCGGTCGCGAACCACGCCCGCCGTCCGCCGAACCGGTCCGCCGACACCAGGCAGGTGCCGCTGGCCGCGAACGCGAACTCGCCGGGCAGCGCGTCCGGCATACCGGTGGTCGGCTGCACCGCCCAGGTCCGGCCGCCGTCGCGGGTGGCCAGGATCCGGAATTTGCCGTCGACCGGGTCGGACAGCGCCAGCCCGTGCCGCCGGTCCAGGAACGTCATGCAGTCGTAGAACGCGGTCGGCTCGGCGTTGCGGAATGTCTCGGTCCAGCTGCGACCGCCGTCGGCGGTGGTGTAGATCCGGGAGTCCTCGCCGGTGCCGATGGTCAGCGCCACCGCGTGGTACGCGTCGAACGCCTCGATGTCGCGGAACTGCAGCGCGGCGACGCCCGGTGGATCGACCCGCTGCCAGCTGCGCCCGCCGTTGGTGGTGCGCAGGATCGTCCCCTCGGAGCCGGCCACCCAGGCCACCCGGTCGCTGACCGGGGCGAGCCCGCGGAACCGGGCGGTGACGCCGGTGTCGGACAGCCGCCAGGACGGCCCGGCGGCGGAGGTGAGGCCCGCGGTCGCGGTCAGCACGGCCAGGCCCAGAGTGATGACGGTGATGGTGCGCAGGCGCCTCATTCCCCGCAACCTACCGGACCGGCAGGATGAGCACATGACGCTGACCAACCAGCAGATCGACCGGGAGAAGCCGGCCGGCTGGGCGAACCTCCTCAACACCCTGCACACCCGGATCCGGACCGGCGACTTCGCCACCGGCCTGCGGCTGGTGAACGCGATCGGCGCGGCGGCCGAGGAGGTGGATCACCATCCCGATGTCGACCTGCGGTACGCGCATGTGGACGTACGGCTGCGCAGTCACGACGTCGGGGCCGTGACCGGCCGCGACCTCCGTCTGGCCCGGACCATCACCGCGCTGGCCGCCGAGGCCGGGCTGAGCACCGGGCACACCGGCCTGTCCCGCCTGGAGCTGGCCCTGGACACCCCGGCGTCGGGCACCGTGCTGCCGTTCTGGGCCGCGGTGCTGGCGATGACCCACCGGACCGGGCCGGGCATCGGCGACGAAGTGCAGGACGAGGCCGGTGTGCTGCCGACCGTCTGGTTCCAGGAGTCCGGCGGCGCGGAACCCCGGCAGCGCTGGCATCCGGACGTGTGGGTGGACCCGTCCGAGGTGCAGCCGCGCATCGACGCCGCGCTGGTGGCCGGCGGCACGCTGGTCAGTGACGCCGAGGCGCCGAGTTTCTGGGTGCTCGCCGACCCCGAGGGCAACCGGGTCTGCCTGTGCACGTGGCAGGACCGCGCCTGACGTACACCAGTAAACCGCCCTGGCCGATCGCCAGCGCACCGGCTTATCCCCGGCCCGCGGCGCTGACAGCGTCGACGGTATGAAGACCAAAGTCATCCAGAGCGATCCGGACAACCGCCTCACCCCCGACCGCACCGGCACCGGCCGCGGTCTCGCCGGATGGGTACGCCGCCACCGGCTGGTCACCTTCTTCGTGCTCGCCTTCGTTTTCGCCTGGTGGTCGTGGCCGCTGAACCAGTTCGACATCTGGCCGCGGCAGAACTTCCACGCGATCGGGGCCCTGCTGGCCGCGATCGTGGTGATCGCCGTGGCCGAGGGCCGGGCCGGCTTCGCCGATCTCGGCAGGCGGATGATCCGCTGGCGGGTGCCCTGGTACTACTACGCGTTCGCGCTGGGACTGCCGTTGGTGGTCCGGGCCGTGACCGCCACCCTGAACACCGCCGCGCCCGACCCGGACTGGCTGAACCTGAGCTGGTCCAGCTTCCTGCTGTGGTTCCTGGTCCGCCTGGTCAACCCGCTGGACGGGCCGATGGCGGAGGAGCCGTCCTGGCGCGGCTTCGCCGTACCCCGGATGCAGCAGCGGATGAGCCCGCTGATCACCGCGGTCGTGCTCGGCGTACTGGTGGCGTTGTGGCACCTGCCGCTGGTCGGCGACACCGGCTGGATCGGCATCGTCACCACCTTCTCGATCACCTTCGTGTACGTCTGGCTGTTCAACCGGACCGGCGGCAGCGTCCTGCTGACCCTGCTTTTCCACGACGCGCAGGGCTTCGTCACGATGACCGACCTCGGATACCGCGGCGACGCGCTGGCCCGCCAGCAGTGGCTGGAGTTCGCCGCCTGGACGTTGATCGCTGCGATCCTGCTGGTCGCCGACCGGGCCGCCTGGCGTACCGCGGACGATCGGGCCCCCGTCAGCCGCGCAGCCGGATGAGCCCCGCCGGCGCCGCCCGGAAGCCGCACCTGTCCAGGGGAGAACCCGGACAGGTGCGGCTCGTGGTTGTGGCCTGGATCGGAAAGTCCGCGCTCAGTTGGTGTCCAGCACCGTCCGCAGCCGTACGGTGTCCGCGTCGATCCAGCCCGGCGGCGCGGCCAGCGCGGCCCAGCCGTCCACCACACCGGATCCGTAGACGTGCCCGTGTCCGGGTGGCGCGCTGTTGGCGAAGAACTGGTCCACCGCGGTCTGCCAGAAGGTGATGCCCGGATGCCACTGCATGTCCGGCGAGACGTCCGGACCGCGCGGCGCACGCAGCCACTCCGGTTCCCGCACCAACAGCCGGGGGTGGAACCAGACGATCGGGTCGGAGGAGTTCTGCAGGTAGACCACCCGCGGCGGGGCGGCGGCCCGCAGGTCGGCCGGGTCCCGGCTGAACTCGATACCGGTGCCGGAGAACACCGGATCCCAGACCGGGCTGCCGGCGTCGCGGGTGGGCAACAGCCGGTTGCGGATCGGGCTGGCGAACGGCGGCCCGACGAGCAGCACGCCGTCGGCGCCGGCGGTCAGGCCGGCCGCGTCCGGGTACGCCGACTCGGTTCCGTACGAGCCGAGGCTCTCCCCGAACAGCAGCAGCTTCGGACGGCTGGCCGGCGGCAGCGACGCCCAGCGCTGATGCACCGCGCCGATCAGCGCCCGCGCCGATCCGGCCACCTTGGACCGGTCCACCAGGAACGAGATCCAGCTCGGCAGGTAGGAGTACTGCATGGAGACCAGCGCGGTGTCACCGGCGTACATGTACTCCAGCGCGTCGGTCACGTTCGCATCCACCCAGCCGGTGCCGGTCGGGGTGATCACCGCGACCACCGCCCGGTCGAACGCGCCGGTCCGGTCCATCTCGCGCAGCACCAGCCGGGCCCGCTCCTCGGCCGAGCCGGCCGACTCCAGCCCGGCGTAGAGCCGGATCGGCTCCAAAGCCGGCCGGGCGCCGAACGCGGTCAGCTCGTCCCGGGTCGGCCCGGTGCCGATGAACTCGCGGCCCTGCATGCCCAGCGTGCGCCACGGCGTGAGCGACTCCGGACCGCCGGACCGCAGCCGGGTGTCCGGGAACCGGGCCTGCGCGCTGGTGCGGCCGTTCGCCAGCGACGCGGTCCGGTCGGCGGCGGCCAGCAACTGGTTCGACAGGAAGCCGTCGACCAGGCCGATGACCAGATAGGACACCACGACGACGGCGGCCGCATAGGCCACCGGCTTGGGCACCCAGCGGCCGGCCAGCCGGGCCAGCCGCCGGGTGGCGAGCCGCAGCGCGCGGGCGATCAGCACCAGCACGGCGAAGGTGAGCAGGCTGACCGCGCCGATGCGGATCAGGTCGTAGGTCGCCAGCCGCGGCATACCGAGCCGGTCCCGAAGTTCCTGCTGCCACTTCGTGCCGAGCGCCAGGAACACCACCCCGATCACCGGGGCGTAGATCAGGAACAGGTACCAGTACCAGCGGGCGGTGCGCGGGTAACGGCGGCGTACCGCCAGCCGGGTCAGGGCGCCGACGGTGGCGCCCAGGCCGTACCCGATCGCCGCGGTCAGGCCGCTGACCATCCCTTGGAAGAACCATGACCGGGGCAGCAGGGACGGGGTGAGCGCGGCGCAGAAGAACGACACCGCGAAGAACGATCCGGCCATGCCCAGGGGACGCCGAACGATCCGCGTCCGCCGGAAGGTGGGGCGGGCGCGGATCGTGGGGCTGTCGGCGACGGCCGTCATGGCCGGGGTTCGATCTTCACGGCGCCGACACCAGCATGCACGGACAGGGTCATCAGACGTCGCATCTCGATCACCGCTCACAGAAGGCGCGGATGAGCAAGGCGTTGTACTGGGCCATGACGGCGGCGCCCAGGCTCCGTGGATCCTTGTTGACCATCAGCACCACCTCGTGCCGGAGGTCGGGGCTGACCCACGTGTAGACCAGATATCCGGGGGTGTTGCCGCTGTGCCCCCACGCCTCGCCGCACGGCGTCCAGCGCTGCAGCCCCAGGCTGTAGCCGGTGGGCAGATCGCTGTCCGGGTCCGGCACGGTGTGGCGCAGCTCGCGCAGCATCCGTGGCCCGATCAGCCGGCCGCCGAGGAGCGCCCGATAGAACGCGGCCGAGTCGGCCACCGTGGTGTTCATTCCGCCGGCCGCCCAGGCCCACGGATACATGGCGGTGAGGTCGGTCAGCACCGGCGGGTCACCGAGATCGAAGTACCCGTGCGCGTGCCGTCCCCAGATCCGCGTCGTGGTCGGCAGGTCGGTGTCCCGCAGGTGCAGCGGCCGCAGGATCCGGGTGCGCAACTCGTGGTCGAAGCTGTGGCCGGTGACCGCCTCCACCACGTACGCGGCCAGGAAGAAGTTGGTGTCCGAGTAGTGGAATCCGGTGCCCGGCGGGAACACCGGCGGGTGCTCGAAGGCGATGTCCAGCAACTGCTGCGGCGTCCACACGTGGCCCAGGTCGCCGGCCAGATACGGCGCCAGCACCCGCGGATCGTTGTTGAAGTTCTCCAGGCCGCTGGTGTTCTGCAGCAAGTGGCGCACGGTGACGCCACGGCCGTACCCGTGCGGAATGACGCCCGGGATCAGCCGATCCACCGGATCGTCCAGCCGTAACAGTCTCTCCTCGGCCAGTTGCAGGACCACCGCGGCGGTGACGCTTTTCATCTGGCTGCCCCCGCGGAACCGGTCCTCGACGCGCATCGGGCGGCGCTCCCCAAGGTCCGCGTATCCGGCGGCCAGTCGCTGGGTTCGGGTCCCGTGCCGGACGGTCAGGACGGCGCCGGGCGAGCCGGCCGCGACCAACGCGTCCAGGTCCGCGCGCAGCGGGGTGCCGGTGGTGGGTACGGCGAGTGCGGTGGCGGCCATCAGGACCGCAGCTGTCATGGCAATCATGCGGTTCACGCTGACAGCGCGCCGGCGCCCCGGTAAGCGGGCGGACCGGCCGGTGGACAGGCCGGTTTTCTGGTGTGTCCGCGGCACTCCGGCGGCGTAGCGTGAAGCCGACGTGATGGGGGGTGCCCATGCTCCGCCCGACGACCACAGCGCTCACCGCGCTCGGCGCGGTGCTGCTCGGTGCCCTGGCCGCGGAGATCGTGATCGGGGTGGCCAACGGCGTACCGCCGGTGCACGTCGCCGTGATCGGCTGGCTGACCGCGGCCTACCTGATCAGCGGGCTGGTCGCCTGGCGCTGCCGGCCGGCCAACCGGTTCGGGCCGCTGATGGTGCTCGCCGGCGTCAGTTCCCTGGTCAGCGCGCTGCACTGGACCCAGGGCGGGGTGTTGCACACCATCGGGCAGGCAGCCGACGTGCTGCCGCT
>DASSAL010000242.1:0-13540 GCA_035685405.1 Actinoplanes sp. | reverse complement strand
TCGGGGAAGACTGATCGACGGGCGAAGAAGGGGTGCACGTGGACCGTCAGCAGGAGTTCGTGCTCCGCACGCTGGAAGAGCGCGACATCCGTTTCGTCCGGTTGTGGTTCACCGACGTGCTGGGCACCCTGAAGAGCGTGTCGGTGGCGCCGGCCGAGCTGGAGTCGGCCTTCGAGGAGGGCCTGGGGATCGACGGCTCGGCCATCGAGGGCTTCGCCCGGGTGTACGAGTCCGACATGATCGCCATGCCCGACCCCACCACCTTCCAGGTCTTCCCGTTCGAGGGCGGGGCCAGCGGGGAGAGCGCCCGGATGTTCTGCGACATCCTGCTGCCCGACCGCAGCGCCGCCTGGGCCGATCCCCGGCACGTGCTGCGCCGGATGCTGTCCAAGGCGGCCGAGAAGGGGTTCACCTTCTACACCCACCCGGAGATCGAGTTCTTCCTGGTGCAGGACGGCCCGCTGGACGGCTCGCTGCCGATCCCGGTGGACACCGGCGGCTACTTCGACCACACCACCCACTCGGTGGCCCGCGACTTCCGCCGTCAGGCCGTGCTCGCGCTGGAGCGGATCGGCATCTCGGTCGAGTTCAGTCACCACGAGGTCGCCCCCGGCCAGCAGGAGATCGATCTGCGGTACGCCGACGCGCTCACCACCGCGGACAACATCATGACCTTCCGGCACGTGGTCAAGGAGGTGGCGCTGTCCCAGGCGGTGCGCGCCACCTTCATGCCGAAGCCGTACACCGACGAGCCGGGCAGCGGCATGCACACGCACGTCTCGCTGTTCGAGGGTGAGCGCAACGCGTTCTACGACGGCGACGACCCGATGAAGCTGTCCAAGACCGCGCGCGCGTTCATCGCCGGGCTGCTGGTGCACGCCCGCGAGTACACCGCCGTCACCAACCAGTGGGTGAACTCGTACAAGCGGCTCTTCCCGATGCAGCTGCCGGACCGGATCACCGAGTCGCCGGCGTTCGTCAGCTGGGGCCACCTGAACCGGTCCGCGCTGGTCCGGGTGCCGGCCTTCGGCAAACCCAACTCGGCGCGCGTCGAGGTCCGGTCCCCGGACTCGGCGGCCAACCCCTACCTGGCCTTCGCGGTGCTGCTGGGCGCCGGCCTCAAGGGCATCGAGGAGGGGTACGAGCTGCCGCCCGGCGCCGAGGACGACGTCTGGTCGCTGTCCGCCGCCGAGCGCAAGGCGATGGGGTACGACGCGCTGCCCGAGAACCTGGCCGAGGCGATCGACGTGATGGCCCAGTCCGAGCTGGTGCCCGAGGTGCTCGGCGAGCACGTGTTCGACTTCTTCCTGCGCAATAAGCGGGCGGAATGGGAGCAGTACCGGCGCGAGGTCACCCCGTACGAGCGGCAGCGTTACCTCGGCGCGCTCTAGTTTCCCGGCCATATTGGATCACGTCCGGTACGGTGCCCTCGGACTACTACGAGGGAGACGTCGTGCTGGAAGACCTGCTCAACGGAGCCGGGCGCAGTGTGGTGTTCGGCTTGGCCGGGATCGGCATCATGGCCGTCGGGTTCGTGATGGTCGACTTGCTCACGCCGGGCAAACTCCGGGATCTGATCTGGCGCGACCGGAATCCCAACGCCGCGCTGCTGCTCGCCGCCAACCAGCTGGGCGTCGCGATCATCGTCTTCACCGCGGTGTTCACCAGCTACGACGACTTCGTGCAGGGGCTGGCGTCCACGGTCATCTTCGGCATCATCGGGGTGGCCATCATGGGCTTCGCGTTCATGGTGCTGGACTGGCTGACCCCCGGAAAGCTGGGCGAGGTGATCTGCACCCCGGACCGCCACCCGGGCGCAACGGTGAGTGCCGCCAGCCACTTCGGCGCCGCGCTGATCGTGGCGGCCTGCATCGCCTGAAGGAGTTCGGGGGTCGTCGCTCCGCTCCCCACGAAGCGTCTTTCTGTCGTACCCCCGTCCTAGGGTCCGGGGTGTGAACCGGACCGATCGGCTGTACGCGCTCGTCGAGGAGTTGCGCGCGGTGGCGCCGCGGCCGCGCAGCGCGCGCTGGCTGGCCCGCCGGTTCGAGGTGAGCGCGCGCACCGTGGAGCGGGACATCTCGGCGCTCCAGCAGTCCGGCACACCGATCTACGCCGAGCCCGGCCGCACCGGCGGCTACTGCCTGGACAAGGCCCGCACGCTGCCGCCGGTGAACCTCACGCCGGCCGAGGCGGTGGCGATGGCGCTGGCGCTGCGCGGCCTGGACGGCACACCGTTCCGGGACACCGCGGGCACGGCGCTGCGCAAGCTGGTGGCGGCGATGCAGACCGACGACGCGGCCGCGGCCCGTGACCTGGCCGGCAAGGTGCACCTGGTGGACCGCGGCGGGGCGGCGCCGCCGGTGCCCCCGCTGGTCACCGACGCGCTGGCCGGCCGCCGGGTGCTGCGTCTGCGATACGCCGACAAGGCCGGCGCCACCACCGTCCGGGACGTCGAGCCGCTGGGGTTTCTGGGCGGCCGCGACCACTGGTACCTGATCGCCTGGTGCCGGTTGCGGGACGGGATCCGGGCGTTCCGCACCGACCGGATCGCCGGCGTCACGGTCACCGCCGACCCACCCCGGCGGCGCGGCCTGGCGCCCGGCGATCTGGACATCCCGGGCCGGCTGGTGCATCGGCTCACGCTGGGATGACGGACGCCCGCGGGCAGCCGCCCGGCCGACCGGTGGACGCCGAGGCCCCCGGCGTCCACCGTGGACGGCCGGATCAGCCGGCCGCCGGCGGGGTGAAGACGCCGACCTGATTGCCCGACGGATCCAGGATGTGCGCGAACACCAGCCCGTTCGGCGCCGTCTGCGGCGGCACCAGCACCTTGCCGCCGGCCTCCTCCGCCCGCCGGCACGTCGCGGCCGTGTCGGCCACCACCACCGAGAACACCGCGTAGTTCGGCAGCTTGCCGGCCGTGCCGGTGAGACCACCGGCTGGACTCCCCGCGGCCGGCGTGGTGACCAGCCGGTACGGCTTGCCGTCGAAGCCGGGCGACTCGTCGTCGGCGAAGGTCCAGCCGAACACCTCGCCGTAGAACCGCTCGGCGACGTCCGGACGGTCGGTGCCGATCTCGAACCAGCCGACTCCGTTCATCTGCGCCATTTCCTTCACTCCCCTTGGTCCGGGCCGGCGACCTGCCGGCACCCCACCACCCTCCCGGCGGCCCGCGACACCGTCCTGTCGGTGTTTGCGGACCGGAACCGGTTAGCCTCGGTGCGTGGGAACTGCGCTAGTCATCGAGAACGACCCGTCGGATCCGCTGGGCCGGCTGGGGGAGTGGTTCGCCGAGGCGGAGCTGCCGCTGACCGTGCTGCGGCCGCACGCCGGCGACGAGCTGCCCAGCGACCTCGGCGACCACATCGCCCTGGTTGTGCTGGGCGGTGACCAGAGTGCCTACCCGGGTCCCGAGGGTGCGCCCGGCGCGCCGTGGTTCCCGGCGCTGGAAGGGCTGCTGCGCAAGGCGGTCCGGCACCGCGTACCCACGCTGGGGGTCTGTCTCGGCGCGCAACTGCTCGCCACCGCGCACGGCGGGCTGGTGGAACGCAGCACCTCCGGACCGGAGATCGGGCCGGGTCTGGTCGGCCGGCGTGACGCCGCCGACGCCGACCCGCTGTTCAAATGGGTGCCGCTGCTGCCCGACGTGATCCAGTGGCACAGCGATGAGATCACCGAGTTGCCGCTGAACGCGGTGCTGCTGGCCGCCTCCACGCGGTATCCGCACCAGGCTTTCCGGCTCGGTGACCGGGCCTGGGGCGTGCAGTTCCACATCGAGTGCGACGTCGCCATGATCGCCGCCTGGGCCGGGCACGACGCCGCGGTGCTGACCGAGCTGGGGTACGACCCGGAGGTGTTGGCCGTGGCCACCGCGGACGTGCTGGCCGACGTCGAGGAGGTCTGGCAGCCGTTCGCCGCCCGGTTCGCCGCCCTGGCGCTGGGCATGCTGCCGGACGCCGACATCCCGAATCCGGGCACCGGCCGCCCGCTGCCGTTGCTGGGACAGTAGGTGACCAGGCCCAGCCGGCTGGCCCGGTACGGCTTCGCCGACCACGGCGCGAAGGCCGCCGACCTGCTCGGGCCGACCGGTCTGCGGCTGTGGGACACGGAGTCGCAGGGCCCGATGGACGCCACCGCGGCCGACCTGCTGCAGGCGCTGTCCGGCGCGGCCGACCCGAACCTCGCCCTGCGCCAGCTGCACCGGATGGTGGAGGCGGCCGGCCGGGCGGCGGCGCGCGGCGACGGCGGCCGGGTCACCGGCCCGAGCGGGGAGATCACCGAGAACGCCGGCACCGATGCCGTCCTGGACGCGCTCTCCGCCGACGCCGGGCTGCGCCGGCGGCTGGTCGCGGTGCTGGGCGCCTCGTCGGCGCTGGGCGACCATCTGGTCGCCAACCCGGACGAGTGGCGGGTGCTGGCCACCGGGCGGACCGGCCTGCCGCCGAACCCCGACGGCCACCTCGAAGTCGACGGCGAGCTGACCGTACCGGCGCTGCGCCGGGCGTACCGGGTGGCGCTGTTGCGCATCGCCGCCGCCGATCTGACCGGCGGCCGGGGACTGGAGCCCACCATGGCGGCGCTCTCCCGCCTCGCGGACGAGACGCTTGCCGCGGCGTACACCATCGCGGTGACCGGTCTGCCCGCCGAGCCGCGGCTCGCCGTGGTGGCGATGGGCAAGTGCGGCGCCAACGAGCTCAACTACGTGTCCGATGTGGACGTCATCTTCGTCGCCGGTGGCGATGAGGACCTGGCCGCCGGCACCACGGTCGCGGCCCGGCTGATCGAGATCTGCGGGCAGGTCGCCTGGCCGGTGGACGCGGCGCTGCGGCCGGAGGGCAGTCGCGGCCCGCTGGTCCGGACCCTGGCCAGCCACCAGGCCTACTATCGCCGGTGGGCGCGCACCTGGGAGTTCCAGGCGATGCTCAAGGCCCGCCCGGCCGCCGGCGACATCGCGCTGGCGCAGGAGTGGATCGACGACCTGGCGCCGCTGGTCTGGCAAGCCGCCGAGCGCCCGGAAGCGGTGGACGACGTGCGGGACATGCGCCGCCGGATCATCGACGCCGTACCCAAGGACCGGATGGACCGGGAGATCAAGCGCGGGCCGGGCGGGTTGCGGGACATCGAGTTCGCCGTGCAGCTGCTGCAACTCGTCCACGGCCGGGTCGACGAGAGCCTCCGCGAGCGGGGAACGCTGCCGGCCCTGCGGGCGCTCGTGGCGGGCGGGTACGTCGGCCGGGCCGACGGCGAGACGCTGCTGCGCGGGTACCGGTTCCTGCGCAGCGTCGAACACCGGCTGCAACTGCAGAACCTGCGGCGGACGCACACCGTCCCGGACGACCCGCAGGGCCTGCGCTGGCTGGCCGCCGCGCTCGGATACACGGCGCTGCCCGGGCAGGACGCGGTCGAGGCGTTCCGGTCCGACTGGGTCGGGCAGGCCGCGCAGGTTCGCCGGCTGCACGTGAAACTGCTCTACCAGCCGTTGCTGGAGGCGGTCGCGCGGGTGCCGGCCGAGGCGCTGCGGATGACGCCGGAGTCGGCCGGCCGGCGGCTGAAGACCCTGGGGTACGCCGACCCGGCCGGCGCGCTGCGGCACATCGAGGCGCTCACCGGCGGGGTGACCCGCACCGCGGCGATCCAGCGGCACCTGCTGCCGATGCTGCTGCAGGAGTTCGCCGACGCCCCGGAGCCGGATCGCGGCCTGCTCAGCTACCGGCAGGTGTCGGAGAAGCTGGGCAGCACACCGTGGTATCTGCGTCTGCTGCGCGACGGCGGCCCGGTGGCCCGGCGGCTGGCCCGGGTGCTGGGCCTGTCCCGGTACGCCACCGATCTGCTCACCCGCGACCCGGAGGCGTTGCGCCTGCTGGCCGAGGACGGCGAACTGCAGCCCCGCCCGCGGGAGACGCTGATCGACGGGTTCGCGTCGGTGGCCGACCGGCACGCCGCCGACCCGGCCACCGCGATCAAGGCGGTGCGCGCGCTGCGCCGCCGGGAACTGTTCCGGCTGGCCTGCGCCGACATCCTGAGCCGGGCCGGTGAGCTGGCGCCGTCCGATCCGGTCGACGTGGACGCGGTCGGCATCGCGCTGTCCGACGTCACCGACGCCACCCTGAACGCGGCGCTGCGGATCGCCCGGTCGGTCAAGCCGGGCCCGGAGGGCCTGCGGTTCGCCGTCATCGGGATGGGCCGGCTCGGCGGATACGAGATGAGCTACCCGTCCGACGCCGACGTGCTGTTCGTCTTCGCCGCCCCGGCCGGAGGCCAAGGCGCCGGTGGCAGCACTGACAACGAGGCCAGCGCCGCCGCCCACCAGATCGCCGAGGAGTTGCGCCGGCTGCTGAGCGCTCCGGCGCCCGATCCGCCGCTGGGGGTGGACGCGGATCTCCGTCCGGAGGGCCGGCAGGGTCCGCTGGTCCGCAGCCTCAACGCGTACGCCCAGTACTACGCCCGCTGGTCCCGGGTATGGGAGTCGCAGGCGCTGCTGCGGGCCCGGTTCGTCTGCGGTGACGAGGATCTGGGCCGGGAGTTCGAGGAACTGGCCGACACCTACCGGTATCCGAGCGGCGGGCTCACCCGGGAGCAGGTGGTGGAGATCCGCCGGATCAAGGCCCGGGTGGAGACCGAGCGGCTGCCCCGCGGCGCCGACCCGAACACGCACACCAAGCTGGGCCGCGGCGGGCTGGCCGATGTGGAGTGGGCGGTGCAGCTGGTGCAGTTGCGGCATGCGTACCAGGTGCCGGAGCTGCGCCTGACCCGCACGCTGGAGGCGCTCACCGCGGCGCGGGCGGCCGGCCTGGTCGGCAAGGTGGACGCCGCCGCGATGACCGCCGGCTGGACGCTGGCCGCCCGCGTCCGCAACGCGCTCACGTTGGTCCGGGGCCGGCCCACCGACCAGCTGCCCCGGCACGGCGTGGAACTGGCCGGCGCGGTGCAGTTGCTCGGCGGTGGCGACCCGGGCGAGTTCGTGGACCGCTACCTGCGGGTGACCCGGCGCTGCCGGGCCGCCACGGAACGGGTGCTGGAGGCCTAGCTGGTCACTGTGTACCGGCCGGGGCCGGGCACCCGGACCACGGTCCACCGGCCGGCCGCCTCGACGACCGCGCCGCCGGTGGCGGTGAGCCAGCGGTAGTACCGGATCCGGACGGTGACGTCGCCGGCCGCGGGCGCGTCGAAGGTCAGGCTTGCCGCATCCTGGCCGGTCAGCGTGGCCGGGGGCGCCACGATCGGCTGCGCGTCGACGACCGCGTACAGCCGCCAGTGCCGGTCCGACCAGATCGGCCGCAGGTACGGCAGCCCGCCCCGGATCAGCTCGGCCTCGGCCCGCCCCACCCAGGACGGCTCGGCGTCGGCGACCGCGACGTACTGCACCGAGGTGGCGATCAGCCAGTCGCGATAGGAGTCGGCGGTCAGCGGGACGCCGGTGCCGGCGGCACCCGGCACGGTGGTGAAGAACAGCGGGTTGCGGTCGATGTCGGCCTGCCGCAGCCAGCCGCGGGCCAGCGGGACATCACCCAGGTACGCCGCCTCCCAGTAGTTCCGGGTGGGCGGGATCGCCACCCGCCCGGCCAGCGGCAGCCGGGCCAGCTGATCCCGCAGCGGCCGGAAGAACGCCGGGTCGGCGGTCGGACTGCCGACGTCCCGCACGTCCGCGACCACCACCGGCGGCTGCCACCACGTCACCGCCACCAGGATCAGCGCCAGCGCCCACCCGCGCAGCTCGCGGCGGGGAAGGGCGGCATACCCGGCCAGCACCGGCAGCGCGAACATGGTGACCAGGCGGGTCGCGTTCAACCCGACCGGGGTGTGGATCAGGTACGCGGCCAGCACGCCGAGCGCGGACAGCGCGGCGCCGATCCGCACCGGGCGGCGCGGCACCAGCAGGGCCACCGCCAGGCTCGTGACGATCGCCCGGATCGCGTCCCACCGGCCGATGTTCATCCAGCCGCCGTCGCCGAACAGCCCGGCGGTCAGCGCCAGCGGGACCGCGGCCGGCACCGCCACCAGCAGGCCCGGCCCGATCCGGCGGGACAGCAGCAGCGCCACCCCGGCCAGACCGAGGAACAGCCCGGCCACCGGGCTGGTCGCGGACGCCAGCAGCGCCGCCGGCCCGGCCAGCCAGCGCAGCCGGGGGGCGGTGAGGGCGAGCAGCGCGAGCAGCCCGAAAGCCACCCCGAGGGCGTACGTCACCCGGCCGGACACCAGGTTGCCGGCGATGCACACCACGCCCGCCACGGTGCCGAGCAGCGGGCGCAGCGCCCCGGTGCGGCGCAGCAGAGCGGCCAGCGCGACGGCGGAGATCACCAGCGCGACCACCCCGGTCACCCGGACGCCGAGCAGCGCCATCACCGGCTGTGACACCAGGCTGTAGCCGAGCTGGTCGACGCCGCCGTACCAGCGCAGGTCAATCGGCGTGTACCCGTGCTGCGCGAAGAAATCCGCGCGGGCCACCTGGGCGGACAGGTCCGAGCCCATCCGCGGGAGCAGCAGGTACGCGACGCCCAGCGCTACGGCCAGTCCGGCGCCGAGCCACTCCGCGCGTACCCGGGCCCCCACGCCGCCGACCATACCGGGGCGGCTTCGCCGGACCGCAGATGACCGGCGATAGGGTGGCCGCCATGGCCCGACCCGCTGTGATCCGGTACGCGGGACTGGCCGGAAGCGTGCTGCTGGCCGTCGCGGCGTACCTCGGCGGCGCCCGCTCACCGTGGCAGCCGACGATGACCCCGCGAACCGTGCTGGCCGGCGAGAACGGCCTGCTGCTGCCGCTGTCCTGGCTGATCGGCACGGTGCTGCTGGTCGGCGCGTGGTGGGCAGGGCGGACCGTGGTGCCGTCGGCGCGCTGGGCGTACGTGACGGCTGCCCTGTGGGCCGTGCCGCTGCTGCCGATGCTCCCGCTGGGCAGTTACGACGTGTATTCGTACGCCTGTCAGGGATACCTGCTGGCCGCCGGGCAGGACCCGTACGCGGCGGGCGCCGCGGTGCTCGGCTGCCCGTGGCTGGAGGCGGTGTCCCCGACCTGGCGGGACGCGCCCGCGCCGTACGGGCCGGTGTTCCTGGTGCTGGCCGCGGCGGCGGCACAGCTGGGCGGCACGCTGGCCGGCACGGTCGCGGTGCTGCGGGTGATCGCCGTGCTGGGTGTGGTGCTGATCGCGGTCGCGGTGCCGGTGCTGGCCCGCCACTGCGACGTGCCACCAGCGCGCGCGGTGTGGCTGGCGCTGGCCTGCCCGTTGGTGACCATCCACCTGATCTCCGGCGCCCACAACGACGCCGTGATGGTCGGCCTGCTGGTCGCGGCGCTGGCGGTGGCCACCCGGCCGCCGACGGCCGCGACCCTGGCGGCGGCCGGGGTGCTGCTCGGGCTCGCCGTCGGGGTCAAGGTCACGGCGGTGGTGGTGCTGCCGTTCGTCGTGCTCATGGCGGTGCCGCCGCGCGCACCGCTGCGCGGTCTGCTGCGGCCCGCGGCCGTCGTCACCGGCTCGGCGGTCGCCGCGCTGGCCGCTGTCTCGGCGACCACCCGGCTCGGCTTCGGCTGGGTGACCAACCTGTCGGACAGCGGCGCCTCGGTGCAGTGGACGTCGCCGCCGACCGCGATCGGGCTGACCGCGGGACTGGTCGGCCGGGTCTTCGGGGCGCAGTGGGATCCCGTACCGGTGACCCGGGTCCTCGGCATCGCCGCGCTGGTGGCGGTGCTGGCCGTGCTGTGGTGGCAGGCCCGCGCCGCGGACCCCCTGCTCTACGCCGGACTCGCGCTGGCCGCCACCGTCGCGCTGGCCCCGGTGTTCCATCCCTGGTACGCGACCTGGCCGCTGGCCGTGCTCGCCGCCACCCTGCACCGGGACACGCGATGGCTGGTCGTCCCGTGTGCCGTGGCGGCGGCCCTGTGCCTGCCCGACGGCTACAACCTGGCGCTGGCCACCCGCATGCAAGGTGCCGTGGTGGTCACCGCTCTCGTCCTGTTCGTTCTGGTCCGGGGAGTGCGGCGGGCGTGACCAAGAAAGTCTCGATGCTGGCCGTGCTGGTCGCCGTCACCGTGGGCATCGTCTGGCTCGCCGAGATGCGCAACGGGTTCTTCGACAGCAAGGTGTACTACGGCGCCATCCGGTTCTGGTTCCGCGAGGGCGGCATGGTCTACGACTGGACCCGGCCGGGTACACCGTACGGCTTCACGTATCCGCCGTTCGCCGGGCTGACCATGGCACCGATGGCGGTCCTGCCGTTCGGGGCGGTCGTGGTGATCGCGACGGCGGCCACCGTGCTCACCACCGTACTGGTGGTGGGTTGGCTGATCCTGCCGTTGGTCCGTCGCCGCGGCTGGCCGGTCTGGTTCGCGCTGGGCGTGGCCGGCTGCCTGGCGATCGCGTTCGAGCCGGTCCGCGAGACGATCACCTTCGGGCAGGTGAACACGCTGCTGCTCGCGCTGGTGGCCGGTGACCTGCTGTTCGGCGTGGGCCGGGGGCGGCGGTGGGCCGGGGCCGGCATCGGGCTGGCCACCGCGGTGAAGCTCACCCCCGGCGTGTTCATCCTCTATCTGCTGGTCACCCGGCGGTGGCGGGCGGCGTTCACCGCGATGGCCGCGGCGGCCGGCGCGACGCTGGCCACCGCGGCGATCTTCCCAGACCAGTCGTGGCGGTTCTGGACCTCGGCGTTGTGGGATCCCGGCCGGGTCGGCGACTACTGGTACCTGTCGAACCAGTCGCTGCGCGGGTTCGTCGCCCGGCTGCCGTTCGACGGCGTCGAGTCGTACCTCTGGATCGCCGGTGCCGGCGTGCTGCTGGTCATCTGGTACCGGCGGGTCCGGGCGCGCGCCGACGACCTGGTCCTCGGCCTGGCGCTGACCGGGGTGCTGGGCTGCCTGCTCAGCCCGATCACCTGGGTGCACCACTGCGTCTGGCTGCTGCCGGCGCTGATCCGCTGCGCCGAGGCCGGGCTGACCTGGCCCGGCCGCCGCGGTTACCTGTTCCTGGCCGGCGCCGCCTATCTGGTGATGACCTCCCGGCTCACCTGGCTGTGGGAGAACACGCCGCGGCTGCCGCTGGCCCTGCTCGGGTCCAATCTGTACGTCTACTTCAGCCTGGCGCTGCTGATCTGGACGCCCGCGTCCCGCGCCGGCGATCGTCAGGACTGCGTCGGTGCCGGCCGCTCGTAGACGATCTCCAGGCCGTCCTCGTCGTCCCACTGTTCGCCGACCTTGCGGAAGCCGTACTGCACGGCCAGCCGGTAGGACGGCTCGTTGTCGGGCCGGATACTGACCCGTACGGTGCGCACCGCCGGCTCCCGCGCCGCCCGCGCGAGCAGCGCCTCCAACGCGGCCCGGGCGTACCCGAGACGCCGGTACGCCGGATCGACCGCGTACCCGATCTCCACCATCCCGGCCTCGTCCGGCGGGCTGTGGAACCCGGCCTTACCGACCGCCCGCTCTCGCTGCTCGTCCCAGATGATGCCGGTGACCCACCCGGCGCTGGCCGGGTCCTCATCGGCCTGGCGGCTGCGGATGCGCCACGTGCCCCGGCTCTCCGGGCCGGCCAGATAGTCCGAGAGCGGGACCGGGCTGGCCGCGTTCGCCGCCGCCAGGTCGCCGTCGGCCAGGGCCCGGAAGACGGGCGGGGTCAGATGCACGATGCGGATGGTCACCCGGCCAGGGTGGCACGGGGACACGGCCGTCGCTTACCTGCGGCCGTTCCGGAGCCTAGTTCTGCGGCGCGGGCATGCAGCTGATCTCGACCTCCCATGCCGGCCGGACGGCAGCTTCCGCGGCGTTCCAGGGCTCGTGCGGGTACAGGTCGGGCAGGCCCATGACGTGGCGAGTTCGTGCAGCAGGACCCGGTGGTCGCGCTCGAACGTGACACCGTGACGGATCTCGCCGGAGGCCGACGGCGCACCCTCCCCGGGAACGTGGTGGTACGCCGGCGACAGGCCGACGTTCCTGGTGTACGCCGTCACCGCCAGCACCAGGTCGTACGTCGATCGCGTAGCAGGGACCGTACGCCTCGGTGGTCAGCCGATAGGTCCCGCCGTCGAGCGACGGGCCGCTGCCGATCCGGTAGGGCTTGGACGTGTCGAGCGCCATGTCGGTGCCTGCGTGTGGTGAGCACAAAGCGGCGGTCACCTCGGCTCGAGCCGAGCATGACCGCCGCTTGCTGGTCCCGCGACGGGTCAGACGTTGTAGTACATCTCGAACTCGTGCGGGGTCGGGCGCAGCCGGACCGGGTCGATTTCGTTGGTCCGCTTCCAGTCGATCCAGGTCTCGATCAGGTCCGGCGTGAACACGTCGCCCGCGGTGAGGAACTCGTGGTCGGT
Source organism: Actinoplanes sp. (assembly GCA_035685405.1). GTDB lineage: Bacteria > Actinomycetota > Actinomycetes > Mycobacteriales > Micromonosporaceae > Actinoplanes. The sequence goes on along the minus strand of DASSAL010000242.1, from coordinate 1,246 downwards.
CTCGAGCGAGTTCAGCACCGCGTCCAGCGAGCCCGGCACCTGCTTGACGTCGCCCCACTCCTCCGGCGGCAGGTCGTACAGGTCCTTGTCGATCGGCGCCGGCGGCTCGATCTTGTTCTTGATGCCGTCCAGGCCGGCCATCATCATGGCCGAGAACGCCAGGTACGGGTTCGACGACGGGTCCGGCACCCGGAACTCGACGCGCTTGGCTTTGGGGTTGCTGCCGGTCACCGGGATGCGGGTGCAGGCGGAGCGGTTGCGCTGCGAGTAGACCAGGTTCACCGGGGCCTCGAAGCCGGGCACCAGGCGGCGGTACGAGTTGACCGTCGGGTTGGTGAACGCGAGCAGGCTGGGCGCGTGGTGCAGCAGGCCGCCGATGTACCAGCGGGCCGTGTCGGAGAGCCCGGCGTACCCGGTCTCGTCGTAGAACAGCGGCTCGCCGCCCAGCCAGAGGCTCTGGTGGGTGTGCATGCCGGAACCGTTGTCGCCGAACAGCGGCTTCGGCATGAAGGTGACCGTCTTGCCGTGCTCCCAGGCGGTGTTCTTCACGATGTACTTGAACATCTGCATCTGGTCGCCGGCGTGCAGCAGGGTGGAGAACCTGTAGTTGATCTCGGCCTGGCCGGCGGTGCCCACCTCGTGGTGCGCCCGCTCGATGGTGAAGCCTGCGTCGATCAGCCGGCGGACCATCGCGTCGCGCAGGTCGGAGTAGTGGTCCACCGGCGCGACCGGGAAGTAACCGCCCTTGTACCCGGTCTTGTAGCCGCGGTTGCCGCCCTCTTCATCCTTGCCGGAGTTCCAGGCGCCCTCGATCGAGTCGATGTAGTAGAACGACTCGTTCGTGGAGGTGGAGTGGCGGATCGAGTCGAAGATGTAGAACTCCGCCTCGGCGCCGAAGTAGGCGGTGTCGGCGATGCCGCTGGAGGCCAGGTAGGTCTCCGCCTTCTTCGCCACGTTGCGCGGGTCGCGGGAGTAGGCCTCACGCGTGAACGGGTCGTGGATGAAGAAGTTCAGGGCCAGCGTCTTCTGGATCCGGAACGGGTCGATGAACGCGGTGGCGACGTCCGGCAGCAGCATCATGTCGGACTCGTGGATGGCCTGGAACCCGCGGATCGACGATCCGTCGAAGGCGAGGCCGTCGGTGACGACACTGTCGTCGAACGATTCCACCGGGATGTTGAAGTGCTGCATCACGCCGGGAAGATCACAGAATCGTACGTCGACGAACTTGACGTCCTCGTCTTTG
>DASSAL010000241.1:0-13180 GCA_035685405.1 Actinoplanes sp. | reverse complement strand
TCGTGCAGGTGCTCGGCGCGTTCGCCGAATTCGAGCGCGAAGTCATCATCGACCGCGTCATCAACGGCATGGAACGCAAAGCCGCCAAAGGCCAATGGGCCCACGGCCCTGCTTCACCCGCACCCGCTACGGCACCGCCGGCTGCACCGCAGCCCGCATCGACGCCGACCTGCTCGACCACGCCGTCCAACAGGCGCTGATCGACTTCTACAGCCGCACCGACCTCATCGCCGCCGCCATCGCCGCCGAACAAGCCCAGCGCGCCGACGGCGCCCACCGCCACCACGCCGAACTCCACACCATCAGCAGCCAGATCACCACCGCCGAAGTCGCGATCGACCGCTACCTCGCCGCCTTCCAGAACGGCACCCTCGACGAACGCACCTGCGGCAGACGGGTCCGCGACCTCACCGTCAAACTCGACCAAATCCGCACCCGACGCGACGAACTCCACGGCCTCACCACACACCCCGCTGCGCCACCCAGCCCGCAGGCCATCCAACGCCTGCGCGACCGCCTCGCCGACGTCTTCACCCACGGCACATCCGGCCAACGTAAAGCGATCATTGAGACACACATCGCCGCCATCAAGATCGACGGGAACCAGCTCATCCCCGTCTTCAAGATCCCCACAACACACGAAACAGGGCCGACCGAACAGTCGGCCGACCCCGAATTTCGCACAACGCATCAGGTTGTGGAGCTGAGGGGACTCGAACCCCTGACCCCCACACTGCCAGTGTGGTGCGCTACCAGCTGCGCCACAGCCCCTTACTCGTCCCCGGTCGCCCGGGCACTCACGGAATAGTACACACCCGGACAGCCCATCCGGCGGCAGGGGCCTCAGTTCAGCAACGGGTCCGGTGGGAAGTGGGCCACCGCCGCCAGGATGTCGCCCTGCCGGCGCAGCACCATGGCCCACAGGTCGTCGGGGCGGTTGACGAACGGATCGCCGGGGAGCGCGTCGAAGACGAACCATGAGCCGGACGAGATCTCTTCTTCGAGTTGGCCCGGTGACCAGCCCGAGTAGCCGGCGAAAACTCTGATCCCGCTGACGCTGTCGCGGATCCGGTCCGGGTCGGCGGACAGGTCGACCGTGCCCAGGGCGCCGGCCACGTGGTGGAAACCGGACAACCGCTTCTTCACCTCGGGGCGGGTGCGGGCCAGGCAGATGGCCGACTCGGGCTGCACCGGGCCGCCCTCGAACAGCACCGCCGGGTCGCCGGCCAGGTCGCCCCAGGTGCCGAGCACGTCGGCAACCGGGACCTCGGTGGCGCGGTTCAGGACGACGCCCAGGGCACCGCCGGGTTCGTGGGCGACGAGCAGCACCACCGTACGGTCGAAGTTGGGGTCTTTGAGCGTGGGCGTCGCGACCAGTAACTGACCGGTCATCGACTCCATCGATCGGCCTCCGATTCGCGCGCCCTCGCTATACACAGCGCCTCCGATCCCAACCACGCGCTGCCACCGTGCCGGGACCCGGCGACGACTGCGACCAGCGAGCTAGCAACGCCATGCTCGGACTTTAGCTTGCGGTTCCGGCCACCGATAAGGTCTGCGGATGAACCATCCACGCGCGGCTGAGAAGACGGCAGAGATCGGCGTCATCGGCGGCTCCGGTCTCTACGCGCTGCTGCCGGGGGCCGACGAGGTCGCGGTGTCCACGCCGTACGGTGCGCCCTCCGACCCCATCACGGTGGCCGAGGTGGACGGCCGGCGGGTGGCGTTTCTGCCGCGGCACGGCCGCGATCACCGCCATCCGCCGCACAGGATCCCGTACCGGGCGAATCTTTGGGCGTTGCGGTCGATCGGCGTACGCCAGATCATCGCGCCCTGCGCGGTCGGTGGGCTGCGGCCGGAGCTGGGGCCCGGCACGTTCGTGGTGCCGGACCAGATGATCGACCGTACGAGTGGACGCGCGCAGACGATCTACGACTCCGGTGCGGTGCACGTGAACTTCGCCGATCCGTACTGCCCGACCGGGCGGGCCACCGTGCTGGCCGCCGCGGCCGGCCTGGACCCGGTCGACGGCGGGACCATGGTGGTGATCGAAGGGCCGCGGTTCTCCACCCGGGCGGAGTCGCGGTGGTTCGCCGCGATCGGCGGCACGATCGTCAACATGACCGGGCATCCGGAGGCCGTCCTGGCTCGCGAGCTGGCCGTCTGCTACACCGCCATCGCCCTGGTCACCGACTTGGACGCGGGCGTGGAGGGCGACCACGGGGTCACCCAGGAGGAGGTGTTCCGGGTGTTCGCCGACAACACCGAACGCCTGCGCGGCGTGCTGTTCGATGCGGTGCGGTCGCTGCCGGCCGACCGGAACTGCCCGTGCGCGCACGCCTTGGACGGGATCAAGGACCTACCCTGACGGCGCACCCAAGCCGGCGTCCCGGGGCCGGGCGACCGCCGCGGCGCGGTCGGCGACGCGCAGCTTGGCGAAGATGTTCGACACGTTGTTGCGGACCGTCTTCTCGGTCAACCCGAGTCGGCTCCCGATCACGGCGTTCGCGGCGCCGGTGGCCATCAGCGCCAGGATGTCGCGTTCCCGCGCGGTCAGGTCGGGGAAGGCGGTCGCCCGCGCGGGCGTGAAGAACTCGGTGAGCCGGGCCGCGACCACCGGCCCGAAGATCGCCGCGCCGGCCGCCACCACCCGGATGGACCGCAGGATGCTGTCCGGCTCGGCGCCCTTGAGCACCTACCCCCGGGCACCGGCGCGCATCGCGGCGAAGATCGATGCGTCCTCCTCCACCATGGTCAGCACCAGGACGGCGACACCGGGCAGCGCCGCGACGATCCGGCGCGTGGCTTCCACCCCGTTCAGGCCGGGCATCCGCAGGTCCATCACCACGACGTCGGGCCGTTCCTGCAGCGCCACCTGGACCGCTTCGGTGCCGTCCGCGGCCACGCCGGCCAGTTCCACGTCGGGCGTGTCGGCGAGGAGTGCGCGCAGCCCGTCCCGGAACAGCGGATGGTCGTCGGCTACCAGGACCCTCACCGGACCACCCCCGCCGCCGGGAGCGGCAACTCCGCCCGGACCAGCGTCCCGCGCGGGTGGTGCGGTCCGATCACGCAGCGGCCGCCCAGCTCCGCGGCACGCTCCCGCATCGAGGTCAGGCCGACACCGGCCCGGTAGCCGTCCGGCAGGCCCGCGCCGCCGTCGGCCACGGACAGCTCGAGCGAGCCGTTGACCGCCAGGTGCACGGAGACCGGCGAGCCGGGCGCGTGCCGGCTGGCGTTGGTGAGGGCTTCGACGGCGATCCGGTACGCGGCCACCTCAACCGCCGCGGGCAGCCCCGGAAGGGTGTCCGGCACGTGGATGTCCGCCGCACCGAGCCGGAGCGCCTGCTCCCGGACGGCACCGGCGAGGCCGAGCTCGTCCAGGATCGGCGGGCGCGGGTCGTACACGATCCGGCGGATGTCCCCCACCGCGGCCTCGGTGGCCTCGCGCAGGCGGTCGAGCAGTTCCGCGGTGGCACCGTCCGGCGGGCCGGCCCGGCGAACCGCGTCTATGCGCAGCGCGACGCCGGCCAGCGTCGGGCCCAGCCCGTCGTGCAGGTCACGCCGCAGCCGCCGGCGTTCCTCTTCCCGCGCCGCGACCGGGCGGTGCCGTGACGTCTGCAACGCCTGGCTCAACAGCACGGCCCGCACCGCGACCGCGACCTGCCGGGTGAGGTCGGTCAGCAGCCGGCGCTCGTCGGCACGCAGGCCGCCGCCGGTGCGGTCCTGGAAGATCAGCCGGCCGATGGTCTCCCCGGCGAACGGCAGCGGCAGCGCATCCACCGGGCCGGGAAACCGCCGGCCGTACGCGTCGAGCACCGCACCGCCGACCTCGATGGCGACGTACGGCAGGCGGAGCGCCTCGGCCACCGTGCGCACCGCGGCCGGGAGCATCTCCGCGGGTTCACCGGCCGCGTGCAGCCGGCCGCCGAGTCGTTCGAACGCCTCGGCCGGGAAACCCGGCGAAGGCATCCGAGGGCCAGCGCACTCACTCCGCCCAGCGCAACCACCGCACCGCGGGGCTTCCGGGGGCTCGGCCCCCGGAGCAGAAATGACGAGTGGCCCCGGTCCGCGCTTTCCGCGGACAGGGACCACCCAGCCACTCGTGGAGGTGCCGGGAATCGAACCCGGGTCCTTCGTTGCTTCGTCAGGGCTTCTCCGAGCGCAGCTCACTGTGCCTCTACTCGGCCCCACCGATCACGTGAGCGAGTTGGTGTGACGGGCCCAGTCGCTGATTGATCTCGCCGCACGGTCCCCGCGACCGGGACCGATTGGCCAGCCTTCTAGCTGATGCCGGCGAACTGGGTCGAAGGCGACCCCAGGCCGACAGACTTGCTACTTACCTCAGGCGGCAAGAGCGAAGTCAGCGCGGGAGTTATCCTTGGCGCTTATTGGTTTCCAACGACCGATTACCGAGACGACGTTGGCTTCCTCGGCTCGCTTCCCCTGTCTCCACGTACGAAGTCGAAACCAGTCACCCCCTCGTCATGACACCCGGAAAGTCTAACGCCTCCGGTCGCCGGATTCATTCCGGTATCCGCGCTCGGTGATGTCGCAGCTGCGGCCCTCGATCCGGCAGGACGACGGGCGGGGTGGCTCGTCGGTACCGGCCGTGGCCCGATAGCCGACGGCGGCCCGGTCGCCGGGTCGCAGCGCGTCGCCGCGGAAGGTGATGGTGTCGCCGGAGACGGTCATCCGGGCCCCGCCGCCACCCTGGACCTGCACGTCGTCGTCCGGGTCGTGGGTGATCACCAAGGTCCAGTCGCGGGCGGCGCGGCCGTCGTTGGTGATGACCACCCAGGCCTGGAAGGTGGATCGGCGGCCGGACATCAGCACATAACGCGCGGTGAACGAGGCGGCCGGGGACGGCGACGGCCGGGCAGAGGTTCGGCGTACCGACGGTGATCGGGACGGGCGGGCCGATACCGATGGTGACGGCGAGGCCGACGGCGACGTCACGACCGGAGCAGGAGACGGCGGCGACGGAGCCGAGGCCACGGGTGTGACCAGCAGCGGCGGCGCTGGTTCCTGCCGGTTGTGGATCGCCGCGAGGGTTCCGGTGACGGCGAGGCCGAGCAGCACCACCGCGACGATCAGCGGATAGCGGTGCCGGACGGCGAACGACGGCTGGTGGTGCTTGCCCGGCATCGGCCCTCCGCTGCGCTGATCAAGTGCGGAGGAACCCTAACTCAGTCCATCCCCTTGTTGCGTCGGCCCAACGCCCGAGTGATCTCCCGCTGAGCGTCTCGATTTGCCAGGTCTTGACGCTTGTCGTAGCTCTTCTTGCCGCGGGCCAGACCGATTTCCACCTTGGCGTACCCGTTGTGGAAATAGACCGACAAGGGGACCAGCGTGATGCCCTCGTCGCGCAGCTTGCCCTGCATCTTGCGGATCTCGTCGCGGTGCAGCAGCAGCTTGCGCACCCGGCGCGGCTCGTGGTTGGTCCACGTGCCCTGGGTGTATTCGGGGATGTGCATGCCGTGCAGGAAGATCTCGCCGTTGCTTTCGTGCCCGAACGCGTCGACCAGCGAGGCACGGCCGGCCCGCAGCGACTTCACCTCGGTGCCGGTCAACGCCATGCCGGCTTCGAACGTGTCGAGAATGGCGTAGTCGTGCCGCGCTTTCCGGTTGGACGCCACCACCTTGCGTCCCTGTTCGCGTGGCATGGGGTCAAAGTTAGCAAAGGCACGCGGGCAGATAGCGCAGCGGATTCTTCGGTACGCCGCGGACCCGCGTCTCGAAGTGCAGGTGGTATCCGGTGGACGCGCCGGTGGTGCCGACCCGGCCGATCACCTCGCCGCGGCGCACCCGCTCGCCGACCCGCACCCCGATCGCCGACTGGTGGCCGTAGCAGGTGCTGAGCCCGCTGCCGTGGCTGATGCAGGTGTAGTTGCCGTACCCGCCGTTGTATCCGGCCCGGATCACCCGCCCGCTCGCGGCCGCGTGGATCGGGGTGCCGCCGGCCGCCGCGATGTCCATGCCGGCGTGTAGTTGCCAGACCCGGTAGTACGGGTCGAAGCGCTGGCCGAAGTCGCTGGACTTCCAGCCGCGCACCGGCATCAGGAGCTTGCCGCCGGTGTACGAGACGCCGCCGCCGTGCTTCGTCTCCCAGGCCTGCAGCGCGGCCACCACGCGTGTCTCCTCGGCCTTGGCCTTCCGGTACTGGGCCAGGACCGCGGTTCGCTCGGACCGGGCGATGGCCAGCGCGACGCGGCGGGTGTTGGCCAGTTGTACGACGGCCCGGCGGGCCCGTACGGCGGCCACCTCTGCCGAACGGGCGGCGGCGAGCTTTCCCTCCGCCTCCTCCTCGGCGTCCTCGGCGGCGCGCCTGGCCAGGCCGGTCCGGTCCTGTTCGATCCGGGCCGCCCGGCGCGCCGCGACCATGTCACCGACGCTGTCCTGCTGCTTCTGCATGACCTGGTCGACCAGGCCGAGCCGGTCGATGGCGTCCTGCGGGCCGGATGCGCCGGCCAGCACGTTGATGGCGGCGATGGTGGCGCCCATATAACTCGCCGAGGCGACGTCGCCGACCCGGTCACGGGCCTGGACGACCCGCTGCTGTGCCTGCTCGAACTGCCCGGCGACCTGGTCGTACGCCGCCCGGGCGGCGTCCGCCTTGCGCCGGGCGGTGTTGGCCTCGGCCCGCGCGGCGGCCACCACGCCGCGGGAGACGGCGACCTTCTGTTGAGCCGCCGGAAGTGCGGCCGTGGCGGCCTCCAGGCGCCGGGCGGCGTTGCGGGCCGCCACCGTGGCGTCCTCCAGGATGGCTTCCGCGCGGTCGGCCCGCTTCCGCGCGTTCTCCGCGTCGTCGCGCGGACCGGCGGCGGCCGGGGTGTGCCCGAAGGAGGCACACGTCAGCAGAAGCGTGGCCAGCAGGACGGACAGCCGGTTGGACACCACACCGGCACCGTACTCGACTTTCCGCCTCTAATAGGGCGAAACGGCAGACTCACACCTTCAGGTAGAAACGCAGCGTGATCCACGCGGTGATCGCGCTGACCCCGGCGCCGACCGCGGCCAGCAGCGGCAACATCAGCCACACGTTGCCGTTCGGAATGGGCGTCAGGACGTTGGTGAGCGCCTGCAGCCGGCCGTCCAGCAACACCACCTTGCCGACGAACAGCGCGATGAAGCCGATGATCGATCCGATCAGGCCGGCCGCTACCGCCTCCAGCACGAACGGTGCCTGGATGAACCAGTTGGACGCGCCGACCAGTTTCATCACGGCGACTTCTCGTCGTTTGCTGTACGCCGCGACCTGGATGGTGTTGCCCACCAGCAGCAACGCGGCCAAGGCCATCACCGCCGCCACGACCAGGGCCATCACCTGGATCGAGTTGAAGATGTCGAACACCTTGTTGAGCAGTTCACGCTGGTCGACGATGTCCTGGATGCCCTGCTGGCCCTGCATCTGGTCGGCGAAGGCGGCGTACTGCTCGGGGTCCTTGAGCTTGACCCGGAACGACTCCGGAAGGCTCTCCGGGCCGACCGAGTTGATGAAGTCCGGCGAGTCGCGCCAGAGCACCTTGAACTTCTCGAACGCCTCTTCGCGCGTCTCGTACGTCTTGCTCTGCACCAGCGGGTTCGCGTCGATGGCCTGGTTGATCGCGGTGCGCTGGGCCTCGGTGACGTCCTCGCGCAGGAAGATGGAGACTTCGATCTCGCCGTAGTAGAAGTCCTTCATCTGGTTGACCTGCATGTACAGCAGGACACTGGCGCCCAGCATGGTCAGCGAGACCGTCATCGTGATGATCATGGCGACGGTCATCGTGACGTTCCGCCACAGGCCGACCAGGACCTCGTTGAGGACGTACTTCACGCGCATCGGGGGGTTCCTTCTGGGAAGCGGTAAGGGTCAGCCGTAGACGCCGCGCGCCTGGTCTCGGACAATGCGGCCGCTCTCGATCTCGATGACCCGCCGGCGCATCTGGTTCACGATGTTGGAGTCGTGGGTGACCATCACGACGGTCGTGCCGGTGCGGTTGATCCGGTCGAGCAGTCGCATGATCTCGATCGAGGTGTCCGGGTCGAGGTTACCCGTCGGCTCGTCGGCCAACAGGATCAGCGGCCGGTTGACGAACGCCCGGGCCACGGCGACCCGCTGCTGCTCACCACCCGACAGCTCGTGCGGGTAGCGGTGTTCCTTGCCGCCCAGACCGACCAGTTCCAGGACCTCGGGCACCACCCGGCGGGCGACGGCCTTGGTCTTGCCGATCACCTCGAGGGCGAAGGCCACGTTCTCGTACGCGGTGCGGTTCGGCAGCAGGCGGAAGTCCTGGAACACACAGCCGATCGAGCGCCGGAAGTGCGGGATCTTCCAGGAGCGCAGCGAGGTCACGTCCTTGCTGTTCACCGTGACCTTGCCGCGGGTCGGCCCGATCTCGTGCAGCAGGAGCTTGATGATCGTGGACTTCCCGGAACCGGAGGGGCCGATGAAGAAGACGAACTCACCCTTCTCGATACCGACGCTGACATCGTCCAACGACGGCCGAGACGCCTTCGGATACGTCTTCGTCACGTTCTCGAGCTGAATCACGGGAGTGCAGTCTACGCGGTGTAACGAAATCGCCAAGTCCGCCGGTCGTACCTCACGCGCTCAACTGCCGCTGCTTGCGCCAGCGGATGCCCGCCTCGATGAATTGATCGAGGTCCCCGTCGAAGACCGCGGACGGGTTGCCGACCTCGTACTCGGTCCGCAGGTCCTTGACCATCTGGTACGGATGCAGCACATACGAGCGCATCTGATCGCCCCATGAGCCGGTCGTGTCCTGCCTGAGGCCAGCCAGTTTGGCTTCCTCCTCCTGGCGCTTGCGCTCCAGCAGCCGGGCCTGCAGCACCCGCAGCGCGGACGCCTTGTTCTGCAATTGGGACTTTTCGTTCTGGCACGTGACGACGATCCCCGTGGGGATGTGCGTGAGCCGTACTGCACTGTCCGTAGTGTTCACGCTCTGCCCGCCGGGCCCGGACGAGCGGTAGACGTCGACCCGTACCTCGTTCTCCGGGATGTCGATGTGGTCGGTCTGCGCCACCACCGGCATCACCTCGACCCCGGCGAAGCTGGTCTGGCGGCGGCCCTGGTTGTCGAACGGGCTGATCCGGACCAGCCGGTGGGTGCCCGACTCGACGCTGAGCGTGCCGTACGCGTACGGGACCTTGACCGCGAAGGTGGCGGACTTCAGCCCGGCCTCCTCCGCGTACGAGGTCTCGTAGACCTCGGTCGGGTAGCCGTGCCGCTCGGCCCAGCGCAGGTACATCCGCAACAGCATCTCGGCGAAGTCGGCCGCGTCCACGCCACCGGCTCCGGCCCGGATGGCCACCAGGGCCTCGCGGGCGTCGTACTCGCCGGAGAGCAGCGTGCGGACCTCCATCTCGTCGATCGCCTTGGTCAGTGTGGTGATCTCCGCACCCACCTCGGCGATCGACGCCTCGTCGTTCTCGGCCTGGGCCATCTCCAGCAACAGGCCGGCGTCGTCGAGGCGGGAGCGCAGCTTCTCCAGCCGGGAGATCTCGCCGGAGACGTAGGAGAGCCGCGAGTTGACGTCCTGCGCCCGGGCCTGGTCGTCCCACAGGTCCGGTGCGGACGCCTGCTCCTCCAGCTCCGCCCGGTTCCGGCGCAGTTTGTCGACGTCCAGGACGTTCTCGATGGTGCGCAGGGTGGCGTCGAGAGCCTTGAGCTGTTCGGGGTAGTCGGCTGCACTCACAACAGTCAAGACTACGCCGCCCGGCCGGCTCCCCGGCCGGGCGGCTCGTCAAGCTCAGCCTTCAGTCCGCTTGGGTGGCGGTGGGGCTGCGGATGGTTACTCGGCGGGTGCGACCTTGAGCCAGTTCAGCGCGGCCTTGTGGTACGCGACGGCGAACTCCAGCGCGGCGGCCCCGTACGGGTCGCCGGCCTTCTTGGCTTCCTTGGCCTGTTCCCGGGCCATGGCGAGGGCCTCGGAGTGGTACTCGTTGGCGCCGGTGTACAGCGTTCTCAACTGGTTTCCGGAGTGCTGCTGGCCGAAGGCGACCCGCAGCGCCACCGGGTTACGGAGCGCGTCGCGGCCGGGCGACTCGGCGAGCCACCGGCTGAAGGCACGCTTGCCGGCGGCGGTGATGGCATAGGGCTGGCTGGACCGTGGCCCCGGCTTCCCGAGACGGACGTATCCCATCTCGGCGAGTACGGGCAGTTCGCGGTAGACCTGGCTCCGCGTCATCGACCAGTAGGGCCCGAGGCGGCGTTCGGCAGCCGCCATGAGCTGACCGCCGGTCATCGGGCCTTCGTGGAGCAGGCCCAGAAGGGCAGCAGCCGTTGGGTTGATCTGAGAGTCGGGCATGCCTTCTAAGCTGCCACTTTGTTCGGCCGTCGTCCAGGATTTCGCCCGATCCGTCCATTTTGCGTCTCCACATGCGACTGTCCCGCACAGACAGTCCGACCACGAGGGTCGTGACCGGGCGTTTTGCTCATGTGGAGCGGTCTCGCGCGGTAATATGGCGCACGCAATCGCCCAGAGGGCGATCGCGGTGAGTAACCGCCCCAAATGGGACCACACCGCCGCCTCGTGACTCTGCGAATTGACGCAAACGGGACGATCACCCCATGTGGGGATAGCGCCACTCCGCCGGCGGCTCGAACGTCTCCTTGATCGTCCGCGGCGAGACCCACCGGTAGAGGTTCAGCACCGAGCCGGCCTTGTCGTTGGTGCCGCTGCCGCGGGCCCCGCCGAACGGCTGCTGCCCCACCACGGCACCGGTCGGCTTGTCGTTGACGTAGAAGTTGCCCGCGGTGTAGCGCAGCTCCCCGCCGACCCGGTCGATCACCTGCCGGTCGGTGGCGAAGATCGATCCGGTCAGGGCGTACGGGGACGCGGTGTCAACCTGGGTCAGCACGGTGTCGAAGTCGCCGTCGTCGTAGACGTACACGCCCAGGATCGGGCCGAAATACTCGGTCGAGAAGATCTCGTGCGTCGGGTCGGTGGACTCCACCACCGTGGGTGCGACGAACCACCCCTCGCTGTCGTCCGCCGTGCCGCCGGCCACCACCGTGCAGGAGGCGCTGTTCTTGATCCGGTCCAGCGCCCCGGCCAGCTTGGCGAACGCCCGCCCGTCGATCACCGCACCACCGAAGGTGGACAGGTCGGTGACGTCGCCGTACCGGATGGCGGACGCGGTGGCCGCGAGCCGGTCGCGCAACCCGCCCTCCCAGATGGACCGCGGCAGATAGGCCCGCGAAGCGGCCGAGCACTTCTGCCCCTGGTATTCGAAGGCGCCGCGGACCAGCGCGGTGTGCAGGGCGTCGACGTCGGCGCTCGGGTGCGCGAGCACGAAGTCCTTGCCGCCGGTCTCGCCGACCACTCGCGGGTAGCTGCGGTACCGGTCGATGTTGGCGCCCACCTCGCGCCACAGGTGCCGGAACGTCGTCGTAGAACCGGTGAAGTGGATGCCGGCCAGGTCCGGATCGGCCAGCACCACGTCGGACACCGCCAGGCCGTCCCCGGTGACCATGTTGATCACACCGGGCGGCAGGCCGGCCGCCTCGAACAGCCGCATCGTGTAGTGCGCGGCGAACTGCTGGGTCGGTGACGGCTTCCAGATCACCGTGTTGCCCATCAGCGCCGGCGCGGCCGGCAGGTTGCCGGCGATCGCGGTGAAGTTGAACGGCGTGATCGCGTAGACGAAACCCTCCAGCGGCCGGTGGTCGAACCGGTTCCACACCCCCGGAGCCGACGCCGGCTGCTCGCCGAGGATCTGCTCGCCGAACGCCGCGTTGAAGCGCAGGAAGTCGATCAACTCGCACGCGGAGTCGATCTCGGCCTGGTAGCACGACTTGGACTGGCCGAGGATGGTGGCCGCGTTCAGCGTGTCCCGCCAGCCGCCGGACAGCAGCTCGGCGGCGCGCAGGAAGATCGCGGCCCGTTCGGCGTACGGCAACGCGCGCCAGCCCGGTGCCGCCCGCTTGGCTGCCTCCACCGCGGCGGCCGCGTCCGCCTTGCCGGCGTTGCCGGTCACGCCCAGCACCTCGCGCCGGCGGTGCGGCTGCACCACGTCCATCGACGGGCCGTCGGCCATGGTCTGCCGGCCGTCGATGGTCATCGTCAGGTCGAGGCGTTCGCCCTTCATCGCGTCCAGGCGGGTTTGCAGCGAAGCTCGTTCCGGGCTGCCCGGGGCGTAGCTGCGGACCGGCTCGTTCCGCGGGGGTGGCACGGAAAGCTGGGCGTCCATCTCGGTCCTCCTGTCTCCTTGTGGGATGGATTCATCCTCGCACTAACCTTGAGGCCCATGAGCACGCAGGAAGACGCGCCCGTCACGACCGAGCGTGCCTGGTGGCCGAGCGTCGCGCTCGCCGTCGCCGGATCGCTGTGGATGGCGGGGCTGCTGTGGTCGGCCCGGGCCACCATCACCGGGCGGGCGAACGCCGAGATGGAGGTCACCTCCACCGCGTACGCACTGCCCGGCGCGATCTCCGCGAGCCTGGTCGCGGGCGCGGCGGTCGGCCTCGCGATAGTCGGCGCGATCGACCGCCGCCGCGCGCTGAACGCGACGGCCCGCTTCGCGGTCGCCACCGGCGCCGGGCTGGTGCTGGGCCTGCTGGGCGCGCTCAGCATCGTCACGATCAACACCGAGGGCTGGGTGTACGCGGTGGTCGGCGGATCCGTGGCGGCCGCGGCGACGATCGGCGGCGCGCTGGCCGGGTTCCGCGCGCCGTGGGTGCTGGCCACGATCTGCTGGGGTGCCATCGCCGTGTTCCTCACCGGCGTGCTGCTGACCTTCCTCCAGGACGTGCTGTTCGGCCTGTTCGGCGCGGGTGACAGCGCGGCATCGCGGGCCAGCGCGGCCACCTGGTACACGCTCACCCAGGCGGTGGTCAGCGGCCTGGTCGCCGGGGTGCTCGCCTACCTGTTGCTGCGACGCTCCCGGCCCGGGTGGCCGTGGTACGCGCTGGCCGGCGGCGGACCCGGGCTGCTGCTGATCACCGGCGAGATCCTGACCCGCACCGCGGGATCGCGGGTGCTCGAGCTGGCCGGGCGGGTGAGCGAGCTGGAACTGACCGTGCAGCGCCTGCTCAGCGGCTCCCGGCTGAACAGCGCGCTGATCATCATGTTCGTGGGCGCGATCACCGCGATCATCGCCGTCGGCCGGACGCTGAGGCCGGCCGACGATGATTAGGTGAGCTGGTCGAGCTCGCTCACCGCGTACCACTCGAGCT
>DASSAL010000240.1:0-6356 GCA_035685405.1 Actinoplanes sp. | reverse complement strand
CCCGCCGAGGAACCGGTGATCGGTGACGCCGAGCGCCTCGCAGGACCGGGCCAGCTCGACGATCCGGTACCCACCCAGCTGGTCGGCCTGGGCCGCCTCCAGCTGGGCCAGCTCCGGCACGTGGATCTCGCCTTCCTCGCCGAGCGTGCAGGTGACCAGCGTGACGTGGGTGCCGGCAGCCACGTAGTGGGCCATGGTGGCCCCGGTGCCGGTGACCTCGTCGTCCGGGTGGGCGTGGACCAACAGGAGACGGCGATTTTTCACGGCGCAACTCTACGTCTTTGTCATGCTGTTGCCGGGCGCGGACGGGCCTTGATCAGCGATGCTGGTCGTCGTGGACTTTCCCGAACTCGCCGAGCGGACCGGCCGGTTCCGCCACGGCACGCCGCACGCCGTGGTGGTCGGCGCGGACGGCGCCCGGGTCGCCTTCCTGCGGTCGTCCGGCCGGTTCGATCCGGACCCCGCGCTCTGGGTGCTGAACGTGGCGACCGGCACCGAGACGCAGGTGTCGCCGCCCGGGATACGCGCGTTCGGCACCGACCGCACGGCGCGGACCGCGGCGTACGCGCTGGACGGCCGGCTGCACCGGGCCGACCTGGTCACCGGCACGCACGTCGAGGTGCCGACCGCCGAGCCGGTGATCGGCCCGCGGCCGGACCCCACCGGCCGGTACATCGGGTACGTCACACCCGGTGACTGCCTGCGGATCGTCCCGCCGGACGGTCACGACGAACTGCTGGCCGGCGAGCCCACCGGTGGCTCGTGGCGCGACCCGGGTGGGGTCCGCTGGGGCGTCGCCGACCCGGCCGCGCTCGAGTTCGGCCGGGACCGCGGCTGGTGGTGGGCGCCGGACGGGACGCAGGTGCTCGCCGCCCGTACCGCCGGGTCGGTGTCTCTGCACCTGCTGGACCTGGACGGCGGCTGGGTGGACGTGCACTGGGACCGGGAGACCTATCCCTACCTGGTCGACGTGCACTGGGCCGACGAGCGGTGGGGCGACGGCGCCGGACCGCTGATCACCGTGCTGCGCCGGATGCAGCAGCACGGGCTGGTGCTGTCCGTGGACCCGCGCACCGGCGAGACCCAGGTACACGCCGAACTGGCCGACGCCCGCTGGGTGGAGCCGATCCCCGGCACGCCGCGCTACCTGCCGGACGGCCGGGTGCTGGTCGGCGGCGAACTCGCGCACGACGGATTCGACGCCCGCTGCCTGTTCGCCGACGGCAGCCTGCTCACCCCGCCCGGCCTGTACGTGCGCCGGGTGGTCGGGGTGCTGCCGCGCACCGGGGCACCGGCCGCCGGTCCGGACCTGGTGATCGAGGGCACCGACGGCAACCCGGCCCAGCAGGAGGTGTTCCGGGTGCGTACCGCGCTGGGCGGCGGCGGCGCCGAGGCGGTCCGGCTGACCGGCGCCCGGCACGCCGCGGTCGGCGGCGACGTGCTGGTGCTCGGGCGTGAGGTGTGGCGCGGCGAGACCCGGGTGCACACGGTGCGCACCGAGGCCGCGCCGTTGCCGTACGCCCCCGCCCCGGTCCTGGCCCGGGTGACCGACCGCCGGCTGCCGTCCGCCGTGCTGTACCCCGCCGGTTTTCTCGGCGGCACCCGGCTACCGGTCCTGCTCACCTTCGGCGCCGGGCCCGGTCACCAGCAGGTGCTCGACGACCCGGTCTGCTGGCAGGAGCGGCAGTGGTGGGCGGAGCGGGGTTTCGCGGTGGTCAGTGTGGACAGCCGGGGTACGCCGGGAGTGGCGCCCAGCTTCGAGAAGGTGGTGCACCGGCGGGTGGCCGACGTGGTGCTCACCGACCACGTGGACGCGTTGCAGGCGCTCGTCGGCAAGCATCCCGACCTGGACCTCGGGCGGGTCGCCGCGCTCGGCACCGGGCTGGGCGGCTGGCTGGCCGGGCTGGCGGTGACCCGGCGGCCGGAGGTGTTCCACTGCGGCGTCGCCCGGTCGCCGCTGACCGATTGGGCCGATCTGCCGGTCGCGTTCGCCGAGCGGTACCTGGGCCGGGCTGCCGACGCGCCGGACATCTACGCACACCACCGGCTGGACCTGCCGGCGGACGGCCTGCTGACGTCGCCGTCGTCGCTGGTCGATGAGCTGGCCTTCATCCGGGCGCGACTGCCATGAACGACGAGTACTGGGACGGCACGGTGATCACCAAGCCGGTCCCGACGCCGCGGCACCAGATGCTGGTCGGTGCGGTGGCCGCGGCGCTGAAGGCCGGGCGCGCCGATCTGCACGTGCTGACCGGGGTGACGGTGGAGCTGACCCCGCACCGTGTGGTGGTGCCGGACCTGGTGGTCACCGGGCCGATCGACCTGGACCGGCCGGTGGTGCGAGCGGGCGACGTGAGGCTGGTGGTCGAGGTGGTGACACCGGCGACGGCCGCGGTGGACACGACGCTGAAGATGCAGGGGTACGCGGACGCCGGCATTCCGTGGTATCTGCTGGTCGAGCAGGACAGCCACGCCCTGCACGGCCACTGCCTGGTGGGCGGCGCGTACGTCGAACGCTCGGTCATGCAACTGCAGTCCCTCCTGTGACCCGCTAGTCATGAGTACAGTAGTCATATGACATGACCATCAGCACCGGCAGCGCTGATCGCGTTGAGCTCTTCGACGGAAGTCTGTTCTTGACGGTCGCCCCCGGCCCTCGGCACCAACACCTGTCCTTCGAACTCGCGGCAGCTCTTACGTCCGCTGCCAGGCGTGCCGGGCTGCACGTGCGGGAGGCGGTCAATGTCCGGCTGTGCCCGGACCGGATCGTGATCCCCGACCTCGTGATCACCTCGGACATCGACTTCCACGAGCCGGTCGTCGACGCCGCGTCCGTGCGGCTGGTGTGCGAGGTCGTCGCGCCGCACAACGCGGCCACCGACGAGGTGCTCAAGATGCACTGCTACGCCGCGGCGGGCATTTCCTGGTATCTGCTGGTCGAGCAGGACACCGGGACGCTGCGACTGTTCCGGTTGGACGGCGGCAAGTACGCCGAGCACGCCACCGCCGAGGTCGGACAGGTGCTCGAGCTGACCGACCCCGTGCGGGTGACCATCGACCCGCGGTACCTGCTGTCCCCGACCTGAATTGTCGTACGGCCGCATAGGGTCGGCGCATGGGTCATTTCGACGAGGCGTGCGCGGCGGTTCAGGCGGCGCTCGATGCCGGCGCACGATATGCCGACGCCCGGGTGATGGTGCGGCGGACCGAGTCGATGAGTGCCCGCGACGGCAAGGTGGAAGACCTCGAGTCGCTGGAGAGCGCGGGCGTCGGCGTCCGCGCTCTGGTCGGCTCGAGCTGGGGATTCGCCGCGGTGCCCGACCTGACCGAGGGTGCCGCCCGGGCGGCCGGCCGGCGAGCCGCGCAGATCGCCGCGGCCAGCGCGCTGGTCCCCGGTCGCCCGATCGAGCTGGTGCCGGCCGGCGGTGGTGCGGCGAGCTGGGCCAGCGAGTGCCGCGTCGACCCGCTGTCGGTGCCGCTGTCCACCAAGGGCGACCTGCTGGTCCGGGCCACCGCCGCGGCCAAGGAGGCGGGCGCCGATCTGGCCGAGGGCATCTACCAGATCTGGGACACCCGGAAGTGGTTCGCCTCCAGCGACGGTCACCAGATCGACCAGCACATCCGGGAGTGCGGCGCCGGCGTCACCGCCAGCGTGGAGGGCGACGGCGAGATCCAGCGCCGGTCCTGGCCCTCGCACCGTGGCCAGTACGGCACCCGTGGCTGGGAACTCGTCGACGAGCTGGATCTGGTCGAGCACGCACCGCGGATGGCCGAGGAGGCCCGGGCCCTGGTCACCGCGCCGCTCTGCCCGGCCGGGGAGACCACCCTGGTGCTCGGCAGCGAGCAACTCGCCCTGCAGATTCACGAGTCGGTCGGCCACGCCATCGAGCTGGACCGGATCCTCGGCTGGGAGGCCGCCTTCGCCGGCACCTCCTGGCTCGACCTGGCCCAGCTGGGCACGCTGCGGTACGGCTCCGAGCTGATGACCATCACCATCGACCCGACCATCCCCGGTGCGCTGGGCAGCTTCGGCTACGACGACGAGGGCACCCCGGCCACCAAGCGCGACGCGGTCCGCAACGGCCGCTGGGTCGGGGTGCTGGCCGGGCGCGACTCGGCGGCGACGGCCGGGCTCGACTACGCCGGCAGCGTCCGCGCCGACGGCTGGGCGCGGCTGCCGATGGTCCGGATGACCAACGTCGGCCTGGAGCCCGGCCCACACACCCTCGACGAGATCATCGCGGCCACCGACGACGGGGTGTTCATGGACATCAACCGGTCCTGGTCGATCGACGACAAGCGGCTCAACTTCCAGTTCGGCTGCGAGATCGGGTACGAGATCAAGAACGGCAAGCTGGGCCGGATGCTGCGGAACCCGACGTACACCGGGATCGGCCCGGCGTTCTGGCAGTCGATGGACATGCTGTCGTCCGAGACGGTGGCCTGGGGCACCCCGAACTGCGGCAAGGGCCAGCCCGGGCAGATCGGCCACACCGGCCATCCGGCCGCCCCGGCCCGGTTCACCAACGTCCGGCTGGGGGTGCGCGGATGACCCCGGAAGGCACCGACGACTCGGCACCGTCCGGGCTGGCGCTGGCCGGGCGGGTCCTCGATCTGGTTCGGCGGCTGGCCGGGCCGGCAGCCGACGCGGAAGCCGGCGTCTACCACACCGCGGAGGCGCTGACCCGGTTCGCGAACTCGGCCATCCACCAGAACGTCGCGGGCGCCACCTCCGTCGTACGCCTGCGGTTGCATCTGGACGGCCGGACCGCGAGCGGGTCCACCACGATCACCGACGCGGCCGGACTCGAGTCGCTGGTGCAGCGCACCATCGCCGCGGCGCGGCTGTCCCCGCCGGACGCGTTGTGGGCCGGCCTCACGCCGCCGGCACCGGTGGTGGCCGGCGTGTTCGACGAGGCGACGGCCCAGGCGACACCCGGGGAGCGGGCGATCCGGGTGCGCGACTTCGTCCGGGCGGCGGGCGGGTTGGAGACGGCCGGATACTGCCGCACGGTTTCCTCGTCCGGCGCCTTCGCGAACAGCGCCGGCCAGGCGGTCGAGGGCCGCGCGGTGGAGGCCGCGATGGACGGCATCGCCCGCAACGCCGGCGCCGACGGCGTGGCCCGGCTGGCGAGCGACCGCCTGGCCGACATCGACGGCGCCGCGCTGGGCGTGCGCGCGGCGGCCAAGGCACGGGCCGGCGGTCGGCCGATCGAGCTGCCACCGGGCCGGTACGAGGTGGTGCTGGAACCGGAGGCGGTCGCCGACCTGCTGAGCAACCTGGCGGCGTTCGGGTTCAACGGCCGGTCGTACGCCCGCAAGCAGTCCTTCGCCGAGCCCGGCGTCCTGCAGTTCGACGCCGCGGTGACGATCACCGACGAGCCGACATTCACCTTGCCGTTCGACACCGAGGGCACGCCGCGGGCGCCGCTCACCCTGGTCGGCTCCGGCACCACCGTTGCGGTCACCCACGACCGCAGCTCGGCCGCCGACGTCGGGGCGGCGTCGACCGGACACGCGTCGGCGTGGTCGCGGTCCTGGGGACCGGTAGCCACGCACCCCCATCTCGCCCCCGGCGCCCCCGCCGCCGGGCCTTCGGTCGCCTCCGGCACCGCTCAGCCGGTGGCCGCTTCCGGCACCGCCGACCCGGACGGCGACCACCCGGGCCCGGTCGCGCCGCCGGCGTTGCCGCTGGTGGCCACGATGGAGCGCGGGTTGCTGATCACTGATCTCTGGTACACCCGGGTGCTCGACCAGAAGAGCCTGGTGGTGACCGGGCTGACCCGCAACGGCGTGTGGCTGGTCGAGGACGGCGAGATCAGGGCCGCGGTCGGCACCATGCGGTTCACCCAGTCCTATCCGTTGGCGCTCGGGCCGGGAGCCGTCCTGGGCATCGGAACCACCGCGATCCGCCTGCCCGACCGGTGGTCCGGAGTGCAGTACGCGGCACCGGCCCTGCATCTGGCGAGCTGGAACCTGACCGGCAACGCCAGCGGCTGAGCCAGGCAGCTCACCTGCCTCGGCGGCCGGGCTGGACCAGGCCGCACGTGCCGCACCCAGCCCACCGACTGGCGGGCCGCGGGCGGCCTCCGCCTCATCGACCTCCTGACGGTCACGCCCGGCGCAGCACCAAGGTGGCGAAGCCCAGTACGCCGCGGTAGCCGCGCAACCAGCGCGTGCGGTGGTCGCGCGCCGCCGCGAGCGCCGCGGCCGCGTCCGGGTGGCCCGGGTTGTCCAGCGCCCACCCGGAGAGCGATCCGATCCTCGACCACTCGTAGTGGTCCCACTCGCCGGCGTCGCTGACGTGCGCGTACACCGGTGTCCAG
Source organism: Actinoplanes sp. (assembly GCA_035685405.1). GTDB lineage: Bacteria > Actinomycetota > Actinomycetes > Mycobacteriales > Micromonosporaceae > Actinoplanes. Next base: position 30 of record DASSAL010000240.1, on the reverse strand, counting down.
CCGGCCTGTTCGGCGGCGTCCACCAGGCCG